>JBEICT010000146.1:0-8625 GCA_040383865.1 Flavobacteriales bacterium | reverse complement strand
GGCATGCCGGTGCTCGATCCGGCCAGCATCATCCGCACCTCGGTGATGCGCGCGCATGACATCCGCTACCGGCCCGAATGGCCCCGTGTGGGTTCGGACAGGCTGTTCTTCCTGCAGTTCCTGCAGCATACACAGTATGGCAACCTGCAAGTGCCCTTGGTCCGCTATCGCGTGGGGGCACAGAACAACAATCATGGCCAATCGATGCGCGAACGGCGCGAAGAGGTGCTGCGCCATGTGTTCCGGTTGTTGGGAATGCCCATCGGCCAGAAGCAGTTCGAGTGCCACTTGATGCTGATACGCGCATTCAGCAAGCCCCCGTCAGCAGCGGATATCCGCCGCCTGCGCAAATGGGTGGATGAGCTGATCGCATTGAACGATGAGCTCCGTCTGTTCCCGCAGGAGGAGTTCCGGCAGCGCACGCACCGGGCATGGGACAAGCTCTTTCATTTCCTCCCTGCCCATGGCCTTGCACCTGCCATGGAACACATCCGCCAAAGCGACCGCCGTTCGGTGGCACACATGAGCTACCTCGCCAAGTACACCTTGGGCCGCTGGCTCGGACGCAGAGAGGCATGAGGGTGAGCGTGGTGCTGCCGGTGTTCAACAAGGCGCCCTTCCTGAAGGAGTGCCTTGACAGCATCTTCGCACAGACCTACACGGAATTCGAGCTGATCGCGGTGGACGACCGCAGTACCGATGATGGCCTGGCCATGCTGCGGGCCTGCACCGATCCGCGGATGAAGGTGATCGAACTGGAGAAGAACCTCGGTCCGGCCGGTTGTGCGCAGCGCGCTTTCGATGCGGCCACCGGCGAGTACATCGTGCGCATGGATGCTGATGATGTGATGATGCCCGATCGCATCGCGCGGCAGGTGGCGTTCATGGATGCATATCCGAAGCTCGGTGCCAGCGGATCGCACATGCAGGTGCTGGGCACGCCGTCCGATCTGCGAAAGGCCTCTCTTGGCGACGAGGATTGCCGGGCCGGCGTGCTGTTCCAGATCCCCATCTACCAGCCGACATCCATCTACCGCATGGCCGTGTTGCGCGAACACGGGTTACGTTTCCAGGACGACTGGCCACGCTACGGCGAGGACTGGTTGTTCCAGTTGCGCCTACTGAACGTGACCCAAGTGGCGAACGTGGATGCCGTGCTGGTGCAGTACCGCGTGGGACCTCAGAACAGCACGCAGGGCCGCGATCGCCGTGCGGACCTTGAAGCCTTGTTCGCGGCCGTGCTGGAGTGGTTCGGGTTTCCCTCGGATGCCGCGCACCTCGGGCACCATTTGCACGCTGTGAAGTATTACGATGGTGGTTTCGGCGCGAAGGACGTGCGCGAGCTGCGGACCTACCTGGATGAGCTCCTGGGCTTCGTCAGGCAACGCCACACCTTCGATGAGGCCGCGTTCGGAAGTCGCATCCAGCGGGTCTGGGACGACCTGGCCTATCAACTGCCACGCTTCGACAAGGCCACCTGGCTCGCCTACCTGCGCAACGATCGCTCCATGTCGATGGCCAAGCTGCGCTACCTGTTGTCCTCGTTGGTGACCGGGGAACGATACGATGGCTGATCGCGGATCACTACTTTGTGTGGCATTGTACCAGCAGGAGTGAAGGTCGCCATCGTCATACCGTGTTACAACGTTGAACAGCTTGTGGAGTCCGCTGTGCGTTCGGTGTGGGCGCAAACGCATCCGGACATCGAGCTGGTGGCCGTGGATGATGGCAGCACGGACGGGACCTTGGATGTGTTGAGGCGACTGGAACTGGAGCGTCCCGGCGGCCTACGGGTGCTGGCGACATCGAATGCAGGTGCATGTGCTGCGCGTAACGCCGGAATGCGGGCCACACAGGGGCACTATGTCCAGTTCCTCGATGCCGACGATGGTCTGGTGCCGGATAAGATCGCTGGACAGTTGGCCTTGTGTGCCGATGGCCCGGACCTTGTCGTGGGTGGTTTCGCTGACCACGATGCGGCTGGCCGCACACGCGAAGTGATGCCACCTGGTGGCAGCGCGTGGATGGCCTTGTTGCGTACACGGCTGGGCACCACCTCGGCCAACTTGTGGAAGCGCGCGGCATTGGAGCGGGTCGGTGGCTGGAACGAAGAGCTGGCCAGCAGTCAGGACTATGAGCTGGCGTTCCGGTTGCTGAAGGCGGGTGGACATGTGGCCTGGGACCTGCGCATCGTGGCGCACATCCTGAAGCGTACCGAAGGGTCGATCAGTCGTACCGATGAGCTGGGCAACTGGCGGCGCTATATCGATCTGCGCGTGGCCGTTCGCGAGCACCTGCGGGCTGCGGATGCGCACCTGTACAGTGCGGAGATCGCCGAGGCGGATCAATACCTGTTCAGGGCCATCCGCGTCATCGGCCGCACGGATACCCGCGCTGCGCTTGATCTACATGGGCGCGTTCTATCCAAGGATTTCGCACCTGAACCGGGTGAGGCCTTGACCACGACCTATGCACGCCTGTACCGCTGGTTCGGGTTCCGGTACGCCGAGGCCGCAGCGGGGGCATTGGGTAACTTGCGCCGCTTGTACGGAAGGCGATGATCCGCACCCACGAAGAGCTCCAGGCCTATCTCGAGGCCGATCGCATCGCGCTGAAGCGTACGGGCCGGGCTCCGCTGTTCTACGACGAGGTGTGGCGATTCCAACGCCTCCTCCGCAAGGTGGAATACCTGCTGAATACCATGGACCAGCGGGGTCCGTGGGGCCGCCTGCGGCATAAGTTATTGTCCTTCGCACTGCACCGGCAGGCCGTGCGCTGTGGGTTCGAGATCCCCCCCAACACCTGCGGGCCGGGCCTGTCCATTGCGCATCGCGGCACCATCATCATACATCCCGAAGCGCGTTTGGGTGGCAATTGCCGGTTGCATGTGGATGTGGTCATTGGCACACGTCCCGGGCCCGAGGAGCGCGTTCCGGTGATCGGCGATAACTGCTACATCGGCCCTGGTGCCAAGATCTTCGGCGACATCGTGCTCGGTAACAACATGGTGGTGGGCGCGAACTCCGTGGTTAACCGCTCTTTTCCGGATGGGCACATGACCATTGCCGGAGCACCTGCGCAGAAGGTGAGCGATACGGCCAGCGACGAGTACATCATTGCCACCCGCAAACGCTCGACTTCATGAAGGAACTGCTCGTCGTGGTCGGGACCCGTCCCAATTTCATGAAGGTGACGCGCTTCAAGCAGGTCGCTGCATCACGGGGCGATGTGCACGTTCGGTTGGTGCATACCGGACAGCACTACGATGATCGGATGAGCACGGTGTTCTTCGAGCAGTTCGGTCTTCGTCCCGACCACTGGCTGGGCATACCGGCCGGTTCGCCCAATGCACAGATGGCCCACATCATGCTCGCCCTGGAGCCAGTGGTGGAGCAGCAGCGGCCGGATGCCATCGTGGTGGTGGGCGATGTGAACAGCACGCTGGCCGCCGCGCTCACGGCGAACAAAATGGGCGTGCCACTGGCGCACCTCGAGAGCGGGTTGCGAAGCCGCGATAGGGGCATGCCCGAGGAGATCAACCGCATCCTGACCGATCGTATCACGCAACATTTCCTGGTCACTGAACCCAGCGGCCGTGCCAACCTGCTGGCCGAAGGTGCCGATCCGGCCTCAGTGCACATGGTCGGAAACACCATGATCGATACGCTGGTGGCCTTCGAGGGGCTCATCCAGGCGGATCCGGTTCTCGAAGAGCTCGGGTTGGGTCCCGGTGGTCATGTGCTCATGACCATTCATCGACCGGCTACGGTGGACGATGCCCAACAATTGCAGCGTCTGGTCGAACTGATCGCGTTCGTTGCCTCGACCCATCGCATCGTCTTTCCCGTGCATCCGCGCACAACGAATAACCTGCGCAAGGCCGGTTTGCTGGACCGCTTGGAGGCCTTGGAAGGCCTCATCCTCTGCGGACCCATGGACTACTTCGCCTTCCAGCGGCTGGTGTCCACTAGCGCGTTCGTGATCACCGATAGCGGCGGAATACAGGAGGAGACCACGTTCCTCCGTATACCCTGTCTCACACTGAGACCCAATACCGAGCGTCCAGTGACCATCCTCGAAGGCACCAACGAGCTCATCCCGTTCGATCTGGACCACATTGCTTCCGCCATCAGCAGGATCGCGGATGGGACGTTCAAGAAGGGACGTGTCCCCGATCTGTGGGACGGCCATGCCACGGAGCGCGTGTTCGATGCCTTGTTGCGTGCGTTGTGATCATCTACCTCACATACAACGACCAGCCTTCGGGCGTGTATTGGAGCCAGGTCACCGACGTGGTGGACCATTTGAACGCATTGGGCGGTGAGCGCGTGAAGCTTGTCGCCTTGGTGTCGTTGCGCGGCTACGGTCGCTCTGCACAGGCCATCAAAAGGCGCATGCCCGGTGCACTGGTACTGCCCATGGTGCCACGTGCGCACAACTGGCGCATCAATTGGGTCTGGCTTTGGCTACTGTGCCTGTGGTACCGACCCTCCGGCATCATTGGGCGCGGGGTGTTCGCCACGGCCCTGGCTCTGCGCATGCGGGCCCGTCGTATGGTCCAAAGGGTCTGCCTTGATGGCCGGGGTGCTTATGGTGCCGAATGGGAGGAGTATCGCATCGTGGACAACGATGAGCTGATCGAGGAGTGCGCCCGTGTGGAGCAACAGGCGGTGATCGAGGCCGATCTGCGCATTGCCGTCAGCGAAGCGCTGGTGCAGCACTGGCGGGACCGTTTCGGATATGTCGGTGGGGATCACATGGTCATTCCTTGTACGCTTGGACATGACCTCGAGCGTCCACATGGAGCGAGCAACGACCTGCGCGCCCAGTTGGGCTGGTCACCGGATGATCTTGTTCTGGTGTATTCGGGAAGCACGGTGGGCTGGCAATCGCTTCAGTTGCAAACACGCATGTTGGCCGATACGCTGGCAACGGATGAGCGTTCGCGTGTGCTCTTTCTGAGCCAGGACGATCCGCATATCCGTCTGCTCGAAGAGCGTTTCCCTGGTCGTGTGGCACGCAGGTGGGTACCGCACACGCAGGTGCATGAAGCACTTTCCGCCTGCGATGTAGGCCTGCTGGTGCGTGAACCATCGGTGACCAACCGCGTGGCTTCGCCCACCAAGTTCGCGGAATACCTCAGCGCGGGACTGAAGGTGCTGGTCTCGGAAGGTCTCGGTGATCTGGCCCCCTTGGTTCGTGATGAGAAGTTGGGTTGGGTGTATTCCGATGGTGTTCTACCCCGATTGGTGAGACCCTCGACGGACGACCGGCTTCGCATGCAGCGGGTCGTTCGAACGCGTTTCTCAAAGTCGGCCTTTGATGCGTCATACTGCCAATTGGTGCGCTGTATGGGGACCTCACGCGTGCGTTTTCGTGGACCTGTTCCCCTGGGGGCCAATATCGATGCAGCGCAGGCACAATTGGTGTCCATCATTGTCCCCAGCTACAACAAGGGCCGCTACATCCGGGAGATGGTGGCCTCCGTACAGGCCCAGACCCATCCGGAATGGGAGATGCTATTCATGGACGATGGCAGTACGGACGATACTCGTGCGGTGATCGCCGAACTGGCTGCTGCCGATCATCGCATCAGGCTGCACTTCCAGTCCGGTAACAGGGGTGCGAATCACTGTCGCAATCTGGGGGTTCAGTTGGCGAAGGGGGGGCACATCATGTTCCTGGATGCTGATGATGTGCTCGCACCACATTGCCTCGCGGGGCGACTTGCCGCCGATCCCAAAGGGGATTTCGATCTCGTGGTCTCCACCATGGAGGTGTTCCGCCAAGTGCCGGGTGAGGGAGGTAACCGATGGATGCCTTCAGCCGCAGATCCGTTGGCCGAGTTCCTCCGTCACCGGTTGCCTTGGTCGGTGATGCAGCCCCTGTGGCGCGCGCCCTTCCTCCGTTCGCTCGGTGGATTCGATGAATCGTTCCCACGCCACCAGGACGTGGAGTTCCACACACGGGCCCTGTTCCATCCGTGCGTGCGTTACCTCACCATGGTCGGAGCGCCCGATTGTTTCTATCGCATCGCCGAGGAGCGGAAAGTGCTGCGACCGTATGCACTGCTCGATGGGTTCACTTCAGCGGCGTTACAGTATTACTTCAAGTTCAAGGATCGATCACGTGCCACCGGCAGGCATCGCTTGCTGCTGGGCATCATCTATCAGACCCATATCCAGCTTGTACACAATCGGAAGCTCGGGCTCATCACCGTCGAAGAGCAGCACGCCCTCCGCAGCAAGCTGCTTGATCCACGCATCGTAAGTGACATGGGGATGTTCAAGCGAATGGTACTTGGTCTCTCCGGCATGTACAACGCGCTACCGGTGCGGATCCCCGGGGTGAACCTGGTGTTGTACCGGCTCATGACGGCCTGATGGGTTTCCGCGATCTCAGCCCAGCACGGACCGCAGCCTGTTCGCCAGTGTGAACCCGAAAAGTCGGTGCAAGAGCAGGTATCCGCTTCCCGTGGCCGTTGATCGCTGGGGAACATAGCCCTTGGGCAGCAGGCGGTGATACAGTTTGATGGCTTGATCCGGCGCGTGCCGGTAGAGCGTGCGGATACTGTCGAAGAGCACCTGTTGATAGGGTCGCAGATCGAGGTCCGGACGAGTGGCGCGCAAGTGGTCCAGGATACGCGCCCGCAGTTCCACGAACCGAACCCAGTTGCGGTCCACGGCCGTCTGCGAGATCTGTCCGCCGGGCCGTTGGTGGATCTCGGTGAGCACTTCGGCAACATGCACCACGCGCGCACCACGCTGAAGCATGCGGAACATGAGGTCGTATTCCTGACTGCTGCCCAGACCTTCGGACCATCCGCCGGCGGCACGCACGGAAGCGCTTTTCCAAAGGTTCGTCGAGGTGATGTTCAAGCCGTGGGACATCAGGTCCATCCAAGGGTCGCGGTCGCCCGGCAATTGCACCACCGTACGGACGATATTCCCCTTGGGATCCACGATGCGGGAACTCCCGATCACAAGCTCGGGCCGGTCGTTGAGCTCAGCGATCCTTAGTTGATGTGACAACTTGTCGGGCAGGAGCACATCATCCGCATCAAGGAATTGCAGGTAGGTGCCATCTGCCAGGGCCAGGCCTGCGTTCCGAGCGGCACAGGCGCCCTTGTTCGTCTGCTCCACCACGGTCAGGTGCCCTTCGTGTCGTACAGCCAGTTCGCGCAGCAGTGCAGGGGTCCCGTCAGCGCTCCCATCATCCACCGCGATCACCTGCAGGTCCTGGTGCGTTTGTGCGAAAACACTGGCAATGGCGCGTTCCACATAGCGCTCCACGTTGAAGCAGGGAATGATGACCGAAATGCGCATGGCCTGGGTTTGCTCGAGGCGGACGAAGGTAGGAGGCCGCCCCTGGTTCCTGATGAAGCTGCGCCAGCGACGAAGGGCCTACTTTCGCACCATGGGAAAGCGGGTGCTCATCACCGGCGGTGCGGGCTTTATCGGTTCGGCGCTCGGTGCGCAATTGGTGTCGAATGGGCACGAGGTACATGTGTTGGATGATCTTTCCTTCGGACATCGTCACCTCGCCCCGGTCCCTGATGACCATTTTCACAAGGTGGATATCCGCGACCGCTCCGCTGTGCGCAACACCGTGGCACGGATCGGTCCGCAATGGACGCTGCACCTTGCGGCGATCCATTTCATCCCTTACTGCAACGAGCATCCCGTCGAAGCTTCGGACATCAACATCTGTGGCACCATCAACGTGCTCGATGCCTGCGGTTCGGTGCCTGCTTGTGAGCAGGTGTTCATTGCGAGCACGGCGGCCGTTTATCCCATCACTGACCATGCTGTGGGCGAGGACCATGACACTGGACCGATGGACATTTATGGGATCACTAAGCTGGCCACGGAACGGCTGGCGGGAGAGTTCCAGATGCGCACTGGCATTCCCACCATCATCGGGCGCTTCTTCAATGCATTCGGCCCCAACGAGACCAATCCGCACCTCATTCCCGAGATCCAACGGCAGGTTTTGGCCGGTGCGCGCACGCTGAAGCTCGGCAACCTCGATCCCAAGCGCGATTTTATTCACACGCACGACATGGCCCGCGCCATGGATGCCTTGCTCAATGCCGGTCTGACAGGGCTCGAGGTGTTCAATATCGGTCGTGGCATCGAGTACAGTGTACGCGAGGTGGTCGAGGCCTTTGAGCGACAGTTGGGCGGATCGCTCACGATAGAGGTGGACCCATCGCGCGTGCGCAAGGTGGAACGCATGCACCTGCTGGCCGATGTGTCCAAGTTGGAGCGCATCACCGGCTGGAAGGCCCAATGGAGCCTTGACCAGGGAATTCGTACGCTGCTCGCTGAGGATGTACCGCTCTGATCTGCACATCGTCCTGTGCACCGATGGGGTGTTCCCGCAGGCCATGGGTGGTATGCAGCGGCATTCACGGCTGCTGGCCGAGGAACTGGCCAGAGCTCCCGGCGTCCGGCTAACGGTGCTGCATCCGCATGAGCCGCCCATTTTCGATGCAGGCCTGGGCATCACGGAGGTATCCATCGCTCCGATCGACACTTCACGGTTCTACCTCCGCGAATTGTGGCGCTACAGTGAACGTGTGGCAGCAGCACTTGACCGCATCTCCCCGGACGTGGTGCTTTC
>JBEICT010000145.1:0-8719 GCA_040383865.1 Flavobacteriales bacterium | reverse complement strand
TCTCGGCATAGCCGAACTTCACTTGCCCCCAGCTGGTAATTCCCGGACGTACCTTGTGAAGGTGACGGTAGTGCGGGGCCACCTTCGTGATCTCGTCGATGAAGTGTTGACGTTCGGGGCGGGGACCCACCAGGCTCATATCGCCCACCAGCACGTTCCAGAATTGCGGCAGTTCATCCATGCGTGTCTTGCGCATCCAGCGCCCGAACGGAGTGATGCGCGGGTCGCTGGTACTGCTCAATTGCGGACCGTTACGCTCGGCATCGCAATACATGCTGCGGAACTTCACGATCGTGAACGGCCTGCCGAACTTGCCGATCCGCTCCTGACGAAAGAACACAGGGCCAGGGCTGGAGAATTTCACCAATAGCGCGAACACAGCGAAGACCGGGAAAAGCAGCAACAGGGCAATGAAGCTGGCGGAGATGTCCACGATGCGCTTGAGCGAGAACTGCCAGGCCGGCATGATCTCGGGGTTCACCTCGATCAGTGGGGTTCCGAATATGCTGGTCATCTTCACCGACCCCGAAAGGATGTCATACATATCCGGGATCACTTTGATCCGCACGCCGGTGCCTTCCAACTCGTTCATGATGCGGCTCATGTGCTCATGCTCGCCCGAATCGACCGCGATGATGACCTCCTCCACGCCCTGTTGCTCGATCACTTGGCGCAGTTCGTGCCACTTGCCCAAGCGGGGCAGCCCGACGCTGGTGAGCAGTTGGTCGCCGCCGTTCACCTGCAGGAATCCGATGAACCGGTTGCCCGGGGATTTGGGCATGGCCTCGATCTCCTGATAAATGGCCAACGCCCGTTCATTCCCACCCACCAGCACGGTATTGAACCCGATACGCCGGTCATGCACCCGACGCACCGTACCACTGGTCAACAGGAAACGGGGGATGAACGTGAGCGCGAAGTGTAGTCCGAACAGGGCGAGGAAGGAACGGTAGTAGTAGCGGTATCCCGCCACCTGGTCGTCCAAGAGAAGGACGAAGAAGATCAGCACCACACCGATCAGCGAGATCAACAGGGTCTGCCCCAGTTCCTTGATACGGAACCGGCGGAAGATGTCGCGGTAACCACCGATGATGGTGTACAGCCCGAACCAGAACAAGGGGATCAGCACCAAGCCCTTGTAGAAGTTCGCATCCAGTTCGATGGGAATGGCCTGGCCGAATTTGATCGGCTCTAGGTAGGCCTTGCGGTACAGATAGAACAGGGTCCAAGCAGCGGCGGAGCCCAGAAGGTCCGAAGCAACGTATTTGGCCACCTGTTCCCTCCGTCCCATCATGATCCGAAGCGAACGATCTTCAGGTTGTCGAGGTAAACGTTTCCACTGGTCGCTCCGTCCGGCAGCCGGGCCTCCAGGTAGATGTCGCGCTGTGAGACCCCGGGGGAATTGAAGAAGCCGGTAAGGTCGACATAGATCTTGTTCCATGGCATGAAGCCGTTGGAGCGAACGGTAGGTGCCACGAAGACGACGGGGTCGTACGAGGAAATATTGCTGCTCGTATACAGCACTCCCACCGTGAAGAAGATGTCGCATCGGTAGTCCAGTTCCAGGAATACCGCACCACTGGCGAGCGTAAAATCCTCGTCCGTGAACAGCCCGAAGTAGCGGTGGGTGGCATCCAGCGTGAACCCACCACATGGTGAATCGTCGATGTAGAGCAGTTCGGGGTTCGAAGCGGGAGTGAAGCGTTCCAGCGTGGTATCGCTGGCGGGCAACACGCTCAACCGGGCAAAGTCAGGGTCGTCGAACCCCTCGATCCAAAATACCGTGTTGCTTTTGTACGTGGTGGAGGGTGCCACAGCGGTGGTTCCTTCCCGCACCAGGTCAACCGGGCCGCTATAGGTGTTCAGGAAGGGGTACCTCACCCGGTCATCGAACATGCCGTTCCGCTTCACGGCCGGAACCACACTGATGGTCTTTCGTCCTTCTCCGAGCACAGGAATGCGGGCAGGCAGTTCCCAAACGCCGATCAATCGCTCGTCCACCGATACCCACGCATCCGTGATCTTGTGGGTGGCCGCGCCTTGGGCCGTTGTGGTGGTCAGTGTGAAGGGGGCCACTTCCACGTAGGCCGGCACACGATCCCCCTTGGCGCAACCCACCAGAACAAGCGAGGCCAATAATGGGGTCCGTAGGGTTCCGATCATTGTGCGGAACCGTTGAACGCGGTTTCGTATGCGATCAGTATGTGTCTTCACGCCTTTTGTAGTTGCATGCCGGCCAGCACCTTGTGGGCGGTCTCCATGGCAGCGGCACCATCGGTAATGGGCACTACCACTGGAGTGCCGTTCAACAGGCTCATGGCGAATGCGCGCAGCTCCTCGCGGATGGCGTTGATCGTGGGCACCTCGGGTTTCTCGAAGCTGATCTCGCGCGCGCCTTTGCCGTTGCCCAGGTCGATCGTGACCGCGAAGGGGTCCGGTTCGCCTTCCACGGCCCGCATGCGCACGATCTCAGTGGATTTCGTGAGCATGTCCACCGCGATGTAGGCATCGCGCTGGAAGAACCGGCTCTTGCGCATGTTCTTCAGGCTGATGCGGCTCGCCGTGAGATTTGCCACACAGCCGTTCTCGAAGGCAATGCGTGCATTCGCAATATCGGGCGTATCGCTCACCACGGCCACACCGCTGGCATGCACCTCCTTCACGGGACTGTTCACCACGCTGAGCACGATGTCGATGTCGTGGATCATCAGGTCCAGCACAACGCTTACATCGGTGCCGCGCGGATTGAACTGGGCCAGGCGATGCGTTTCGATGAACATGGGGTTGGCCAGATAGGGCCGTGCCGCTTGGAACGCCGGGTTGAACCTCTCCACGTGCCCGACCTGCACCAGCCGACCGGTGCGAGCCGTCAGTTCCACCAAGGCACGCGCCTCGTCCATCGTATTGGCCAGGGGCTTTTCGATGAAGACATCCAGGCCTCGCTCCAGCGCTTTGGTGGCCAGGTCGTGATGGAATAGGGTGGGGGTCACAATGTCCACCGCATCCACCATTGCCATCAGGGCCTCGGGCCCGCCGCTCACGGGTGCCACACCGAACTCCTGTTCGATCACCGCGCAACGGGCCGGGTCCGGGTCATGGAAGCCCACCACCTGATACTCAGGTATCTCCAGTAACTGCTGCAAGTGGATACGGCCGAGGTGGCCGGCACCGAGCACTCCAATGCGGATGGGACTTTCGTTCGCCATGTGGACCGCGCCTTTGCTGCGGGCGGGCCGCGAAAGTAAGAGGTGCCGCACGGGGCAGGGAACGAGCCTCTACTTTTGCGCCCCGCCATGCAATTGCTCAAGGACGAATTCCGGCATCAAGGCCTACGCCGCAAGCTTGTTGAGGAACTCCGTACCAAGGGTATTCGCAACGAACAGGTGTTGCAGGCCATAGGCCGTGTACCCAGGCACCAGTTCATCGATGATTCGGCATTCCTGGAGCTGGCCTATGCCGACAAGGCCTTCCCGATAGGGTGTGAACAGACCATTTCGCAGCCCTATACCGTGGCCTTTCAGACCGAGCTGCTCGGGATGAACAAGGGCATGAAGGTGCTCGAGATCGGGACAGGCAGCGGTTTCCAAACGGCCGTGTTGCTGGAGCTCGGGGGGAAGGTGTATTCCATTGAACGACAACGGCCCTTGTACCTGCGTACCAAGGAGCGCCTTTCGATCATGGGCTATCGACCGAACCTGACCTTTGGCGATGGCTATAAGGGTCTTCCGTTGGAGGCGCCGTTCGACCGGGTGCTGGTCACTTGTGGGGCGCCCTTTGTACCACCGGACCTGCTGGGTCAGTTGAAACCGGGAGGCCGCATGGTGATCCCGGTGGGCGAGGGCGACGTACAGCGGATGCTGTGCATCGATCGTAATGCCGATGGCACCTTCGAACAGAGGGACATGGGCGCTTTCCGTTTCGTGCCCATGCTGGGCGACAAGGCGAAGTGAGGCCCGCATGATCTTGGACAGCTGATCGGGCGCGAGGCTCGGTAACTTCGGGCACCATGTTGCCCATCCTCCATGCTGCACAGATGCGAGCGGCCGATGCGTACACCATCGCCCACGAACCCATCTCTTCGCTTGACCTGATGGAACGGGCCGCCACCCGTTGCACGGTGCATCTGCTGAGGCACGTGGCCCGTTGGCCCAAGGTCCCCTTGGACCGAACCCCATTCCTAGTGGTCGCGGGTATGGGCAATAACGGTGGTGATGGGCTGGTCATGGCGCGGCTCCTCCACCAACTCGGTCAACCGGTGCGGGTGGTGCGCGTGAAGCACCGGGACACCGCTTCTCCCGACCATGCCATCAACCTGATGCGCTGCACGGAGATCGGTATTCCCGTGCATGATGTGGTGGAGGTCGGTGGTTTTCCGGCCATTGAGCCCCAGGAGGTTATCGTCGACGCTGTCTTCGGCACAGGCCTTTCCGAAGCACTGAACGGGATCGCGGTCGAAGCCGTTCAGTGGATCAATAACAGTGGCAGGCCAGTGTTCGCCATTGATCTGCCTTCCGGCCTTTTCGCCGACGGAAATGCGACCGGAGCATCCGCCAGTATTGTCAGGGCAACGATCACCCTCACGTTCGAAACCCCCAAGCCAGCGCTCCTGCTTCCCGATCAAGCTGCGTACGTGGGCCATTGGGAGGTGGTGCCCATCGGGCTCCATCACGGGTTCATTGCAGGACTGGCGGTGCAGCAACACTTGGTCGAACGCGATGATGTCGTAGCCCTTTTGCCTAAGCGCCCATGGACAGGCCATAAAGGCACCTTTGGACACGCCCTGCTCGTGGCAGGGGGGAGTGGGCACGTGGGTGCGGCCGTACTGGCAACCCGTGCGGCCTTGCGCAGTGGTTGCGGTCTTGTAACCACCCGGGTGCCGGGTCGGGGAGAGCGCGTTCTGCAGACCACGGTTCCCGAGGCCATGTGCGATATCGACCCGGAAATGGACCACATCACCGGGTTTCCTAAGCTGGACCGTTATCAGGCCATCGGGGTCGGACCGGGACTTGGATCCCATGCGGATACGGCACTGGTGATCAAGCAATTGATCCAGCAGGCGCAGGTTCCCGTTGTGTTCGACGCCGATGCGTTGAACTTGCTGTCGACCAATCCAACGTGGCTTTCGTTCCTGCCTGCCGGGTCGGTGCTCACACCCCATCCAAAGGAGTTCGATCGGTTGGTGGGAAGTCCATCACGTTCAAGTGCTGAACGGTCGCAACGAGCCGTGGAACTGGCGCAGCGGACCCGTTGTGTAGTGGTGCTGAAGGGAGCGCCCACGGCGGTGCATTCACCGGACGGTAGCGTTCATTTCAATTCGACCGGCAACCCAGGGATGGCAAAGGGTGGTAGCGGTGATGTATTGACCGGGCTGCTCACCGGATTGCTGGCGCAGGGCATGTCCAGTTGGTCGGCGGCCGTGGTGGGCGTTCACCTGCACGGACTTGCCGGGGACCTTGCGGCAGCGAAGCATGGTATGGACGCGATGACCAGCGGCGATCTGGCGGACCATCTGGCCAATGCTTGGCAGGACCTGCGTGCCTGATCAGATCAGACCATCCACAGGGCCTTTGCCCTCGCGTAAGATCACCGGATCGCCCTGGCTCAGGTCGATCACCGTGGAGCCCTCAAGGCCACCGATCCCACCGTCGATCACCAGGTCCACCTGATAGCCCAAGTGCTCGTCAATGCGCTCCGGGTCGGTGGTGTAATCCACCACCTTGTCCGGGTCGTGCACACTGGCCACCACCAAGGCATGTCCCAGTTCGGCCACAATGGCTTGCGGTATGGGATGGTTAGGCACACGAATACCCACGGTGCGCTTGTTGTTCTTGAACAGCTTGGGGATCTCGCTGCTGGCCGGCAGAATGAACGTGTACGGGCCCGGCAACGCGCGCTTCATGATACGGAACGCCGCAGTATCCAAGGCCCGGGCATAGGTGCTGAGCTGGCTCAGGTCGTTGCAGATGAGCGATAGGTCCGCC
The DNA here is from genome assembly GCA_040383865.1 of Flavobacteriales bacterium. Classification (GTDB taxonomy): domain Bacteria; phylum Bacteroidota; class Bacteroidia; order Flavobacteriales_F; family PHOS-HE28; genus PHOS-HE28. The sequence goes on along the minus strand of JBEICT010000145.1, from coordinate 2,738 downwards.
TTGTTGGGCTTGGCCCCTTTCAACTTGGCCACCTGTTCAATGGCGCGCGGCTGATGGGCGCTGCAAACGAAGGCGTAAACCGTATCGGTGGGGCAGATGATCACACCGCCCGCGTTGAGCTTTTCCACCGCGATCCGGATCTTCCGGGGCTCGGGGTCCTTGGGATGGATGCTCAGAAGCATGCCGGGATCAGGCCTTCACCGAGGCAGCGGCCTTCTTGTGATCGGCCAGGAATTTCTCCAGACCGATGGTGGTGAGCGGATGGTCGAACAGGGCCGTTATGGCACTGAGCGGACAGGTGGCCACATCGGCACCGACCTCGGCGCATTGGATGATGTGCATGGGGTGGCGGATGCTCGCAGCCAGGATCTCCGTGCCGTAACCGTAGTTGTCGTAGATCACCCGGATCTGCTCGATCAGCTGTACGCCATCGGTGCTCACATCGTCCAAGCGGCCCACGAACGGCGATACGTAGGTGGCGCCGGCCTTGGCGGCCAGAAGGGCCTGCCCTGCACTGAACACCAGTGTGCAGTTGGTCTTGATCCCTTTGCCCGTGAAGTACTTGATGGCCTTCACGCCGTCGCGGGTCATGGGCACTTTCACCACGATGTTCTGGTGCAGGGCAGCGAGGTCCTCGCCCTCCTTGATCATACCCGCATATTCCGTGGCGATCACCTCGGCGCTCACATCGCCGTCCACGATGTTGCAAATGTCCACGTAGTGCTTCATCACCCGGTCGTGGCCACTGATGCCTTCTTTGGCCATCAGTGAGGGGTTAGTGGTCACGCCGTCCAGGACACCGAGGTCCTGCGCTTCCTTGATCTGGGCCAGGCTGGCCGTGTCGATGAAGAATTTCATGGGGGTTGCTGATGGCGGCAAAGGTAACCCGCCACGGGTACCCGGCATTGGGCATGCCCCTTGCAGGCGTGGCGTACTTTTGCACAGTCATGCTCCAACGCATCCTTTTCACACTGATCGCGGTGCTGTTCGCAGCGTTCACGTTCGCGCAACCGCCCGCTGCCGCCAATTCCACCGATGCCAAGGGGCGCAAGCAGGGCGCATGGTCCAAGACGTGGCCGAATGGTAAGGTGCGCTACCTAGGCCAGTTCACGGACGACAAGCCGGTAGGCACCTTTATGCATTGGGACGAGAACGGCAAGCTGACCTCCATTCAGCGCCACGCAGGTGATGGCAAGGTCAGCCGCGCCGAACACTTCCACCCCAATGGTGCGCTAATGGCAGAGGGCAAGTACGTGGGGCAGGCCAAGGACAGCACGTGGAACTACTATGCCGCGGATGGCAAATTGCGCAAGGTGGAGCGCTTCCAAGCGGGAACCCTGCACGGCGAGCAGCTGACCTATTATCCCAATGGTCAACTGGCTGAACGTGAGCACCGTGTGGAAGGTGAATTGCACGGCGAAATGAAGAGCTGGTTCGACAATGGCACCCTGAAGAGCGAGGCCAATTACGTGAAAGGCCAGCCCGAGGGACGCATGACGTTCTATTTCCCCAGTGGTAAGAAGGAGATCGAAGGGCAGGTGGTGAACGGTGACCGCGACGGCGTTTGGTACTACTTCAATGCCGATGGCACGATCCAACTGCAAGTGCTCTATGCCCGGGGCATCTTGGTGAAGGAGCGAAAGGAGAACGGCACCTTCAAGGAGTACTACGACGACGAACAGCTGAAGAGCGAGATCACCTATGTGAAGGGCAAGCGCGAAGGAAAGTTCACCGAGTACTACGACAATGGTCAGTGGTTGATGAGGCCTGTTCCGGCCGACCCCAATTTGGGCACACCTGCCGATGTGCAACGGGTACTTGAAGGGCAGATCAAGAAGCGGGAAGGCACGTATGTGAACGACCTGCTGGAAGGGGAGGTGAAGGAGTATGACGAGAAGGGGAAGCTGGTAAAGGTGACCAGGTATGTGGGAGGGGTGGAACAGTAGATCGTTGTCGGTTCGCGGTTGTCGGCGGGATGATGAGCTCAGCCTGACAACGGGCAACGAGCAACGGAACATGGATGTCGGACGTTCAGAACAATGAGCAAACACGGAAGGATCTTGGTGGCCATGAGCGGCGGGGTGGACAGCTCCGTTACCGCATTGATGCTGCACGAGCAGGGGTACGAGGTGATCGGTGTGACCATGAAGACATGGGACTACGCCGATGCCAGCGGTGGTAAACGGGTTACCGGCTGCTGCGACCTGGACAGCATCAACGATGCCCGTAACATGGCCGTGAGCCGTGGATTCCACCACATGATCATCGACATCCGCGAGGAGTTCGGCGATGCCATCATTGGCAATTTCACCAGCGAGTACCCGGCCGGTCGCACGCCGAACCCCTGCGTGCTGTGCAATACCTTCATCAAGTGGGAGGCGCTACTGAAACGGGCCGACATGATGGACTGTGAACTGATCGCCACCGGGCACTATGCACAGGTGCGTCAGTTGGAGGACAACGGTCGTTGGGTGGTGAGCCGTGGGCTCGATCCCGGCAAGGACCAGAGCTACGTGCTTTGGGGGCTGGAGCAGAAGAACCTGGCCCGGACGCGCTTCCCCATTGGTCATTTCCGCAAGAGCGAGATCCGGCAGATGGCCATGGACAGCGGTTTCCCTGAACTGGCCACCAAGAGCGAGAGCTACGAGATCTGCTTCATACCGGACAACGACTACCGGGGCTTCCTCAAGCGCAAGGAGCCGGAGGCCACGGCACAGTTGGCCCATGGAAAGCTGGTG
>JBEICT010000144.1:0-8761 GCA_040383865.1 Flavobacteriales bacterium | reverse complement strand
GCCAAAGGCCACCACAAGGGCGGCCATTACCGTGAACGATCGGAGTGTCATATGTCCTTTAGGTTAGACGCGGGTGAAAGATAATGGCAACTAAGTACGTTCGGCAACCCCGGATGGTTCGTTGAAAACTCCAAAAGGCTGGTTTCCTTGCTGTTATGCAAGGAAGACGCGCGCACTGGCCAAGGGTTGCCTTGCCGGTTCAAAGAACCCCTCAATCTTGGAAGGCCGACCCGGTTCAGTGCCGCACGAACCGTCCTCGGGCCACCAAGACACCGCCCGGGTCGGTCACCAGCAGTTGATAGGCACCGGCATCGCACCCTTGGAGGTCCAGCGCAATGGTGTTGGTGCCGGCGAGGCCCTGCAGGGAAAGCTCACGTACCACGCGGCCCTGTCCATCGATGAGGCGCACGGCATAACTGCCATCGCCGGGCAGGTGCACCATGGCGTTGGCGAACTGGTCGGTGGGGTTGGGCACCACGCGGATGGCCTCGCTCTTGGACCCCATCCAGGCGGTCACGGTCTGGGAGGTGGAGGCGCCGGCATCCTGGTCCACGGAACGCAGCCGGTAGAAGTTCAGTCCCGAGGCCGGATGTTCGTCCAGTAACTGGTAGCGCACGGTTGCGGAGCTGTGGCCTTGTGCGGCCACCGTTCCGATGCGGCTGAAGTGTTCGCCATCGAGCGAGCGCTCCAACTCGAAGTGGGAGACCCCCGACTCCGAGGCCGTGGACCATTCCACGATCACGCGGTCGTCGGCCGGGGTGGCCGTTAGGGCGATCAGTTCCACGGGCAGCACGGTGCAGTCCAACGAGGCCCCGGCACCCAGTTGCCACGACAGGTTGAAGGACAGGCCGCTCATGCTGAAGTTGCTGATGTAGAGCAGGTACACCTGGCCGGTGGTAACGGTGAGCTGTTGCACCCACTTGTCGCCGGCCGGGCCCTCGGTCTGGTCGGTGGCGGTATTGTTCAGCCCGGTGGCCCCGCTGGGTGCCGCGAACGAGCAGCGCAGGGGGGCGCCCAAGGGGGGGCAGATGGTGCTCGGCGAGCTGCCCGGCGGGAAGGGGCCCCAGAGCGCGAAGTCATAATCGTCCAGCGGGTTGGCGGGGTTGATGGTGAACCCGATTGTGCCACCGCTGCTGGGCGAGAAATTGTACCACGTGCCTTGGCGTTCCAATGCGCTGAGGCAACCGGCCGAGGTGAAGTTGAGGTCGGCCACGGCGCCCGTGCCGGAGGTGTTGTTGCTGAACGACTGGCCGCTGCACAGCGTGATGCCGCCAATGCAATCCTCAGGTGGCGCTGGTGGCGGTTGGCAGGTGACCACGTTGGTGAACACCAGGCCGGCGGTGGGCGGCGAACCGGAACTGAACAGCACACCACCGCCCAGGGTGATGGTGTAGCTGTTCTCTCCCTGCCACGCACCGGAGTTGTTGTACTGGATGGCCACGATGTTGCCCACGCCCACGGGGATCTGCACCGTGTTGGAGGTGCCGGCAACGGTGTACCACGTGTAGGCACCGCCGTTGATGCTGACGCCCACGGCCGATGAGCCCCAGCCATCGCCGAAACTGTCGGTCAGGGTGAGCGTGTAAATGCAGCCGCCGGGGGGGGGCGTGACCGCGCTTCCATAGGCGCAAATGGAGAACGATCCGGTGGCGCCAGCGTAGCCCCACATGCGGATGTACACCGTGCTGCCCGCAGCCAGCCCCGATGCGGATATCATGGGCATGAGTCCGTTGGCGCTGCCATCATCATCACAGGCCACCTGCGTGAAGGGGCCACTGCATGAGGGTGCGGTGTAGAGGGCCATGCCACCATCGGTAAGAGTGCCTGAGTTGGAGTCGATGATCAATTGGCCGCTGGCGGGAACCACGGCGCTGTACCAGACATCGCCACCTGCATAACTGCCGCAAGTGGGGGCTGAGACCCCGGTGGTTGCTGTGGCACCTGCATTGGTGCCAAGTGAGAAAGAGCAGGAGGTGCCTACGTTCAGGGATGTTGCGCCGCACGGGTTGTCGTAGGCAGGCGCCGAAACAGGGGGGGTCATGGAGAAAGTGCCTGGGCATGGACTGTTCGGCGTGGGCCAGGTGTCGAACCAGATGTAATACTGCGTTCCGGCGTTGAGGTTCACGTTGATGGTGGTGGTGGTGCCCACATTGCCATCGCCAAATACACACGTGCCGCCGGAGGTGGGGCAGCCCGCCCACACTTGGATGGAGCTCCACGCCTGGCCGTTCACGTTGATGGAATAGAGGCCGGTGATGGTCGGTGTGATCACGTAGAGCGCCTCGTTGCCGTTCTTGTAACCCGCGTTGTCGCCCGTGCCGCACAAGGTGCCGGGCACATTGGTGGAGTTCAGGTCGTTCGCGGCGCCGCACACCAGTGCCTGGTTGGTAATGGGCAGCACGGCCGGGTTCAGCGGTGTGGCCCCTGCACACGTGGTGGCGCGGGCCTCCATGGCAAACAAGGCAAATGCGCACACCATGTACACGGCGTACATGCGGGCCGGGCGTTCACTGGAGCGGTCGGTAGGGGCCCTCATGGCTACTGCGGGTTACCGTTCGTGCTTTCCTGAAGTGACTGGTAGGCATCTGGGTAGGCCGCGATCCAAGCGGCCTTTGCGGCGTTGTAGGTCGCCTCGTCAATAGTGGGGTTCCCGGTATCGTGTTTCACTGGGAAGGGTGGTGTGTCCACCATGCGGTCATGCACGGGCCTCACCTCGCCAATGCCCAGTGCGTTGAAGGCCAACAGGAGCTCGTTGGGAGCCACATGCGAGCGGACCTTGATGAGGTCCTGATGGGTGGACATGCGACCCGCGGGGTCGAGCTCAAGCAGGGCCACGTACAATTGTTTATGGCCATCGGATCCCAGCCCGTTCACCACATGGAACACGGCCACGGCACCCTGTTGCCCGAGCAGGTCAGGAGCAACAGCGATGAGCAGGGCAGAAAAGAGAACACGGGTAATGAATTCCATGCGGACCGTTTTGGATGGTTCCCTCCTTCACCGACCGCCTCCTACGGTGGGCAATTTAGGCAAGTCCCTTGATCCGTCCAAGAGGCGGTGCTCTGCGGTGCACATAAGTAAGACGGTGAGCGGCCTTGAGCGTTGCCTGCTGGACAGCACCTGTGTTCGGCCCCATACCCAACGCAACACCGCGCGCACCATCCGCATATTGGGGCGGTACGCGCGGCGCGCGAAACAGGTGTTGTCGTTATTGTTTCATCAAACGTCCGGTCTGCAGTATGGTGCCGTCCGGTGCCTCCAAGGCAATCTTATATGGTCCGGCGGCCAGTTCGCCCACCCACGCGGTGAAGCGCTGCGGACCTGCAGCGAACGACTGCTGTATGATGCGAACGATGCGGCCGCTGGCGTCCATGATGCGCAGGCTGTGGCCGCCTTCGCGTACTACCTCGATGTCGATGTTCAGGTCGCCCTCGGTGGGGTTCGGGCATGCACGCAGGGCGCCGGTCGCAGCGTGGAAGGTCACGGCCACCACATTGGAGATGTAGGAGGAGCCGTCCTGGTCCACGGCGCGCAGGCGGTACAAATTGGTGCCGGGTAGTGGTGCGGGGTCCACCAACATGTAGTTGGTGGTGCTGGTGGAGTTGCCCATAGCGGGTACAAGGCCGATGCTGGCGTAGATGCCATCGGCCTGCAAGCGTTCCACCACGAAGTGCGAACTGTTGTTCTCGCTGGCGGTGGTCCATTCCAGCTTCACCTCCGTACCAGCCGCTTCTCCTTCGAAGTTGAGCAGCTCGACCGGCAGAACGGTACAATCGAGGCTGGCCCCGTTGGTGAGCTGCCAGGTGAGGTTGAAGGCGAGGCCGCTGCGCGACCAGTTGCTGATGTACATGGCATACACCTGGCCTGCCGTGACATTGATGGCACTGGAGAACCGTGACCCTGACGCAGGTTCAGAGGGGTTGACAGCGCTTGTGGATAGTCCGGTGTTGCCGGTGGCGCCGCTGTAGTTGCAGCGTAGCGGCGCCGTGTTCGGCGGGCATTGCACGCTACCCGTGGGCCCCCAGATGGCGAAGTCGTAGTCGTCGGTGGGGTTGGTCGGGGCGATGGTGAAGGCCAGCGTGCCCGAGGAGGCGATGGAGAAGTGGTACCAGTAGCCCTGGCGTTCATCGTTGAGCAGGCAGCCGCGGGTGTTGATGTCCAGGTCGGCCATCACGCCCGTGTTGTTGGGATTGGCGTTGAGGGCCTGGTCGCCGCACACGGTGATGCCGCCGGCACAATCACTGGGAGGTGGGCTGGGGGGGATACACGTGGTGAAGTAGGCCTGCACAAGACCCGTGGCAGGTGTGGGGCCATCGCCGAACACCACGCCAACGCCCAGTTGCACGAAGTAGCTGATCTCGTTCTGGAATCCGCCTGCTGCGGTGTAGGTGGCTGTGAGCAGTTGTCCGCTCGTGAACGGAATGTAGACGACCTCCTGGTCGCCGGTGGTCAGTGTGTAGTTCACAGCAGGACCACCGCCCAAGCTGATCCCCAGCGTGGAGCCGCCCCATCCATTGCCCACCAGGTCGAACAGGCGCAGGATGTAGAAGCAACTGCCGGTGGTTGGGGCGGTCTGCAGGCAGAGGTTGAAGGTGCCTTGGGCGTTGAAGTTTCCCCACACGCGGAGGTAATAGGTGGCGCCGGGGATGAGGTCGTTGCCCGAGAAGGTGAGGAAGGGCATGTTGCCGGGGCCGTCGGCATCATCGCATTCGATGAGGGTCATGGTGCCACCGCAGCTTGGCGCTGCATAAACGGCCATGGCGCCGTTGGTGAGGGTGCCGGCTGTCATGCGGATCGTGAGTGCACCGTTGGAGGGCGCAACGAAGGAGTACCACACATCACCGCCGGTGAATTGGCCGCAACCTGGATTGGGAATGCCAACGGTGCTGCTCGCGCCGAGGTTGGTGCCAGCGGTATTGGTGCAGGAGGTGCCCACAGGCAGGGCCACCGCTCCGCAGGGATTATCGTTGGGGGGTGACCACACGCAGAGACGGCCATCCATCGTGCTGTTCGACGCTTGTCGCTGCACGCGTACATGGTAGGTGGTGCCCACCACAGTGGTGAAGGTGACTGTGGCGTTCACTCCATTTGCACCAGCATCCACACAGGCCACCTGGGTGAGGGAGCCGCAGGAACCACTGAACACGTGCAGGATGGGCCGGTCGCTGTTGTCGGGGTCGAAGGTGACCGCAGTGGTGGTGGCCGTGGCCACGAACCATCCCCATCCATCGTCGAAGTTGCCAGCGCCACAGGTCCCAGGGTTGAAGTTCGGAACGTAGGTGGCAGCCACGTCGAAGTCGGCGAAGGTGCAGGAGGAACCTACGGTGTACTGGTTGCCAACTGCAGTTCCGCACGCATCCGAGGAGGACTGTGCGGTTGCTTCATGCCCGCCGGGGATGTTCAGGACCAGTGCGAGCACACAGGTGGCCCTCAGCAGGGCCTTCATCGCCTGGAACATCGAGGTGTTCCGTTCCATGGTCGTTCGGTCGAAGAGGTTCAGGGCAGGTGTCATTCAACGGCGAGGTCCACCCGTTCACCAGGCATGCGGCGGGGCGTGAGGGTGACCCCCACCTGGGCGGCCATGGTGATGACCTCCTGGAGGTTGAGCGGGCGGTAGGCCAGCAAGCGGACCTGTTGTTGCTGCGGGTCGTGGGAGACCTTCAGGTGCGGGTCGAAGCCCACCATCAGTTCCGTAAAGACCTTCTCGTTGTACGGCGTGCTCAAGCCTTGAACGTTGAACTGGTACAGGTGCTCGGCCCGCACTTGAGCACGGAGGAGCGTGGCTGTTCCCAAGAACACCATCAGGGTAAGGAGTAGCTTTCTCATGGTCGTTGATCCGTTGGCGCACATCACAGGCTGCCGGGCGCTTCAACGCGATCCGATGAAGCAGGGTTACAGAAGGACGAACGCCCCTCGGTCAGGACCGAAGGGCGTTCATGGGAAGTAGCGGAAAAGGGGTCAGCCGATGGCGACGGCCTTGGCCATGGCGGCCTTGTCCGTGCCCGGGTAAGCGGCCAGGGCCTCGCGGAGGCATTCCACCGCCTTTTTCAGCAAGGGTTGCTCCAGCACGTAGGCCAGTCGCACCTGCTTCCGGCCGGTGGCGGGTTCGGCATAGAAACCACTACAGGGGGCCATCATCACGGTATGGCCATCGTGGCTGAACGACTCCAACAGCCACTGGCAGAAGGTGTCGGCATCGTCGATGGGCAGTTCGGCCACGCAGTAGAACGCTCCCTTGGGCTTGGGGCAGGTCACCCCGGGGATGGTGTTCAGGCCGTCCACCAGGATGTCACGGCGCTGCACGTACTCGCCGATCACGCCGGTGAAATAGCTGTCGGGGGTGTTCAGGGCCGCTTCGGAAGCGATCTGCCCGAAGGTGGGTGGGCTGAGGCGGGCCTGGGCGAAGCGGAGCACGGAGGCATACAGTTCCGCATTGCGGGTGATGAAGGCCCCGACGCGGGCCCCGCACATGCTGTAGCGCTTGCTCACGCTGTCCACCAGCACCACGTTCTGATCCAGTCCGGCCAGGGTCATGGCGCTGATGTGGGTGGCGCCATCGTAGCAGAACTCGCGGTACACCTCATCGGCAAAGAGATAGAGGTCGTGCTTGAGCACGATGTCGCGCAGGCGGTCCAGCTCGGCCTGGCTGTACAGGTAGCCCGTGGGGTTGCCCGGGTTGCAGATGAGGATGCCCTTGGTGCGCGGGGTGATCAGGGCCTCGAAAGCGCTGATGGGCGGAAGCGCGAAGCCGTCCTGGATGGTGCTGCGCACGGGCACCACCTTTACGACGGCGGAGAGCGCGAAGCTGTTGTAGTTGGCGTAGTAGGGTTCGGGGATGATCAATTCATCGCCGGGCTCGAAACAGGCCATCATGCCGAAGAGCAGGGCCTCGCTGCCACCGTTGGTCACGATGATCTGCTCGTGGGTGATGTGGATGCCGTGTTTTGCGTAGTAGGTCGCCAGCCCTTTGCGGTAGCTCTCGTAGCCGGCGCTGTGGCTGTACTCGATCACGGTGCGGTCCAGGTGGCGAATGGCGTCCAGGGCCACATCGGGCGTGGCGATATCGGGCTGGCCGATGTTGAGGTGGATCACCTGGGTGCCGCGCTTCTTGGCCGCTTCGGCAAAGGGTACGAGCTTTCGGATGGGCGAGGCGGGCATCTGGCGGCCCTTGGTGGAGATCGATGGCATGGCGCTGCTGGTTGTCGCTGCGAAGATCGGCTTTCGGCCGGGATGGTGCTCGAACGAAGAACCCCGCCAGGGTCGCTGGCGGGGTTCCTTGAATCGGGTTGACAAGGTCAGTTCTCCACGGGGGCCATCGGGCTGCCTTCCTTCACCGGTGAGGTGGGCGACTCGGGCGCGGCGGTCACCGAGCCCTTGATACGTACCACTTTCTCCGGTTCATTCGTGGCATTGCTGCTGATGGTCACTGTTTTGTTGATGGCGCCCACGCGCTTGGTGTCATACTTCACCGTGATCGTGGTCTTGCCACCAGGTTTGATGGGCTCGGTATCACACTTCGGCACCGTGCATCCGCAACTGCCCTTGCAGTTGGTGAGGATCAGGGGCTGGTCGCCGGTGTTGGTCACCACGAACTCGCACGTGCCATTGGCGCCTTGGGGGATCGTGCCGTAATCGTGCACGTCCTTGTCCAACGAGATCTGTGGTCCGGTCTGGGCGAACGCGTATCCGCCGAGGACCAGCATACCGAAAGCGAGGAGGAACTGTTTCATGTTCTAAAGGGTTCCTGGTCGGTCTGGGGACTGAACAAGTACCGTGCCTTAGTGCTTCTCCACAGGGGCCATGGGGCTGGCCTCCTTCACGGGCGTGGCGGGCGTGGTGGCGGCGGCCTCCACGGTGCCCTTGATGGTGACCACCTTGCTGGGCGCGTTGGTGGCGTTGCTGGTGATGGTCACGCTCTTGTTGATGGGGCCTACACGGTTGGTGTCGTACTTCACCGTGATGGTGCTCTTCGCACCGGGCTTGATGGGCTGGGTCTCACACTTGGGAACGGTGCAACCGCAGCTGCCCTGGCACTGGCTGATGATCAGGGGCTGATCGCCGGTGTTGGTCACCGTGAACTCGCAGGTGCCATTGGCGCCCTGGCTGATGGTGCCGTAATCGTGCGACTCCTTGTCGATGGAGATCTGGGGACCAGTTCCGCCGACCGGCTTCGAGGGGGTCTGGGCGAAAGCGCCGATGGAAAGGATGCTGAGCGAGAGGGAGAAGAGGAGCTTTTTCATGTGAAGCTGTGTGGTGTTTTACGATTGGTACGCCGAAGGTAGAAGGCTTGTTCCGGGGGGTGTTGGACCTTAACAGGACTTTAACAGGATGCCCCTTACCGGCCGTTGGTGCCGGATTCCCGAGAGGTATCCATCGGTAACACTTCGCCCCGGATGGAGAGCACGATCTGCGGCCGATCTGGATCGTTGGTGGTGAGCGTGGCCGACTTGCGGAACGGTCCCACGCGACGCGTATCGTAAAGTAGCCGCACATTGCCGGATGCACCGGGCGGAACGGGTTCACGGTCCCAGTAGGGCACCAGGCAACCGCAACTGCTCTGGAAGTTCGCGATGATCAGCGGTGCATCACCGGTGTTGGAGAACGAGAACGAACAGCGGCCATCGGACCCGAAAGCGATGGTGCCGTAGTCGTACACCTCGTGCTCGAAGTGGATACGAGGTCCGTTGCTCTGGCCGGTAGGCAGGGAAGACCCGAGCAGCAGCGCGAGGAGGAGGGAGGAGAGCCGTGTTCCCATGGTCGT
>JBEICT010000143.1:0-8769 GCA_040383865.1 Flavobacteriales bacterium | reverse complement strand
GCAACTGGTGAACAGCGAGGACCCCTGGGGCTTCATTGCGCACGACGGCGACGGCATCCGCAAGGCCTGGAAGGACGGGGAAGTGATGCTGCGCGCCGCCCGCCATCCGCAGTTGCGCGCCCGGCTCGCCTTCCAGCTGGTGCGCCTGGCCCACCACGGCCAAGACCCCGAGCGTCCTTTCCTGGACGCGCGTCCCGTCTACGAGGAACACCTGGCCCCCCTGCGTGGCCGCACGTGGATGGAAGCATCGGCCGCGTTCTACCTGGCCGCGATGCTGGACAACCCACAGCGCGATCTGGCCTTCGCCGAGCTCTTCGACCGGGCCACGGACAAGCAGTTCCGCATGGTGCAGCTGTTCGTGAGCCGGGAGGTGGAGAACTACCTGCCGCTGGCGAAGGACGACCGGCAACGCGCCACGCTGCTGGTGATGCGCGACCTGCAGCACCCCGGCCGCGCCTTGGACGACCTTGAGCGCATCGCGGCGTGGGACCCCGGAAACCGCCACCTGCCCCTGCTCCTCACCCGCGAGGTGAACAAGCTGGAGGACTGGCTGCTCACCCCCGCGGTGACGGAGTACGATGCGGCCATCCGCCATTGGAACGAATTGGAGGAGGGTGTGACGCGCGAGGCCGTGCTGCGCGCCGACCTGGACTACTTGCACCAAGTGCAGGGCTTCATCCGTCGCATCGCCCCCCAGGCCGCTGCGGACCAACGTCCCCTGCTCAACCTGCTGGATGGACACCTGAGCTTGGTGGCCGGTGACTTGGACGCATGCCGGAACCTGTTGGAAGGTCTGACGCAACACCCCAAGGCCGCACCATTGATCAAGGCCCAAGCGCGCCTGGACCTCATCCTTTGCGGCACCCTGACCAGCGCGAAACTCACGGACGTCACCCGCAACGACCTGCTCGCCCTGGTGGAACTGGTCAATCTGGAACCCGAGCTCGTAACGCAGCGCTCCACCCTGCTGGGTCAGCTGCACCTCTACCTGGGCATGAAGCTCATCGAGCGCGGGGAAGTGGCCGAAGGCGTGTTCCTGCTGGCACGCAGCGAGCGCCACTTCGGCACCATGGTCACCTGGCAAGGCAAGAACGCCCGCCATGTCGCTTTTGAAAAGGCCACCCCGGCCGACTACGACCGCATGATCGCCCTGCTGGACAAGCTGGACAAGACACCGTTCGAGCGCTACCTCACCGCCACGGACGAGCGCCCCGCAGACTGGGAACCCACCGAAGAGGCCTTTAGAGGGAACGAGTTGACCCGCGAGAAACTGCTGGACTATAAAGGCATGTGGTACCTGCGCGAGGACCGGCTGGAGGAAGCTGCCGCGGCCTACCGCCAGATCCCCGATGCGTTCTGGGGCAACTACCCGTACGACCTGTTCGCGGACGACGACCCGTTCGTGGTGAACATCGAGGATCCGCACAACTACAGCCATAGCGACAGCATACGGTACACACGCCGCACCATCGTGGAACGCATGATCGCCCTGAAGCAGGAGGCCGCCCGCGACCCGAAGAAGCGTGCGCTGAACCACTACCTGCTGGGCAACGCCTACTACAACATGAGTTGGCATGGCAAGTACTGGGGCCTGTCGCGCATCGCGTGGAGCATGCACGAAATGGACCAGTGGCGCGACCGCGAGGACAGTGGTCCGGGCGATGACGACTACTTCGGTACCAAGCGCGCCGCGGAGCACTACATCCTGGCGATCGAGCATGCGAAGGACCCCGTGCTGAAGGCCATGGCCGTGCGCATGGCCGGTGAATGCGAACGCAACTGGCTCGACTACGCCGGCGAAGGTGGTCTGGACGAATGGGAGAACCCGTGGGAAGCACGTCTCACCGACCGCAAGAGCCGCGAGGCCTACCGGGCCATCGAGGAGTGCGTCAGTTACCACGACTACGTGCGGCGGTTCCGGTAGTCCGCGTAGTTTCGCGGCCATGAAGCTCAGCAGCAGCACCAAGGCCCTGCTCATTGCCGCGGCCGTGTTGATCCTGCTGTTCATCATCGGCGACCGGTTCGGCTTTCGCACCGCCGCCAAGGACCCACTGGAGTTCGTGATCCAATTGGACACGGCGGCCGTGGTGGACATCCGTTTCGAGGACCACGCCGACCCGCTCAACGACTTCCATTTGCTCCGTCGTGGTGCCTATTGGCAGCGACCGGACGCGCCCCAGGACTCCTTGTCCGCCAGTGCACAGGCCGCCTTGTTGCTCCATACCTTCCAGCGCGTTCCAGTGAAGCGCGACATGGGGATGATCCGCCTGCTGGCCGAGCGCTACCAGCTCACGGACAGCACGCTCTGCCGCATCACCTTCACCGATCTGGACGGTGGTGAACGCGCGTTGAACATGGGCAGCTCCACCTTCGCACCCGGCAAGGTGGGCAGCTGGACCTACGTGAACCTGCCGGGTGAACGCGAGGTCTATTCGGTGGAAGGCCTCCTCACGGCCACCTTGCGCAGGCCGCAGCCCTGAACCGGTCCGTTCGCGATGTGCGTACTTTGCCCGGGCTGCGCGCTACCCCGAACGATATGATCGCACGTAAACGTCCCTATCACCTGCTCGAGGCCCATCACCTCGCCATCGGGTATTCGGTCGTACACCGCGACGACCTCCGGGCATTGCCCCTGGCGAACGAGCTGTTCAGCGAAGCACGGGCCTGGCACCGCAGCGGCATCATGGAATGGCAGCCCGGCGTGGCCGCGCACCAACTGATCCTCCGCAACACGCGTCCGGCCCGCAAGTGGTCGGCGTTGCACGAACGCTTCGCCGCCCAGGTCCGCTCGATGGACGGCCTGCTGGCCAGGCACAATGCCATGCTGCTGCCCACGGGAGCCAGCCCCTTCCTGCATCCGGCGAAAGAGACCGTGCTGGTGACCGTCACCGATGGTGATCGCAATGCCCTGAACGATCGCCTCTTCAACTGTGCTCAGCATGGTTGGAGCAATACGAACGGCGCCGATCTCTCCGTGACCTTTTCGGGCGATGGAGAGTTCAGCAAGTTGCACGCTGCCGCACGCCTGCTGCTGCCCATCATACCGGGGCTTGCCGCGTCGTCGCCGTTGCTGGAGGGCCGCTTCCACGGATTCCACGATGGACGCCTGGAAGCCGGATTGCACGCCCGTGAGAAGTACACGGAGCTGATGGGGTCCTTGATCCCCGAGCCCGTTTACACGCAGGAGGACCACGACCGCGAGATCCTCGCGCCCATCGCACAATTGCTCGGTGAACTGGGGGCCATCCCCGGCTTGGACCCTGAACAGGCCAACGCGCGCGGTGCGGTGGCCCGCTTCGATCGGCAATTGATGGTGATGCAGGTGACGGACACCCAGGAGAACGCGGCCTCCGACCTCGCCGTGGCCGAACTGATCAATGCCGTGCTGCGTGCACTGGCCAGTGGCCGGTGGGTAAGCACCTACCTGCAGCGCGCTTGGTCCGAGAACGACCTGCTGCCCATTTTCCTGCAGACCATCAAGGACGCTGGCAACACACTGATCACCAACCGCGACTACCTGCTGATGTTCGGCCTGATGAAGCAGGAACAACTGTCGGTGCAGAAGCTCTGGCAGCATCTGTTCGTGGACCTCTACGGCGAGATCAGCCCCGAAGCGCGCCTACCCATTGCGCATATTCTGGAACATGGCTGCCTGGCCTCGCGCATCCTTCGCCACACGGGTCGAACACCTTCGCCCGATAAGCTGCGCACCGTGTATAGCGAGCTCGCGGATTGTACGCGCACGGGTCGGTTGTTCGTGTAACTCGTTCGTTCCGACGAAAGCCGGGTGGTCCTGGTGGTATGAAGGGCGGCCTTCCGTCGAAACCCTGGAACCGCTGAAAAAGCAGCGCGTATGTGCAGGCACCAACATGCATGCCCGTGCTACGCTCCTCCACCTCCACCGCCGCCTTGCTACTGTTCCGTTTGGCCTGTGCTCAGGCCGGGCCGGTGTTCCACTGGCCACTGGATGAGACCAGTGGCAACGTGGCCCAGCCGGTGGCGGGTAGCTCACCCGGCCTGTTGAACGGCGGCGTGGTCTGGGACCCGCTCGGTGGGCACCACCAAGGCGCTGCTCGCTTCGATGGCGTGGACGACCGGATCCTCATCGGCCCTTGCGACCTGACCAATGGTGGC
Organism: Flavobacteriales bacterium; assembly: GCA_040383865.1. Lineage (GTDB taxonomy): Bacteria > Bacteroidota > Bacteroidia > Flavobacteriales_F > PHOS-HE28 > PHOS-HE28. The sequence goes on along the minus strand of JBEICT010000143.1, from coordinate 4,635 downwards.
GGCGGCATCACGCTTGCCGGTTGGGTGAAGCCCGACTTCGTGACCGCCATGGAGCGCACATTGATCGCCAAGACCACCGGACCGCAACCGGCGGACCACCAATGGTCCGTGAGCTTCGTGAACGCCAGTGCGGTGCGGTTCCGCTTGAACGCGGGCGGCACCACCACCGAGCTGAGCACATCGCCTTCCTCGATCTTCTCGGGCACTTGGTACCACATCGTGGCCAGCTACGATGGTACGCAGATGCGCATCCACGTGAACGGTGCCCTGATGGCCGCGACCCCGAAGACCGGGTCCATCGGCGTGACACCACAAACGCCGGCCTCGCTGGGGGCCCGAAGCACGGGCACATCGCCCTTCTCCGGATGGATCGATGATGCCCGGATCTATGCGCGTTCCTTGTCCGACCAGGAGATCATCGGGCTCTTGTTCGAGACACTGACCACCGGCCTTCCGACCGCCACACGCCCAATGCTCTCCATCCACAATGGAGCGCTCGCACTTCCTACGGGCCATTGGGACCACCTCCGATTATTCAGCACCTCCGGAGCATTCCTGGCGGAACAACGCCTGCAGGCCGGATCCAACGCCGTGGACCTGAACATCCCGTCCGCAGGGCTTTACCTGGTCTGCCTGACAGGTCCCGGCAATGCGTGGTCCGGCAAGCTATGGGCACCCTGAACGCGAAAGCCCCGAAGACAGGGTCCGGGGCTTTCGCGGAACGGGAATGCCGCAGGCCATGATCAAGCTTCCACCCTGATCACCTGCCCATCGTGCGCCAGCTCGACGTTCGCGGGGAGCAGTCGCGACGCTTCAACACTGCTGCCCAGCAGGTGACTGATGTGTGTGATGTAAGCTCTGCGCGGAACCACCTCCTCGATCACGGCCAGGGCTTCGGACAGGTTGAAGTGTGTGGGGTGCGACTTGATCCGGAGCGCGTTGATCACCAGAACATCAAGGCCACGCAGGCGCTCCAGCTCCGCTGGTACAATGTGCTTCGCATCGGTGATGTAGGCGACGGGACCGTGACGAAAGCCCAGCACGGGCATGGTACCATGCAGCACGGTGATCACTTCCAGGTCGATGCCACCAGCGTTCACACGATCGCCCATTATCTCGTGCAGGCGCAGATCGGGCACACCGGGATAGCGCTCTGTTCCGAACGCATAGTGGTACATCCTTCGTACCGATGAGATCGTCGCCGCATTACCAAAAATGTCCATGGGGCGCTGCAGGTGGAAGTTCAGCGCACGCAGGTCGTCGATCCCCGAGACGTGGTCCATGTGCTCATGGGTGAGCACCACGGCATCGATGGAATCGGCACCTGCCCGCAGCAACTGCTGCCGCAGATCCGGACCAGCATCGATCAGCACGGTGGCCCCATCCACGGTGAGCAAGGCCGAGCTCCTGAGGCGCTTGTCCCTCGGGTCGGTACTGAGGCAGACCGGGCACCTGCACGCCACTACCGGAACGCCCTGGCTGGTGCCTGTACCGAGGAACTGCAGTTCGATCGCGGCCATCAAGGCAAAGATCGCAGTACGCTGGTGAACCACACCTTACTTTCGCGCCGCCTACCCGGAGAGGTGGCAGAGTGGTCGATCGCGGCGGTCTTGAAAACCGCTTTACCTACGGGTAACGGGGGTTCGAATCCCTCCCTCTCCGCCAAGACAAGCCCGTGCCACGAAGTGGCCGGGCTTTTTCATGCGCAGATCAAGCCAAGCGCAGCTTGAGCAGGGCTTGTGTCGAAGCCTCCCTGCCGTCCAACTGCCCGAAAGCCGCTCCCACGTCGCCCTCAGACCCAGCGAACATTCCCCTTTCACGCGACCATCGGACCCCATCACACAGGGAACGGAAGGCAATGCGCAGGTGACGAACGTAACTTTGTGATGATGAGCAGACCTCTCCACCTCTTCTCCCTCTTCGTCGCGGTGCTCTTTACCTTATCGCTATCCGCCCAAGTGGGGCTGGTGGTGGAGAGCAAGGTGTACCAGCGACCCGGCATTGGTCCCTATGTGGATGTGAACATGGCCCTGCTGGGCGGTACGGCGGTGATGAAGCCCAACGAGCGTGGTTTCAACCAGGCCCGTGTGGAGGTGATCACGATCATTGAACAGGCAGGCACCATCAAGGCCTTCTCCAAAACGCTGGTGCTTGGTCCGGAGCGCACGGACAGCCTGGCCGTGGACATCGTCCACCAGGAGGCGTTCGACCTGGCTCCCGGTGCCTACACGTTGGCCATAGAACTGCGCGACCAGAACAACACCGATACCACGGCCACCCGGTTCAATGCCCCGTTGGCCATCGGCGAACTATCCGCCGGGCTCGAGATCTCGGAGATCCTACTGGCCGAGCGCATTGAAAGCGCAGGCACGAATGAGCGCAGCAAGTACGGCTACTCGCCCGTTCCGCTCCTGACCGATTACCTCCCCAGCAGCATCGGCTCGCTGGAGTTCTACGCCGAGGTGTACAACAGCGACCGGTACTTCGGCAAGGACAGTGCTTACCTGCTCACCTACCAGTTGGAGAGCTATGAGAAACGGACGGTGGTGGGCGCCTTCAAGCGGAACATCCGGAGCAAGGGCCGCCCTGTGGAACCGGTGATCGCCGCGTTCGACATCGGTTCGCTGCCCTCGGGCAACTACGTGCTCGCCATCGAAGTACGCGACCGTAAGGGCGTTCTGCTGGCCCGTCGCGAGCAAATGATCCAGCGCAACAATCCGGTCTCGTTCGCCTACGACATGCAGGCCATGGAGAAGATGGACCTGAGCCACACCTTCGCCGGGGCCTTCAACGACCGCGACTCACTGGCGCAACATATCCACAGCATGCGCCCCATTGCCGACCCGCTGGAGCGCAAGATCATCGACGACCGCTGGAAGGACCGCGACATGGACCAGATGCGACGCTTCTTCTACAGCTTCTGGGCCAACCGCAGTGCCGATCCCGAAAAGGCCTGGCTGGAATACCGTGAACAGGTGGTCAAGGTCAACAAGCTCTTCGGCTGCCGGAACAAGAAGGGCTACGAGACCGATCGCGGGTACGTCTACCTCAAGTACGGCGCGCCCAACACCATGATGGACCGCTTCAACGAAATGGGCACCATCCCCTATTCCATCTGGCATTATTACCGCATCGGGCCATACAGCGACCGTCGTTTCGTGTTCTACCTGCCCGACCTGGTCACCAACTGTTTCGACCTGTTGCACAGCGAAATGCCGGGCGAGATCCAGAACCCGCAGTGGAACCAGATACTGCATGCGCGCACCACACCCGTCATGGGCGTGCAGACCAAGGACCCCAACACCATCGAGAGCGACCGGGTGCGCGAATTCTACACCAACCCACGCTGATGCAGGTTCCGTGCATCTTTGCGCCTTGCTGAACGCATGCGCACGGCGGTGGTCATACTCAATTGGAACGGCAGGCATTGGCTGGAACGGTTCCTGCCGGACGTACTGACCCATTCCACAGACGCGGACATTGTGGTGGCCGACAATGGCAGCACGGACGGCTCACTGCATTGGCTGGCCCAACGGTTCCCCACGGTAACGAGGCTTGACCTTAAGCAGAACCACGGCTTCGCGGGCGGCTACAACGAGGCACTGGCGCAGGTCAACGCCGAGCGCTATCTGCTGCTCAATTCCGATGTGGCCGTAACGCCGGGCTGGCTGGACCGAATGAACGCCTATCTGGACCAACACCCCGGGATGGCCGCCTGCCAACCGAAAGTATTGGACCATGCGCGGCCGGAACGCTTCGAGCACGCTGGAGCCGCTGGTGGGTACATCGATCGCAACGGATATCCTTTCTGTCGCGGTCGAATCTTCGAGATCACGGAGGTGGATGCCGGACAGTACGACGATGCTCGGGAGGTTTTCTGGGCCACCGGCGCATGCATGCTCATCCGGTCCGAGGCCTTTCACAGCACGGGCGGGTTCGATGCGGACCTGTTCGCGCACATGGAGGAGATCGACCTGTGCTGGCGGTTGCGCCGACAAGGCTGGACCATCGGCTATTCGCCTTCAGCGGTGGTGTATCATGTGGGCGGGGGATCGCTGGGCTACGGCAGTCCGCGCAAGACCTACCTCAATTTCCGCAACAGCCTTATCGTGCTCACGCGCAACCTGAACGTGCCCTTCTGGTGGGTACAGGTGTTCCGTCGGTTGTTGTTGGACGGCGCGGCCGCGGCCAAATTCCTGTTCGAAGGACACGGTCGGCACACCTGGCAGGTGGTCCGTGCCCACTGGCATTTCTTCGCCCTTCTGCCCAAGGTGATCCGGCAGCGCCGCGAGCTGATGCGCACGGAACGTATGCCAACGCTCACCGGGCTCTACCACCGCAGCGTAGCCTACGACCGGTTCATCCTGGGCTGGAAGAGGTTCGATCAGTTGGACCCGGATGCCTTCGAGCCGACCGGGGTCAGCAAGTGAAGGATGGCCAGCCGATAGCCATCGGCGCCAAGGCCCATGATGGAGCCCTTGCATACGGCGCCGGTGAGCGATTGGTGCCGGAACGGTTCGCGCGCCAGCAGGTTGGTGATGTGCACCTCCACCACCGGCACCGTGATGGCCGCAATGGCATCGCGAATGGCCACCGAGGTGTGCGAGTAACCGCCGGCGTTCAGCACCACCCCAT
>JBEICT010000142.1:0-8793 GCA_040383865.1 Flavobacteriales bacterium | reverse complement strand
GTGCTCCTGCTCAGCGGTTGCACCATCAACCGCGACATCATGTTCAAGACCGCCACCGACCACCAGTTCGATGCCTACACGGATACCAGCGGCACGCGCCGTTTCCGGATACAGGTCAACGACGAGCTGCAATTCCGGCTGTTCGCGAACGACGGTTTCAAGATGATCGACCTGGTCTCTGAAATGGGCGGCCGCCAGAACCAGGCGCTGATGAACATGAACAACCTTTTCAGCTACTTTGTGGAGTACGATGGACTGGTGAAGCTGCCGCTGCTGGGCCGCGTGCCACTGGCCGGGTTGACCATGCGTGAGGCCGAGCTCATGCTGCAGGACCGTTATTCGGAATACTACAACCGCCCATTCGTACAACTTACCGTGACGAACCGCCGAGTGGTGGTGTTCCCCGGAGGCGGCGGCGATGCCCGCATCATCCCCCTTGAGAACAACAACACCACCCTGCTGGAGGCGTTGGCTGCGGCCGGTGGACTGAACCGCCGGGGCAATGCCCATAAGGTGAAACTGTTCCGCTGGGACCCCGACACCGGCCAGCGCAAGGTGTACCAGTTCGACCTCTCGGACATCTCGGGCCTGCAGTACGCCGACATCGTGATGCAGGGCGACGATGTGATCTACGTGCAACCAAACCCCGACTTGGCCCGGGAAGCGTTGCAGGACCTGACCCCCGTGCTCACGCTGCTCACCAGCATATTGTTGGTCATTGGCATTGTCCAAGGCTTCCAGTAAGGTCCAGCGCACCATGGTCGGAGAGGACATCAGCCAGCGTAATCTCAACTTCGAGAGCTACAAGGAGCGTATTACGAACTTCAGCAATGAGTTCGAGCTCGGCCTGTTCCTCTACATCGTCAAGCGCAGCACCTTCTGGATCCTGCTCTGCATCCTTTCGGCATTGGCCGCGGCGTTCATTTACCTGAGGTATACCGCACCCATTTACGAGGCACGCACCATCATTCAGCTTCGTGAGAGCAACACCGCCCAGCAGGTGCTGAGCATGAACGCGTTCTCAGAAGAGGACAACAACCTTCAGGCGGACGTGGAACTGATGCGGTCCAAGTTCTTCGTGGGAATGGCCATGAAGCGGATGGACCTGGAGGTGAGCTATTACAACCGAGGACAGATCCTGACGGAGGATCTGTACAAGCGCAATTTCTTCAAAATGAAGGAGTTGACGGTACTGGACGAGACCGTTCGAGACCAGCCCGTTTTCATCGACCTGACGATCCCGGGCAAGCTCAAATTGAGCTACAACCTGGGCGGCAAACCCTATGATCTGGAGTTCGTACGGGGCCAGGTGGTGCGTACTCCCCACTTCAGCTGCCTCATCGAGCTGAACGATCCGGCCCTGACACTGGACGTCGATATGCGCGGTTCGCTCTATTTCCGGATCAATTCTCCATCGGCACTGGTGAACCGCTTCGCGAGCAACATTTCAGTGAACATCGCCGAGCAGAACGCCAAAACGGTGACCATCAGCGGCAAGGACGAGAACAGCCACCTGGCACGGGACCTGGCGCAGGTGATGGCGGAGACCTTCATAGACTACGATGTGGAGCGCCGCAGCGAGAGCGCCGAGAGCATCATTCGCTTCATCCGATCACAGAAGGATACCGTGTTCGAGCAACTGCGCGAATCGGAACTGCGCCTGCAGACCTTCAAGATGGAGAACCGGGTGGCCGATCTGGAGCAACTGACACCCATTTACCTGGAACGCAGCCGCGACTTCGAGAACGAATCCGTGAAGCTCTCGATGGAGATCAGCCTGTTGCAGGAGATCGGCCGCGCCACGGACCGCCCCTTGCCGGAGATCAACGTGTACGACCTGATGCCGTTGCTTGTGGGAACCTCCCATGAAAGCGTGCTGAAGAGCATGATCGAGTCCATGGAGGACCTGTTGCGGCTGCGGGATGAAATGGCCATGGAGGCCACGCCAAAGAACGAAGGCGTGATCTCATTGGAATACCAGATCTCCGTGCAGAAACGGATGCTGTTACAGAGCATCGAGAACCTGAGGCTGAGGGCGGAGGACAGGCTGAAGGAACTGCAGCACCATATGTCCGAGTTCGAGATGCGCTTCCTATCGCTGCCCGAGCAGGAGCTGCAGTACGCCCGCATTGCGCGCGTTTTCAGCATCAATGAGAAGTACTATACCCAGCTTCTGGAAAAGGAGATCGAGCACCGCATCAGCAAGGCTGGTTTTGTTTCGGAGAACCGCATCCTTGAGAACGCCATGCTGCCCGTGGAGCCCCTCTCGCCAAAGCGCAATATGGTGCTCCTCTCCTACCTGCTCACCGGTATCATCGTCTCGTTCCTTATCGTGCTCGTGCGCTACATCCTTCATGACAACATCACCTCGCTAAGCGATATCTCAAAGCTCTCCAATGCCAGTATTTCCGTGCTGGGCATGGTGCCCAAGTACAAGAAGGAGATCCCCATTTCGCAGCTGCTCATCGACAAGAACCCCAAGTCGCTGATCGCCGAAGCGTTCCGAAGCATTCGCACCAACCTCCAGTTCGTGGACAACACTTCGGGGGCCAAGACCATTGCCATCACCAGCACCATTTCCGGTGAGGGAAAGACCTTCGTGGCCATCAACCTCGCCGGCATCATCTCTTACAGCGGCAAGCGCGTCATCATCCTTGACCTGGACATGCGAAAACCGAAGATCCACCTGGGCTTCGGTGTGGAGAACATCCGCGGCATGAGCACCCTGCTCATTGATAAGGATACCTTGGAGAACTGCATCCAACATAGTTCACTGGAAGGGCTGCATTTCATCACCGCAGGCCCCATTCCACCGAACCCCTCTGAACTGATCATCAGCAGGCGGATGAGCGAACTGGTGGAGCAACTCCGTACCATGTACGATGTGGTGCTGATCGACAACCCGCCGGTCGGCCTGGTCACCGATGGCATCCCCATGATCCAGCGCGCCGACTACCCCATCTATATATTCCGGTCGGACTACAGCAAGAAGCAGTTCATCCAGAACGTGGACAGGCTGATCAACGAGAACAACATCACCAAGCTGTCGGCGATCCTCAATGGTGTGGACATCGACCGCAATAAGTACGGCTATAACTACGGCTATGGCTACGGCTATGGATATGGTTATGGCCAGATGTACGGTGGTGGTTATTACGAGGAACGCAGTACCCGCAAGAAACGATCATCCGGCTTCCTGGGCTGGCTCTTGGGCAGATCATGATGGACGTGGTGGCCACCGGACTGGAAGGCTTGAAGGTGCTGCGGCCCCGGATCTTCGGCGATGACCGCGGTTACTTCCTGGAGTCCTTCAATGAACAGCGCTTCAAGGAGCTGACCGGAGCGGACGTACACTTCGTGCAGGACAACGAGAGCAGCTCACGGGCCGGTGTGCTCCGCGGCCTGCACTTCCAACTGGAGCCCCATGCCCAGGGCAAGCTCGTCCACGTGGGCCGGGGAGCCGTGCTGGACGTGGCCTTGGACCTCCGGCCCGGAAGTCCGACGCTGGGAAAGCACTTCTCCATCCGCCTGGATGCCGCAAAGCGCGAAATGCTGTGGATACCTGCCGGTTTCGGCCACGGTTTCGTGGCCTTGGAGGACCACACGCTGTTCCTTTACAAGTGCACCAATTACTACCAGCCCTCGGCGGAACGAACGATACGATGGGACGATCCCGAGCTGGCCATTGACTGGGGGGTATCGTCGCCGTTGGTGAGCCCCAAGGACGCCTCCGGCATGACCTACCGCGAATATTGCGCATCGGCTGTAATGCGCTGAACTCCGACCCATGTACAGCAACACACAGTTGTTCTTGATCTTCAGCGGGCTGTTCTTCGCCGCCCTGGTCTTCAGCCTGCTGATCTTCTCGGTGTTCATGCGATTTGCACGTACGCTGGGCATCCGCGAACGCGACCACATGCTGGTGCGGTGGAGCAGCAGTGCGAAACCGGCCTTCGGGGGCATAGGCTTTTTCATCCTGTTCCTGGTCAGCTTCACACTGCACGGGGTCATCTTTCCGGGTGAGGCCCGCCAAGTGCTCCGCCCCGAATTGTTGGGATTGCTGACCGCCACCTCGCTGGGCTTCCTGATGGGCCTGGCAGACGACGCCTACAACACCCGTCCGCTGCTGAAATTCATCGCGCAGCTGCTGTGCGCCGTGCTCCTCCTCGTTTCCGGTACGTTCATCGACCTGTTCGAGGCCCAGTGGGCCAACATGTTGCTGACCGTGCTCTGGGTGGTGGGCATGATGAACTCCATCAATATGCTGGACAACATGGATGGCATCACCACCTCGGTATCCATTACCATCCTGGGTGCCGGCTGTATGGCGATCATGGTGAGCGGTCCCTTCGACCCGGCTTACATGGTGCTCATGATCGGCACCATTGCGGCCCTGTTCGGTTTCCTCTTCTTCAATTGGAACCCCTCGCGCATGTTCATGGGCGATGCCGGTAGCCAGTTCCTTGGTGTGTTCCTGGCCTTTGTGGGCATTCGCTTTTTCTGGAACGCCCCCTCCTCGCTCGGCGCCTGGGAGCCCGAACGCCAGGTACTCGCCCCGCTCATGGTCTTCCTGCTTCCCATCGTGGACACCACCGTGGTCTCCATCAACCGCATCGCTCGAGGCCGCTCCCCCTTCGTGGGCGGACGCGACCACACCACGCACCACCTCAGCTATGCGGGCCTGAGCGATGCCCAGGTAGCGTTGACATTCATTGGCATCTCGGTCCTCAATGTGTTCCTCACCTTTGTGATGTTCAAGTTCATCGCGGTCTGGCAGAACATGCACACCCTATTTTACGTTAGCTACGCATTGGTGGTGTTCGGCACGCTGTTCGCGCTGACCCATCGTACCAAGGCAAATGGCTGACATGAACAAGCTTACCGGACGGATCGTCAGTTGGGGACGTGTGGGCCTCTGGTCCTTGCTGTTGGTGGTGGGCACCCTGGGCATGCACCTCTTCACCTACTCCACTTCCGTTGAAGAAAGCGACGTGGACCACCAACGCGCCTTCAACGATAACTACATGGTATTCTCCCTCACGCTGCCGAACGAGCTTTCGTTCTGCGGTGAACACGTGCCCTTGGAGCGCCTGGACGTGCGCGAACGGCTGGACCGCGAACTGCTCGTGAACACTTATTGGCAGAGCAACACCCTCCTGGCCCATAAGCGAACAGCCCGCTGGTTCCCCCTGATCGAGGAGGTGCTGCGCCGCGAGGGCGTACCGGACGACATGAAGTACCTGGCCGTGATCGAGAGCGGGCTGTCGAACGTGGTATCACCAGCCGGTGCCGCCGGTTATTGGCAGTTCATGAAAGAGACCGCCATCAGTCACGGGTTGGAGGTGAACGCCGAGGTGGACGAGCGCTACAATGTGGAGCGCGCCACCGTGGCCGCCTGCAAGTACCTGAAAGAGGCCAAGGCCCGTCATGGCAGCTGGGCACTGGCAGCTGCGGCCTACAACCTTGGCCAGGGCGGCGTGGACAAACAACTGGCTCGTCAGAAGCAGGACAACTATTTCGACCTGCACCTCACGGAGGAGACCTCACGCTATGTGTTCCGCATCATGGCCATGAAAGAGATCATCCGCGACCCCGAACGCTATGGCTTCCACCTGCGGAAAAAAGACCTCTACCCCCCCTATATCACCCGCAGTGTGACCATTGAGGGCCCCATTGAGGATATTGCCGACTTTGCCCTTCGGCAGAACTCCAACTACCGCACCGTGAAGATGCTGAACCCCTGGCTGCGAGATAACAAGCTGACCAACCGCGAGGGCAAGAGCTACACCATCCTGCTCCCCGGAGAAGGGTTCGATGCGGCCGGGCTGACCGATTGACATGCCGGCGCACCGAACGAACGTGAAGGACACGATCAACGAACAAAGCGCACCGGACCCGGGTCACGGGGACGAGTACATTGAAGTGCTGGGTGCACGGGTGCATAACCTGAAGGACCTTGACGTGCGTATTCCACGAGACCGGCTCGTGGTCATCACCGGCCTCAGCGGAAGCGGCAAGAGCAGCCTGGCCTTCGATACTATTCACGCTGAAGGGCAGCGCCGCTACATTGAGACCTTCAACGCCTATGCCCGCCAGTTCCTCGGCGGGATCGAGCGGCCCGATGTGGACCTGATCACTGGACTGAGCCCGGTGATCGCCATCGAACAGAAGACCATCAGCCGCAACCCAAGGAGCACCGTGGGAACCATTACGGAGATCTACGACCTGCTGCGCCTGCTTTACGCGCGCGTGGCCGACGCCTTCTCCTATGTGACCGGTGAGCCCATGGTACGCTACACCGATGCCCAGATCATGGACCTGGTGACAGGCACCTTCGAGGGGCAGGAGGTATTGGTGCTGGCCCCCTTGGTGCGCGGCCGCAAAGGGCACTACCGCGAGCTTTTCGAACAACTGCTGCGCCAAGGATTCCTGCGTGCACGCGTGGATGGCGAAGTGATCGACCTGACCAACCGGCCGCGCTTGGACCGATACAAGGTGCACGACATCGAACTGGTGGTGGACCGCCTGAATGTGACCCCGGGAAGTACCAAGCGTCTCTCCGAGACCATCGGCACGGCCATGAAATACGGCAAAGGCAGCCTGATGGTGACCGGACCCAAAGGAGGCAATGCCCGCTTTCTGAGCCGCCATCTGATGTGTCCCACCAGCGGTGTGGCTTACGAGGAACCGGAGCCGAACCTCTTCAGCTTCAACAGCCCTTACGGTGCATGCCCACGTTGCAGCGGACTGGGCCAAGTGACCGATGTATCCTTTGATAAGATCGTGCCCGACCGGCGGAAGAGCATCCGCAAGGGCGCTATTGTCGCACTGGGCACCGCCAAGAGCACGTGGATATTCAAACAACTGGAGGCCATGCTCCAGAACTTCGGCCACGACCTGGACACGCCTGTGGAGGACATGGACGATGCCGTGCTTGCCGCCTTGCTGAACGGATCGGACGAACCCCTGAAGGTGAGCAGCAGTGTGGGACTTAGCGACCGAACAGTGCAGTTCGAGGGGATCATCCCCTTCATCCTGGAACAGGCACGCGAAGGCACCAAGGCCATGCAGAAATGGGCGGCCAGCTTCACGCACATGGTGGCCTGTCCCGAATGCCATGGGGCACGATTGAAGAACACGGCCCTGTGCTTCAAGGTGGACGGGCGCACCATCCATGACCTGGCCAACCTCTCCATCCTCGACCTGCACGCGTTCATGACCGGCCTCACAGAACGGCTGGACGAGAAAAAGGCCGTGATCGCCCGGGAGGTGGTGAAGGAAGTGACGTCCCGCAGCAGCTTCCTGCTCGACGTGGGCCTGGAGTACCTGACCCTTGATCGTAGTGCGCGGACCTTGAGCGGTGGCGAGGCCCAACGCATCCGCCTGGCCACGCAGATCGGCAGCCAGCTCACCGGAGTGCTTTACATCCTGGACGAACCCAGCATTGGCCTGCACCAACGCGACGACCAGCGCCTGATCGCCAGCCTCCGTAGCCTGCGCGATGGGGGCAATAGCGTGCTGGTGGTGGAGCACGACAAGGAGATGATGATGAGCGCCGACCACCTCATCGACATCGGGCCCGGTGCAGGCGAACATGGCGGACGTATCGTGGCCCAGGGCCACCCCAGGGAACTGGCGCTCGGCGAAAGCACCACGGCACGCTACCTACGCGGCGATCTACGGATACCCATCCCGACCGTACGTCGTGCGGGCAATGGGCATCGGCTGTTATTGACCGGGGCCAAAGGCAACAATCTGAAGGACATCGACATCGACTTCCCGTTGGGCAAGTTCATTTGCGTTACCGGCGTTAGCGGCAGCGGCAAGAGCACGCTGATCGGCGACACCCTCTACCCCATACTCAGCAAGCACTTCTACCGCAGCGATGCCCAGCCCATGCCCTACTCGTCCGTCAAGGGACTGGAGCACATCGACAAAGTGATCGAGGTGGACCAAAGCCCCATTGGCCGAACACCGCGCAGCAACCCGGCCACCTACACCGGTCTCTTCGACCACATCCGCGAACTGTTCGCGCAACTGCCCTCAGCAAAGATCCGCGGATACAAGGCCGGACGTTTCAGCTTCAACACACCGGGTGGGCGTTGCGAGACCTGCAAGGGTGCAGGCGTTCGCACCATCGAGATGAACTTCCTGCCTGATGTGGACGTCCCGTGTGAAACGTGCCGTGGCAAGCGCTACGACCGTGAAACGCTGGAGGTACGCTACCGGGGCAAGAGCATTGCCGATGTGCTGAACATGCCCGTTGAAGAGGCAGCTGAACTGTTCGCCGACATTCCTCAGATCAACTTGAAACTGCGTACACTGTTGGAAGTGGGCCTGGGCTACGTGACCCTGGGGCAGAGCAGCACTACACTGAGCGGTGGCGAGGCCCAGAGGATTAAGCTGGCCACCGAGTTGAGCAAGCGCGATACAGGCAAGACCTTTTACATCCTGGACGAACCCACTACCGGCCTTCACTTCGATGATGTGAAGCAACTGATCCACGTACTGGACCGCCTGGTGGAACACGGCAACACCGTGCTGGTGATCGAGCACAACCTGGACATCATCAAGGTGGCCGACCATGTCATCGACATGGGACCTGAAGGCGGCGCGGGCGGAGGGCAGGTGGTGGCGCGAGGCACTCCCGAGGAAGTGGTGCTCATGGGCCGTGGTCATACCTGGCCCTATCTCAAGGACGAGCTGGCCGCCTGACCATTCAGGTCGACCCGGTTGATAAACTCAAGCGCGCGAGGTGACCTAAGGATGTCGCGGTGCGTTGTTTCGCATACC
>JBEICT010000141.1:0-8799 GCA_040383865.1 Flavobacteriales bacterium | reverse complement strand
GCAGTGGCGCAAACGCTCCAGCGGGAGGTGGATACCAAGCCCCCCCCCCGCCCACCGCGTCCGACATGCCTCCCATTGGAGGTGACGACGACGATCTGCCGTTCTGAGGGGGGGCAGCGACCAAGCGGGTTCGGTAAATTGCCCGCATGCGATCGTACCTTTTCCTACTAACAAGCCTCCCGGCCACTATCTGTTCGGGCCAGACCTTCACCGGCAGTGGTGGGAGTATTCCCGACAACGGGCCCAGTATTTCCTACGCCATTTCGGTATCGGGCCTTGGGCAATCGGCTCTTGACACCGCGAACTTCGGGGTAGAGCGCGTCTGCATCAATGCGGTCCATCCTTGGGTGGCCGACCTGGAGTTCAGCCTGATCGCTCCGGACGGCACAACCGTGCCGCTCAGCATCGGCAATGGTGGCGACGGCAATGACTACACCAACACCTGCTTCGTACAGGATGCGTCGCAGAGCATTACCACGGCCTCGGCTCCCTTCTCGGGAACGTTCCGACCCGAGGGTCAATTGGGCCTCGTGAACAACGGACAGAGCGGAAATGGGACCTGGACACTCCTGGTGTGGGACAATTATCCCTTTGCCGATGCGGGATCCCTGCTGAACTGGAGCATTACGTTCGGAAACGACCCTGCGGGCTACTTCGCCTTCACTGCCAGCGACCTGCCCATTGTGGTGATCAGCACCAATGGCCAGGCCATTCCCGACGACCCGAAGATCATGGCCGATATGGGCATCATCTGGAACGGGCCCGGTGCTCGGAACCAGCTAACGGACCCCTTTGGTCATTATTCGGGCAAGATCGGCATCGAACTGCGCGGCGCCAGTTCAAGCACCTTCCCGAAGAAAAGCTATGGCCTTGAGACCTGGGACGTCAACGGCAACAGCATCCATGTAACTCTATTCGATATGCCTGCCGAGAACGATTGGGTGCTCAGCGCTGGATACAACGACAAGTCACTTCTTCGCAATGCGTTCACCTACGCGACCTCAAGAGCAGTGGGCCGCTACGCGCCCCGGACCATGCACGTGGATGTGGTCCTGAACGGCGCATATATCGGCGTATACACCTTCTGCGAAAAGATAAAGCGTGACGAAGGCCGCGTGCAGATCGCCAACCTGCTGCCCCAGGACATCACCGGCGACGAGCTCACCGGAGGCTACATCATCAAGGTGGATAAGGTGAACGGCGCCGGTGGCGATGGTTGGTACAGCATCCTTCCTCCCGCCTACGCACCCGGTGGAAGTGCCGTATTCATCCAGTACGAAGAGCCCGCTGCGGATGAGATCATGCCCCAGCAAGCCACCTACATCGAGGCCTACGTCGACTCCTTCGAGACAGCGCTCCTTTCCCCGGCACCTTCAGATCCATTAACAGGCTATCCGCATTTCATGGATGTCACTTCATTCGCCGACCACCTGCTGATGACCGAACTGGTGAAGAACGGCGATGGCCTCAGGATCAGCACATACTACTACAAGGACAAGAACAGCGATGGTGGTAAACTGAAGGCCGGCCCCATGTGGGACTATGATATCAGCATGGGAAATGGGGATTACTGCAATTTCTGGCGCACGGATGGATGGGTCCACCGCTTTGGCGAGGTCTGTGGCAGTGACGGCTACCTGGTGAGCGGTTGGTGGGAGGCCTTGATGGATGATGCCTACTTCCAACAGCAGCTACGTTGTCGCTGGGAAGCACTGAAGACAGGCCCTCTGTCCGTGGCAGCCCTGCATGCCCGCGTTGACTCACTGGCCTTCCATCTGGAGGAGAGCCAAGGCTTCAATTTCACCGTGTGGCCGATCCTTGGCAGCTACGTTTGGCCCAACTACTACATCGCACAGGACTATGCTGGCGAGGTGGATACGTTGAAGTGGTTCCTGGCAGAGCGATGGGCATGGATGGAAGGCAACCTGCCCGTGGCCACTGGTCCGTGCGACTTCACCAACATCGCTGACCGATCGGCACGGGCCACGGACCTCCGTGCATATTTCGACCAAGATGAACTTGTGGCCAGTTGGTCCCAAGGTGCTGCTAATGGTGCGGTTGAAGTAATGGATGTGCAAGGCAGGACCGTTGCCTCAGCCATTGTTCCACCGGAGGCCACGATTCTGCGCATTCCGCTACGGACCGCGCCACCCGGCGTTTACCTGATCCGCTTCCGCGATGGAGCAGGAGGCGCTCGTGTGATCAAGGCGGAGTGACCGTTCACACGCGCCGCCCTTTCCACTGCGGTCGCCAGATCAATGAGGACAGGGCTACCAAAGGCGCATAAACGCTGAACAGCAACAGGCCGACAAGGGTGCGAATGACGCGTGGCGTTTCGCCGTAGACGGCCTTCTGCGCGTTGACCAGAGCGACCACAGGCACTGTCCATAGCAGCCAGGTGGCCACCAACAGCGATCCAGTGTACATCAACTGCTGCCCGACCTGCAGCATGGCCACTCGAGAGGAGAGCAATAGCAGCAGCCACGGAACAGCAACGACCAGCGCTGCCGCGGGCCATGCGGCCGATGTTCGCGCGTCGCGCATCTTGCCCGCCCACCGTAAACGTTGCGCCCACCAAGCAGACCAGGTCGGCTCTGGACGTACTTCAACCGCGGCCTCGGGATCCATTAGGTAGCCCACAGGAACTCCGGCCTTCAGCATGCTTGCCAGCAGGAAGACATCGTCGCCGCTCGCACGCCGGTCGTTCCGGTACCCTCCCACCAGCTTAATCGCCTCCCGCGAAAAGGCGAGGTTGGCCCCGTTCGCCAATAGTGGTCCTCCGTCCAATGCACTGCCCGCAGTGGCCGCCTGTAAAGCCCATTGCTCCTCCTGCTGCATCAGCCCCAGCAGGCCTTCACCGGCCATGGTACGCACGGGCAAGACCACCATACCAGGGCGCTCCTTCACCCAATGCGCTGCTATGCGGGCGATCCGTTCAGCACCGCAACGCGCATCCGCATCCGTCAGGATGACCAGTTCGCCAGTTGCCTGCTCCACGCCTTTGGTGATGGCCGCCTTCTTCCCCTCTTCATCACCCGCCAAACAAAGCAACTGTAACTGTGGCCATTGGCGGGCCATATCGGCCACCAGCGATGCCGTGTGGTCCGTACTGTGATCATTCACCACCAATACCTCCACGTTCTCCTTGGAAAAGCGTTGGGCGTAGAGGTCCTGCAACAAGGGCACCAGCGTATCCGCCCCGTTCCGAACGGGTATGATGATGCTGACCTTCACTGCCGCTCCATCACTGGTGCCTGCGGCATGCGCGCTGCCCGCGATCCCATCGCGCCAACGCCCTAGTACCAACGCGTGCCCCAGCACCACCAGGAACAGCAGAACGGCAGCGACCAAAACCCCGCTCATGATCTGCGCGTGCGTATGCGGGCGAACAACAGGATGACACTACCGGCCAGGGCGGGCAGTACCAAGTTGATGGCCCACACCGTGAACGTGGCCAGTAGCACAGGGGCCGCAGCAGCACCCAGTGGTAACAGCAGACCGACAGAGGCGGACCCACGCACACCGAGCTCGGTGAGCAGTACCGTTGGCACCACCGTCGCCACCAGGTAGATGACCGGGACCGCAAGGATGGCCTCGCCCATGGAAACACCGCTCTCAAAAAGTCCCAGCGCCCAAACGAACTGGAAGCTGAACACCAAGTAGCGCACGGCGCTCAAGAGCAACACATGCAAAAGTTCATCACGTTCGTATCCGTTCAACACGGAAGAGGTGCGTTCCATACGACGGAGGAAGGGCACGGACAGCAACAGCTGGCGCAGAATGCCCGGTTGAAAATAGAGCACCAAGGCACCCACCGTTACCAAGGCGGTGAGCGAGACCAGCGCGGTGGACGACCAGCCCATGGGCCACGGCAGCGCCAATCCCGCCATATGCATCAATGCCAACGATGAACCGCCGGCCACCAAGGTCACCACGAACTGTGCAATACCCCCAAGCGCAGTGGCGAACGCGCCCGCCATCCGGTTCTCCGGGGCCAGGAACAGTACGCGGCCTACGAACTCACCCGTGCGGTTGGGCGTGATCAGCGAAACACTGGTGCCTGCCACAGTGGCCAGGAAGGCCTGTCGCCTTCCAATAACCTCCACGGGACGCATCAACCAGCGCCATTTGTGCGATTCAATGCCCCAATTGAGCAGCATCAACACCACGATACCGGCCAGTTGAAGCCACCATGCGAATGGCCGGGGAATGGTCCGCAGGGCATCCAGGGCGACAGTACCTTTGGGTGCCGACAGCTGGGCGTATAGGAACGCGCATGCCAGGAGGAACACCCCCCAACGGAAAAGGACGAGCAGCGTGCGACCCACGGACCACATTCAGCCCCAAGACGGAGCTCCGGCCAAAAGTAGGCCTGTGGCCGCCGAACGCATCATTCTGGGCATCGACCCGGGAACCACGGTGATGGGTTTCGGGGTGCTGTGCGTTGAGAGCGGCAAGGCCCGGCTTCTTGAGGCCGGTGCCATTCGTTTCCCGACAGCCGATGACCACACGTTGAAGCTGCGCGCCATCTTCACGGAGACCACACGGATCATCGAACGCCATTTGCCCGACGAACTGGCCATTGAGGCCCAGTTCTTCGGTAAGAACGTGCAGAGCATGCTCAAATTGGGGCGCGCCCAGGGAGTGGCCATTGCGGCGGCCCTGCAGCGTGACCTATCTGTCGTGGAATACGCGCCCAAACGCATAAAGCAGAGCGTTACCGGTAATGGCAATGCCAGCAAGGAACAGGTGGCGGCCATGCTGCTGAGCATATTGGGACTTCAGGAACTGCCCAGCAGCACCGATGCCACCGATGCCGTGGCCGTGGCCGTTTGCCACCACTTCGCCAACGGTGCCGTGCAGCGTTCAGCCCGCTCAGGTGCTGGGCGGGGCAAAGGTGATTGGGGCAGTTTCATCCGGAACAACCCGGACCGCATCAAGTGAACGTCAGGCAGTGCGGATTCGTTCCGCGATCGCCGCCAGTTCACCCTGCGTCGGATTCAGCTTGTCACGCGTGAAATCCATGTCGGCCATGTGATCAAGGGGGATGAGATGCAGATGTGCGTGGGGCACCTCCAGCCCGATCACGGCAACGCCCACGCGGTCGCACGGCAGCGCCCGGCGGATGCGCGCGGCCACCTCCTGGGCAAAGGGCATGATCCCCGCCATCAGAGCGGGCGGCAGATCAAAGAACCGGTCCACTTCCAACTTGGGCACCACAAGGGTGTGTCCTTCGCGCAACGGGCTGATGTCCAGGAACGCCAGGAATTCGTCGTTCTCGCCCACCTTGTGGCAGGGGATCTCTCCCCGGATGATACGAGTGAAGAGACTGGCCATGGTCAACGGCTGATCTCCAGGACCTCGAAACGCGTGGTGCCGGCAGGTGTCACCACTTCGGCCACTTCGCCGCGGGACTTGCCCAGCAATCCCTTGCCGATGGGCGAGCTTACACTGATCTTTCCCTGCTTGATATCCGCTTCGCTCTCGGCCACGATCGTGAACTCACGCTGCGAGCCATTCTCCATGTGCTTCACCAGGACCTTGCTATGGATATACACCTTGCTGGTGTCCACCATGCTGGTATCGATCACCCGGGCATTGGCCACCACCTCCTCCAACTTGGCAATGCGGGCCTCCAGCAATCCCTGATCTTCCTTGGCCGCATGGTACTCGGCATTCTCGCTCAGGTCACCCTTGTCGCGCGCATCGGCGATCTGCTGGCTGATGTGCGGGCGCTCCACTGTACGCATGTGGTGCAATTCGTCGAGGAGCTTCTTGAGTCCCTCCTCCGTGTAATAGGCTGGTGTGCTCATGGGATGGGCGCCGAGACCCGACGCAGGCAAGGATCCGCACTATTAGCGGAACGATCAGGGGGATAGAAAGGAAAAGGACCCCGAGAGGTCCTCTTCCCAAAGGTAATGTGAGCGATCAGATGCTGATGCGGATGCCGATGCTGTGCACGCCCGAGAACGGGTTGGTGGTACGGTAGCCGTAATCGATGGCAAAGCTGTTCTTCTTCTCCGGACCGAATGGCAGGTCAACACTGAGGCCCGCCGAAGGACCGGTGAAGACCGTGGTACGCTCGGTATCGCTGGTAATGCCTTGCTCGTAAAGGAAACCACCGCGCAAGTGGAACATCTTGCGGAAGGCATACTCCACCCCGAAGATGCCCTGGTCCTTGGTGAAGGAGTTCGAGATGAAGGTTCCCGCAAAGGTGACGCGGTGCATGTCGTTGATGTGGTAATCATACGACAACCCGATGTTGAGCAACGAAGGCAGCTCGGCACGCGCGGAACGCTGCTCCAGTGTGAGTTGATCACTACCCTGCACCAACATGCCCTGCACGGCCAGACCATCACCGGAGAACTGCATGGCAGGTCCCACGTTCTTCAGCGCGATGCCGAAGTGGATGTTGTCCTTCGGGCCGGTGACGTATTGGATACCCGCATCGAACGCCAGGCCAGAGGTCCGCACGTTGTCAATGGACTCCGAGATGCTCCGGATCAACAGACCACCATGGATGCTGCTGGAAAAGCTCTTGGAGTAGGCAATACCGATGTTGGCCATGTTCGGCTTGAACGCACCACGACCGCCCTCGGGGTTGTCATAGGTGGTCACCTCCAGTTCCCCGAAGGACATCACGGTGGCAGTAATACCGATCACACCGGAGGCGCCGACCTTCTGGCCCACACCCACGCTGTTGATCGTTACTCCAGAACCGGAAAGCCACTGGGTATTGGTGAACAGGATCTCGGTCTTGTTCACCCTGCTGAGGCCTGCCACGTTGCCGTACATGCCTTCAACACCGCGCAACGAGGCCGTGTTGGCCAGACCCCAGCCCGATGAACGGGCCCAAGGGTTGATGAGCAGTTGGGTGCCACCAGCGGAACCGGCACGATCGGGGTTACCGGCCAAGGCTGGTAAGCCGATCATCGCGGCCAGCACCGCGGTCACCACGGCCTTGTTGTCCATCATTCGCTTCATCTCCGTACTTCCTTATGGTTGTGGTCGTGGTCTTCTTAGAAGTTCTGAAGGTCAATGGGGCGCATGGCACCGAACCACTTAAGCACCTTCTCACCTACACCAGGCACATCGATGTGGCAGATGTACACACCACCCGCGATGGGGATATTGCTGGCGTTCTTCAGGTCCCAATCCAGATAGGTCAGGTCATTGTCCTTACGGTACTTGCGCACCAACGTACCGCTCACCGTGTAGATGCTGATCGTACACGTCTGGGGCAGGTTGATGAACTTCACGCGGTTGTCCAGACGTGAGGTCTCATACCCGCTGAACGCGTAGTACGGATTAGGTACCACGTTGATGCGATCGAGGAACTCGTTGGCCACCGACGCCACACCCGTCTGCGTGGCGTACTCGCCGGTCCCGAACGTGTACAAGGGACGACCGCTGTTGCGCTCAGGATCGATAGGCTCGGGCTGGCCATTGTAGTTCACGTAAGAACGGTAAGGCTTCGCAATACTGAGGTTGATGCGCACATCACTTGACAGCAGCTGCTGGCCGGTGGCCAGCACGGCACCACCCACCCAGGCCACACCCCGGAACACCTTCAGGCGGGACTGAACGCCCGGTGCGGGCAACGTGGCCATGATGTAGGCCCCCTCATCGTACTTGGGAACGCGGTCAGCGTTGTTGGCCTGGCGACGATCGTTCTTGAACACGTAGATCCAATGGCAACCACCGAAGAACGGACTACAGTTGGTCGTTATCAGCTCATCGTTGGGGTTCCAGATCATGTCACGGCCGATCTCACCGCCCCAGTAGCTATTCTCGCCATAGGCGATGTTCAAGCGCTCACCGGTCTCCAGATCGATCGCGTAGCCTGGGAACCAGCCCATGCCCGTGGAGGAGGTCAACTGAGCCTCACCCTCGTTACATCCGGGGGTGCCTGATTTTACACCCGCCTTATCGATACTGGCAGATGCACGCAGGGCGAGCCGGGCCGCTCCACCCTGAGACAGCGTGGCGTCAGCCTCCTGCTCCAACACGGGTGATCGGGTCCATTTGCTCTTGTCGGCCGTGATGACCACCTGCACGCTGGGCGTCTCGTTGATGCGGGCCAAGGCCATCGACTGGTTCACTTCCGTAGGCGCACCAGGCTGGAACGGAGCCTGTCCGACCAGCGGCCAGGGAGCCCAAGTACCACCAAGTAGACCTTCGTAGATCTGCTGATCGTCCTTGCCAGAGCGGTCGTTGTAGATGGCCTCCGCACCTTCGAACGTGGCCGTGCCCGAACGGATCCAGTTGAACGGGTTGCTTCCGCCCTCGCTATCAGGGATGCCATTGAACCATGCCTTGGTGTCATCACTGAACGTCAGCGTACCCGTTCCGATCGGGGTCGCGAAATCACCGTCGTAGAAAGTCTGTCCGATGGTCACCGACAAGCCCCAATCCAGGATCAGTTGCTCGTTCGGCACCGAGATCGTACGATCGCTCCAAATGGTATCGCGACTGCTTGAAGCGGGCACTTTCGCGATGTACCAGTAGGCATCATCCAGGGTGTTCGGGGTCACCGAGTCCTGGAACCAGATCTCGAACTGGGCACTGGGCACCTTCAGGGGATCCACCACCTTCACTTCGATAGGCGATGCGCCACGCACATATTTCAACTCATCCTGGCGCCAGGGACTACCCGCCATGATGGCGTTCTCTGTTTCCGAGGTCAGCTCCAAGCGGAGACCACCATTACCCTGCCCCTCCAAACGGGTGATCTGGAAGCTGTCGCCGAACTGGGCGTTCTGTTGGGTACCATTGGCCTCAGCACCTGGCTTGTGGGGT
>JBEICT010000140.1:0-8868 GCA_040383865.1 Flavobacteriales bacterium | reverse complement strand
TATCTGCGCCGGGAATATTGCTTGGGATCGCATTGGCATAGGGCTGGATCGAATCCCTGCCGTGGCAACCACTGCATTCACCACTTGCCTTGAAGAAGGTATTGCCACCCATGGGCAGGCCCAGGCCTGCACCACGGAATTCCATCAGTTCCTGGGCACTGTGGTACGCATGGGCCTTTGGCACACGACCGTTCGTCCATGCAACGAAAAGCGCAACGGTGCCGAGCACCCCGAACAGAATGGACGCTTTGGAGGCGATGGTGAACGACTTGAACATGATGTCGACTTGCAGATTGCCCGAAATGTACAGCACGCGAACGAAGCACTACCGACCATGATCAGTGGCATTCTCGCATCCCCTCAACGAAAAGGACCCGGCCGAAGTTCGGCCGGGTCCTTTTCATTGGACGTCCTTCGCCTCAGCTACCGCGCTGTGCGCTCTTACGCATCGTGGCTGCTTTGGGCTTCGATCCGCCGGCAGCCTTGGGAGCGGCCGTTTTCTTGGCCACGGCCTCAGCGCCCGCCTTCTTCGGCGCACCTTCCTTGGCTGCCTTTGGCTTGCCTTTCGTTTTATCCTCGGCCTCTGCGGGGGCCTCCGCCTTGGCGGCCAGCAGCCCGGCCTTTTGCAGCTGTTCATACCAAGCGAAAAGCTTGCGTACATCGCTGGGGTAGATCCGCTCGCGGTCGTGTTCGGGCAATACCTCACCCAGCTTGGCGAACAGCTCGTCCACCGTGGCGGTCTTCGCATCCAGGCTCGGGCCACCCTTCTCCAGTTCGTAAAGCCCTTCGAGCACCTTCGACAAGGGCACGTCATCGCCCGTGGTGAACATGCTGATCTCGTCCAACGCGCTCACACGTACACTGGCATGCACGGGACCACGCTTGCCGTCCATGAGCGATTCAACGATGAGGGCTTGGCGGCCTTGGGCCACTACGCGGTGCAGGCCCTGACGGCCGGCAATGGTGATGATCTTGCTGATGTCCATTCGAAAGGTTCGGTGGTCAAAGCTAACACACGGTCCGATCAGGTCTTCTGTTTCCGCTTGCGAGCGGCCGGGAACAGGATATTGTTCAGGATCAAACGGTATCCGGCCGAGTTGGGGTGCAGGCTCAGATCGGTGGGCGGATCTCCGACCATGTGCTGGTAGTCCTCCGGATCGTGTCCACCGAAAAAGGTCCATTGGCCCAGACCGAACTCGCCGTGGATGTACTTCACG
The DNA here is from genome assembly GCA_040383865.1 of Flavobacteriales bacterium. Taxonomy (GTDB): domain Bacteria; phylum Bacteroidota; class Bacteroidia; order Flavobacteriales_F; family PHOS-HE28; genus PHOS-HE28. Next base: position 7,651 of record JBEICT010000140.1, on the reverse strand, counting down.
GTCCCCTGCGCCTTATTCTCGCCCATCACCGTTACGCCGGGCTTCACCAGGCTCTTCCGGAAGGCCGTGGTCTGGCCCATGAAACCGCGCACTACCTGCTCATGGCTCTGGCAGAGCATGGTGGGCACAATGTCCCATTTCGCACTGAAATCGAACAGTGTGAAGAAGTCGCGCATCTGGCCGATGCTCGAATGCAGGTCGGTGGCGTCGATATTGCTGAACTCATACACGTTCGGGTCGGTCACCAAACGGAAATCCCGGAATGCGAACGTTCGGCCGAAGTCGATGTGCTGCTGGGCAGCCGGGTCGATGGGGTCGTGATCGAACTCGGGGGTGCAGATATCCACACCTTCCGCGGCGAGGGCAATGTCGTAGCTGTCCGTACCGGAGCACATGGTGAAGAGGTAACCTCCACCGGCCACATAGTCGCGGATCCTCAATGCCACCGCCAGTTTCATCTGGCTCACCTTCGCGAAGCCGAGTTCCGCGGCCATGGCCTCGCTCTCGCGTACCTGGGCCTGGTACCAGGGCGCACTGTTGTATGCGCGGTAGAACTTGCCATATTGACCGGTGAAATCCTCGTGGTGGAGGTGCAGCCAGTCGTACTGGGGAAGAACGCCGGAGATGATCTGCTGGTCGTAGATGCGCTCGTACGGGATCTCGGCATAGGTCATCACCAAGGCCACGGCATCATCCCAAGGTTGGAAGCTCTCCGGGGCGTACACGGCGATCTTCGGCGCCTTCTCCAGCTTCACCACTTCCATGTTCACCTCCGGGTCGCCGATCTCTGCGAGTATCGCAGCGGCCTGGCCATCGGCAATGACCTGAAAGGTGACGCCGCGGACGGCACACTCCTGTTCGATGGTCTTGTAGTGGTCGATGAGGAAACTTCCACCGCGATAGTTGAGCAACCAATCAATGGACACCTCTTGGGAGAGTGTCCAGAAGGCCACCCCATAGGCCTTGAGGTGATCGCGCTGGCTGCCGTCCATGGGGATCAGCAATTTGGTGGCGAACGCAGGGAACAGGACCAGTGCGAAGAGCACTGACCACACCGTGCGCAACCCGCTCTTAGAAGGGCGCGAACTGATCGTCTGCGTCGTTGTCATCGTTCATTTTGCTCGGCCGGGTGATGGTCCGGAACGGATTGCCCTGGCCATCATCCGATCCCATGCCATCCCCACCATATCCCATCGACATGGTCTCCAGGTCAGCGAATTTGGCCAGGTCGGCGATGAAACGCAAGCGCACCGTGTCCACCGCACCGTTCCTGTGCTTGGCCACGATCACTTCGCCCACGCCGGCGGTGCTGCCGTGCTCGTCCTCGTGGATCTTGTAATACTCGGGGCGATAGAGGAAGCAGACAATGTCGGCGTCCTGCTCAATGGCACCCGATTCGCGCAGATCGCTCAGCATCGGCTTCTTGTCGCCACCACGGGTCTCCACGGCTCGGCTCAACTGGCTCAGCGCAATGATGGGCACATCCAGTTCCTTCGCAATGCTCTTGATGCTGCGGCTGATCTGGCTGATCTCCTGTTCACGGTTGCCACCCTTGGTATCGCCACCGGCGGTCATCAGTTGGAGGTAATCGATGATGATCAGGTCCACATTGTGCTGGCTCTTCAGGCGACGGGCCTTGGCGCGCAGTTCGAAGATGTTCAGGCCAGGGGTGTCGTCGATGTAGATCGGCGCGTTCGTCAGGCGCGAGATGTGCTGGTGAAGGATATTGAACTCCGCATCGGAGAGGTCGCCTTTGCGCAACTTTTCGGAACTGATGCCCGCCTCGCTGGCGATCAAACGTGTCACCAGCTGGGTGCTGCTCATTTCCAGGCTGAACACGGCCACGGCACGCTGGTGCTCCACGGCAATGTTGCGGGCCATGCTGAGCACGAACGCGGTCTTACCCATGGCGGGTCGTGCCGCCACAATGATCATGTCGCTGCGCTGCCAGCCTGCCGTAAGCTTGTCCAACTGCACGAATCCGGTGGGTATGCCGCTTACGCCGCCGGTCTTGTTCTTGGCGCTCTCGATCTGGTCGATGGCCCCCTGGATCAGCTCGCTCATCGGCTCGTAGTTCCGCTTGAGGTTGCCGCTGGTGATCTTGTAGAGGCCGTTCTCCGTCTTGTCCAACAGGTCGAACACATCGGCGGTGTCATCATACGCATCCCGCATGGTCTCGGCACTGATGCTGATAAGCTCGCGCAGGATGTGCTTCTGGCTGATGATGCGCGCGTGGTACTGCACGTTGGCGCTACTGGCCACCTTGTTGGTGAGCTGGCTGATGTAGAACGGCCCGCCCACCACGTCCAGCTCGCCCTTCCGCTTGAGCTCCTCGGTCACGGTGAGGATATCGATGGGCTGGTCGTTGCGGAACAGGCCCAGGATGGCATCGAATATCTTCTTGTGCGCTTCCACATAGAAGCTCTCGGGCTGCAGGATGTCGATGGCCTCGTTCACCGCATTGCGCTCCAGCATCAGCGCACCGAGCACGGCCTGCTCCAGTTCAGGGGCTTGCGGAGGAAGCTTGCCCGCTTCGAGGGCGGTATCAACAAGGGACGCGGCTGGGCGCCGTGCCGTGGCACGACGGGTGTTCGGGAATTCGGCCATGATCGGTTCCGGGTGCGCGTCGGGGCGTTGGTGCGGGCGTTGCCCTTATCCTCACGGCCTGTTCGCGCTGGTCGGGGGACAAAAATAGACGCGCCGGCCAGCCGCGAAGGTGCAGATGTGAACAACTCGCCCCCAGCCCATCAACAATGCTGGTGTGGAGAAGCCGTGCCTGGGTGCCCCCGTGGCTAATTTGGCCCCATGAACGTAAGTCGTGCACTGCTGTACCTGGCCACTGTCCTCCTGGTGCTCAGCGCCTGCCGCAAGGATAAGGACGATGAGGACCCTCCGACCGTGACCTTCATTGCTCCGGAAGAGGGAAGCACGCTGACCGTGCCTGACACCTTTCTTGTTAGTGTGAGTGTCAGCGACAACAAGGAGGTACGTTCAGTATCCGTTCAGTTGCTCAATTCGAGCGGCATTCCTGTTCTGCCTGCGGTTACGCGCAATGTGAACGCGGCATCGGCCTTGGTGAGCATCGCCATGGTGCTTACCAGCGAACAACTTGTCTCGGGCCCTTATTCCTTGGAAGTGCGGGCCAGCGATGGCTCCAATGACGGTCGCGCGTTCCGCACCATCTACATCCAAGGAGCACCATGGCGGCTCAGGGCAGTGTACGTCACCTCCCCCATAGCAGCATCGGGCAACGCATTGATCTCACGCATTGACAGTGTTGGACAACTTTCCACGGCGTCTCTTTCCCCGGAACTGGGCGGTGCGGCCATCGACGCCCGCTCACAATTGCTCTATACGTGCGGCACGCTCAACGGGGTATTATTGGCGCAGCAGGTCGGCCCCGGAGGTAGTGGCTGGACCGTGCCCAACCTGCACAGCGGAGCCGGCACAACACCCTATTTCCTAGGCCTGCGCCTTGATCCGGTGGACGGACACTTGTACACGGGCACGGAGGATGGGCGCATCCGGGGATGGACCGCCGAAGGCACTTCCACGTTCAATGCCACCACAGTGACCGGCTTCCTGAGCCATTCCACAGCAGTTGTAGGAGGCAAGGTCATCAGCGAACAGGTGAGCATAGGGTCTGGCCAACGAGCGTTGGTCACGCACGCCTATTCCAGTGGCGCATTGCTCGGGCAGTTCCCCCTCGACATGGACGTGCTGGACATGTACGCCCGGAACGACCAGAACGCCTTGGTCTTCGGCACGCGCAATGGCCTGGGTGTCATCCAGGATCGCAATGTGGACCTGGGTGGGGCCTTTGAGGTACGGGAGTTCTCCGAAGGCCCCATCCATGCAGTGGCCCAGCTGAACACCAATACGTACATCATCGCCTATGGCGATCGGCTGGCACGGTGGAGCTATCAGACCGACGATCTGTCCACGCTGGCGACCGGCATCACGGCCCAGGCGCTCGCCTACGAGCCGGCCCCGGGAGCGCTCTATGTGGGGGTCGGGAACGAACTGAGAAGAATGGACCCGAACACGGGTGCCTTGGTGGACGTCACCGGCTTACAGCACCCTGTTGGAGTGATACTACCGCTGCGGAACCGTTAGGACTTCGCTGTCCTACGGGCCACCGACGCCTTTTCGACCACCCCCATATCACAGAACTTCCGGATCCGGCGGTCAACCAGCTTGTCCGGATCGGTCTTCACCAATTTGTTGAGGTGCTTGATCAGTTCAGCCTTCACAATGCGACAGGCCTCGTCCGGATCGGTATGTGCACCACCAAGCGGCTCAGGTATGATGCCGTCGATGAGCTTGTTCTCCAGCATATCAGTGGCGGTCAGCTTCAAGGCCTTCGCCGCCTGCTCCTTGTAGTCCCAACTACGCCAAAGAATGGACGAGCACGACTCGGGCGAGATCACGCTGTACCACGTGTTCTCCTGCATCAACACCTTGTCGCCTACACCAATACCCAGTGCTCCACCGGAGGCCCCTTCACCGATGATCACGCAGATGATGGGTACGCGCAATTGGCACATCTCGAAGATGTTGCGCGCGATCGCCTCGCCCTGCCCACGCTCCTCAGCCTCCAAGCCGGGGAATGCACCAGGCGTATCGATCAGCGTCACCACGGGTTTGTTGAACTTTTCGGCCAGCTTCATCAGCCGGAGCGCCTTCCTGTAGCCCTCCGGATTGGGCATCCCGAAGTTGCGGTATTGGCGCATCTTGGTATTAATGCCCTTCTGCTGACCGATGAACATCACTGTGCGGCCTTCCAGCAGGCCGAACCCGCCCACCATGGCCTTGTCGTCCTTCACGGTGCGGTCCCCATGCAGCTCAACGAAGGAACCACCGGAAAGCACATCGATATACTTCAGCGTGTACGGCCGGTCCGGATGACGGCTCACCTGCACCCGTTCCCAAGCGCTCAGTTGCCCATAGACCGTTCTCCGGGTCTCGGCCAGTTTGTTCTCCAGGTCCTTCAAGGTGCCTGTCACATCCACTTCGCTGCTGGCCGCCACTTCCTTGAGCTTTTGGATCTGCTCAATGATGTGCTGGACCGGCTTCTCGAACTCGAGGAACGTCTGCATCGGTGCTGCGTTGGGTGGGCGAAGGTAGAAGGAACTGACAACGCCAACACCCCGTTCTAACTTCGCGCCCACGTATGATCATTTTCCCGAATGCCAAGATCAACCTGGGGCTGAACGTGGTCCATCGCCGTGATGATGGCTACCATGAGATCGAGTCCGTAATGGTGCCGGTGCCGCTGACTGACGCATTGGAGGCCGTGGTCGTCCCTGAACTTCGCGCCGGACAGGTGGCTTATACGCGCTCTGGCCTCGAAGTACCCGGACCGACCGACGGGGACCTCTGCATGAAGGCCCTCGACCTGCTGCGCGAACGCCACGAACTGCCGGGGCTTCGGGTACACCTGCACAAGGTCATCCCCATGGGAGCCGGCCTGGGCGGCGGGTCCAGTGATGGCGCGCACATGTTGCTGTTGCTGAACGACCTCCTACAACTCGGACACTCCAAGGCAGAACTGGCGGAAATGGCCGCGCAACTGGGCAGCGATTGCGCGTTCTTTATCAACCCAGGCCCGCAGCTGGCACTTGGGCGTGGCGAACGGTTAACTCCGATCAAGCTGGACCTTTCCGGTCTCTGGCTGGTCCTCGTGAACCCGGGTATCCATGTGCCAACGCCCATGGTCTACAAGCATACGGTGCCCACCGGCCACCTTCTTGGCCTGGAACAGGTATTGGCCTCCCAACCCATCGCACGTTGGCAGGACCTTGTGCCGAACACCATGGAACGCTACGTGTTCGAGGCCTTTCCGGAAGTGGAGCGGATCAGAACGCAATTGAGGGAGCGAGGAGCGCTATACTCCGCCATGAGCGGTTCGGGGTCCACGGTGTTCGGGTTGTTCATGAAGGATCCCTGCCCCATGGGACTGAAACCCGGATGGGCGGGTTGGACGTTCCGGTTGTGAGCGCTCAGCGGAGCAGGCCTTCCAGTAACGCACGCAACTCCTCATGATCATAGGGCTTTGCCTTGATCATTCCCGCTCCATCCACCAACACCAGGCTTGGCGTTGCTTTGATGGCGAATGCCTTTGCGGCCGGTGAGCCCCAGCCCAAAAGCTCCGAATAACAGGGGAACGGCAGCGCGCGTTCCTTGATGTTCGCTTCGAACTCCTTCGCGTCATGGTCCAGGGCAACACCGACAATGGCCACCCCCTTGCGCCGCATGTCATTGTGGATCTTGCCCAGACCGGGCATTTGCTCGTGGCAATGGTCGCAGGTACTGGAGTAGAAAAAGAGCACGGTGTACTTGTGTTTTGCGACCACCTCGCCCAGTTGCACAGTATCAGGAGCACCCGGCCTGGGCAGCAAGACATCAGGGGCACGAGCTCCCACGGCCACCTTGAGCTGCTCGGCCACCATGGTCATCAGTTCGGCATCAGGGGGCACCAGTGATCCCGGCCCGATGACGTACCGGTCCACGAGATACTGCACTGCGTCGGAAGGTCCATACTGAATGAACAGTTCGACCAGTACGTGGCGTGAAAGCTCCCAACAAAACGCATCGGGCGCGGACCATGCAAGGATGGAATCACTGGCGGCCATCAACTGATCCACCGTTGCCGGTGTGGCGCTCTGCAGAATGGCCATGACTCCTTTCGGATAGATGTTACTGCGCGCCAATGACGCATCCGTCCAATCCACCGAATCACGGATGGCCTGCGGTCCCTTCCTGGAGTTCAGTGCGGACATCAAGCGCATGTCGGCCTTTACCACATGCCTGAAATAGCCATTGACATCCTCATTGATCAATTGCTCCAGTGCAAGTTGCTTTTTGTCGTTGACGGCTGCGGAGGAACTATCCAGCGATCGTAACAGCGCCACATCCATCGGAGAAGCCACAATGCGCTTATCGTTTATTTCCCGCAGGGCCATCTGTGCCTCCCTACTGGCCTGCTTGTACGCCCAAAGGCGCCGGTTCTCAGCGGACGCTAGCACACGAATGTGCTCCTGCACTGGAGTTCCCCACAGCTCCAACTCGACATGGGGATCGCGGGGATCGAGGATGAGGTCCACGCGATCGCTGTCGTTCACGGCCAACTGGTAAAAGCCCGTGGGGAAACCCTGCTGGGCGAAGCGGAAATGGCCCTGATCATCCACCGGTGCGGAAGCGAACCATCGATGGTCGCCGCCACGGCTCATGAGCAACTGCACTTCCGAAACGCTGGCCAGGCTGGGACCGACCAATCGGCCAGAGAGCGTCTGGGCCCAAAGAGCGTCGGCCAAGGACAGGAGGACGATCAGGAAAATGGGACGTGTACGTGTATGACCGATCATGGGGAACACGGCGAAGGAGTGCAAAACTGGGGCCGGGTTAAATATGGGGCAAAAAAAGAGCCCCGTCCATTGCTGGACGGGGCTCAGATCGGCGACGACATACTCTCCCAGGCTTGCGGCCCAGTACCATCTGCGCTGGTGAGCTTAACTTCTCTGTTCGGAATGGGAAGAGGTGGACCTCACCGCAATAATCACCTAAAAAAGATTGAAATATTGATAGAGTTATTTTATTTATAAGCTTTCGAGTAATTAGTAACACTTGACTTTGACATTGCTGCCTTTAC
>JBEICT010000139.1:0-8868 GCA_040383865.1 Flavobacteriales bacterium | reverse complement strand
GTGCTTGCCTTCGTTCATGGCCCCTGGGGTTCGCAACGAAGATATCGCGTACACCACTGCAGCGAACTCATGGACGTCCCCTTGCGTCACTGCCCTCGAACCCACTACCTTCATCGGCCATGGCAAAGGATCCGCTGGACCTTGATCCGGAGAACGCATTACCGCCTGCGCGGGGTCACTTCCTCGTAAGTGAGCCCTTTCTGCCCGACCCCTATTTCCGGCGGACCGTGGTGCTATTGTGCGACCATAACGGCGAAGGATCGTTCGGCTTCGTACTGAACAGGCCCATGGACCTTGCGGTGAACGACCTCATGGAGAACATGCCCCCCATCGGTTCGACAGTAAGCATCGGAGGACCAGTGCAGAGCGGTAATCTCTATTACCTGCATACCCTTGGGCCACGGATCGAAGGCAGCATCGAGGTGGTGGACGGCGTGCATATGGGTGGCGATTACGATCAGTTGCGGGCGGTGCTCACCGCGGACCCGGGACTGGCGAAACACGTGCGTTTTTTCGTGGGCTACAGTGGTTGGAGCGGCGATCAACTGGACCGGGAAATGGAGCAACGTTCCTGGCTGGTGGCCCCGGCAGACAAGCGGCGCATCATGAACTCCCGCATCAATGACCTATGGGCGGACACACTTCGCGCCATGGGGCATCAGTTCGCTCCGCTGGCCAACTTCCCGGACGACCCTACGCTTAATTAGGCCGTTGTCAGCCTGGCCAGCAGATCGATCAACTGGCCGCTCATCTTGTGCGTGTATCGTTTGGTGCGGTAGGTACCCACCCATTGCACGCCCTTCACCGCATTGGTGAAGAACAGCTCATCCGCGGCCAGCAGGTTCTGCGGGTTCAGCGAACATTCATACACCTTGATGCCGTGCGTGAGCGCCAGATTGATCACCTGTGCACGCATCACCCCGCCGATGCATCCATCGCTCAAGGAGGGCGTGTACAACACACCGTTGCTCACGATGAAGAGGTTGCCGTTGTGGCTCTCGATGATGTTGCCCCGTTCGTTCTGCAGCAGGCAATCATCGAGGCCACGCTGTTCGCTCCACAACGCGGCCATGATGTAATACTGGCAGTTGAGTGTTTTGTGGCGCGAAAGGTCATTGATGGGCTTCCGCATTTCAGGCCAGATGTCCACCATCAGGCCCTGGTCGTTCAGCGTATGTACCGGTTCGTTCAAGGGCACCAATTCGATCACGTACCTGCCCAGCTTGGAAGTTGGGCGATAATGCCCGCCACCGCCCCGGTACAAGGTGAAACGACAGCGTGCGCTCGGCGCTCCGCAACGCGACGCCAGTTCCACGATCTGCTGCTCGAACGATCGACGGTCCAACCCTGCAGGAAGCTCGATCCGCAGGAGCGCGGCGCCCGTGATGAGGCGTGCCCAATGCGCATCAGGAAAGCAGGGTCTGCCATTCACCACGCGAAGGCTCTCGAAGAGCCCGTCGCCATAATGGAATGCCCTGTTGTCCAACGTCAGTACGGGTCCCTCTGCCGGAACCACCTGACCATCGATGTTCACGAATACGCTCATGCGCCAAGCACCTGTTGTTCCACGACCGGGAGAAGAGGCGCATTATGTGGCACAAGGATCCCTCGCACACCAGCACCTTCTGCAGCTTCCACATCACGGTCACGATCTCCGATCATGCACGAGCTTGCCGCATCGATATCGTGTCGTGCAATAGCCCGCTCCAACAGCAGGGAACCCGGCTTACGGCACAGGCAGCGGCCCTTGCTGGGATGATGCGGGCAATAAAGGACGTCCGCCAGGTCGACACCATGCTGAGCAAGCATGCTCCGAAGATAGCCATGGACGGCCTCCACATCCTGATGACCATACAGTCCAAGACCTATTCCGCTCTGGTTGGTGATCACCACCAGCAGGATACCAGCTGCCTGGGCGCGTTGAAGAGCGACCGGTACATCGGGCAGGACCTCGAAGTCGTTCAGGCGCCAGGTATGCTCGCCCCGTTCACGGTTAAGCACCCCATCACGGTCAAGGAAAAGGGCGGTCCTGCTCATGTTCATAGTCCAATGGTCCGTTGCAGGTAACCGATCTGCGTGATCAGCCGAGGGTCCAGCACCACCGTGAAAAGCACGCCGAAGACCGCACCATAAAAGTGGGCGTCGTGGGCCACATTGTCCCCGCCCCGCTTATCCATCTGCCAGGAATACACGAGGTAGAGCACACCGAACACCCAGGCCGGCAGCGGAATGGGCAACAACAGAAAGCTGACCTCGGTGGTGGGCAGCATGAGGACCTGGGCGAATAGCACGGAAGACACACCTCCGCTGGCCCCCACCGCCCGATAGCCGGGGTCCAACGCATGACGTTTGAACCCGGGCATGGACGAAAAGACCACGCCACCCAGGAAGAGCAGGAGGTAGGTGCTCCAGACCGGTCGATCGCTCACCATGCCGTAAAGCAGTTCCACGTTGTGGCCGAACATGTAAAGCACGAACATGTTGACGGCCAAGTGAGGCCAGTTGGCGTGAATGAAGGCATGCGTGAGCAGACGATGCCATTCGCCACGGGCCTTCATCACGAAAGGCTCGAACAACAAGGAGGTGAACAGCCGCTGATCACTGAACGCCACCACCGACACCAAGGAGATGGCGATGATGAGGTAAATGGTGATGCTCGGTTCCATGGCCCGCTGCTGGGTGCCGAAAGATACCGGACCCGCTCAATAGGTATGGTCCCGGGCAATGCGCCACCCCTCGGCCTGACGGACCCAGAGGAGCGAATACGCACCGGAGAGGGTATCTGCCGCTCGCACCAAACGCCAGGTGCCCGTGCTCCATGCGTGCCGGCCACCCGCAGGCACGACCTCGTTGATGCCAAAGGTCAGGTCGCCCATGGCCTGTACATCAGGGTAGCTGCGCATATAGTTGGCCGTGACCGCCTCCCTTCCTCGCGTGCTCCCTTGAGGGCTCAGGAACACGACAGTATCCGCATAGCCTGCCATGAAACCTGGGATATCTCCGCGGTCCCACGCCGATTCCTGTTGGGCCATGACGGAACGGATGGCCTGCTCATCGGCGGAGCTGAACGCTTGATCGACCTGGCTCTCGGGGGATAAGGCGGTTGAACAAGCTGAGACCAGCAATAGGACGCATACCGAAGACTTCTTCATGACGCCAAAGAACGGCGTTACTTCATTGACCATCAAGGCTTGGGCATCACAGGAACAAGAGAAATGACCGGGGCGATAGCAGGTACAAGGCCCTCATGACACGATGAGGCAAGTCCTGTTTGACCATGTAGCGGCAGAAGCTGCCCACCAGAAAATGAAAAAGGCCATCCGATGGATGGCCTTTCGTAGCGCGGGGGAGACTTGAACTCCCGACCTCAGGATTATGAATCATGCGCTCTAACCAGCTGAGCTACCGCGCCATAGCCGTTCCTACTTGCAGCAACGGGGCCGCAAATATAGACAAAGCTGTGAGCCCTGCCAGAGATCCTTAGGAGCCGGAAACAACTTGCACAGGTGGCTGTTTTGGCTACCTTGGCGCTCATCCGTACCCATCGAACAGGACCATGGCCAAGAAGAATTTGAAGAAAGCCGGAAAGGCAACGAAGAGCAGCCCGGCACGTGCAGCCAACGCTCCGGCCAGGTCCACTCCTCGTCGACCCGCAGGCAAGGACGCCAAGACCAAGAACACGGGGGCGACCAAAAAGGCCAAGGCCCCATTGAAGAAGGCTTCCAAAGCGAAGACCGGGGCAAGTCTTAAAAAGACCGTGAAAAAGGTGGCCATAAAGCGGACTCCAGCCAGGAAAGTGGTGGCCCGTAAGCCCGCAGGCAAGAAGGCCGCGCCGAAGAAGCCAACAACCAAAAAGATCGGCAGCACTGTAGCCAAAGCAAAGAAGGTGGCCCCGAAAAAGGGTGGTACCAAGAAGGCCGCAGTGAAAAAAGTGGCCGTCAAAAAGGTGGTGGCGAAAAAGGTTACCGCGCAGAAGATCGTGACCAAGAAAGTGACAAAGCCTGCGCCGAAGAAAGTAGCATCCAAGAAGACCAACCAACCGTCGCCTGCAAAGGGACCTAGCACCAAGGCCAAGAGCGGACCACCGGAGAAGGTCGTGTCCAGGACCACCACCCCATCGGTCGCGAAACCCGCAACCAAGTCCACCAAGCCCGCCAAGCCGGTGGCCCCGGTGGAACCCATGAAGGTGGTGGCACCGGTTGCGAAAAGCGCACCCGCACAACCGGCCCCGAAACCAGCACCCGTTGCCGCTCCCAGGTCCGCACCAGTAGCCACCAGTGCACCCTTAGCTGCCAGATCGGCTGCGATCCGTGGACCGCGCAAGGAGCGGGTGGTCATGGAATTCTATGTCCACAGTTCACCGAACGTGCTGTACGAACTGATCAGCACCCCGAGCGGGTTCGCTGAATGGTATTGTACCGATGTGCACGTTCGTGGTGAGCAATGGACCTTTGTCTGGTCCGAGGAACAGGAAGAAACGACCATGATCGGCCGGCGCTTGGGTGAGGTGATCCGTTTCCACCGCAACGACGATGAGGACGAGGCGACCTTCTTCGAGTTCCGGATCCGGATCGACGACATGACGAACGAAGTGGCCTTGATCGTGACCGACCATGGCTGGCCACATGAAGTGGATGCCATCCGGAACCTATGGAGCTCGCAGATCGCCAACCTGGTCAGGGTGCTCGGCGCCTGATGTCCGGCACGGGATCGGTGGGCCCAGGAACCGCATGGTCGGAATGAAACGACTGCACCGCATGATCATCAGGGCCTTTCTCGGGCCCTTGGCGCTCACGTTCCTCATCGTGCTGTTCATCCTGGTGATGCAGTTCCTGTGGAAGTACGTGGATGACCTAATGGGCAAGGGGCTGGAATGGTATGTCCTGATGGAGCTCCTCGCCTACGCAACGGCCAGCTTCGTGCCCCTCGCATTACCTCTGGCAGTGCTGTTAAGCAGCATCATGACCATGGGCGGATTGGGAGAGAACTCCGAGCTGGTGCCGATGCGTTCAGCTGGATTGGGCCTGTTCAGGATCTTGGGGCCATTGGCCGTGTTCGTGACCGCACTTTCCGCTGCGTCGTTGGTGTTCAGCAACAACATGCTTCCCGTGGCCAACCTCAAGTTCCGCTCACTGCTATGGGACATCACCGAAAAGAAACCTGCCCTGAACCTGCGTCCTGGAACCTTTTACAATGGCATCGACGGTTTCAGTATCCGGGTCATGGACAAGGACGAGGAGACCGGCGTACTTGGCGACGTGCTGATCTACGACCACCGGGCCGCCTTTCAAGGCAACCGTACGGTGATCAGGGCGCGTAGTGGCACCATGCAGCGAAGCACCAACGGCCAATACCTTGTCCTGAACCTGAAGGACGGCCATTTCTACGATGAGCATGGCGTGGCAGGAGGTACCAAAGGCAGTGCCCCCATGATGAGGGGCACCTTTGCCGAGGACGAGGTGCGGTTGGACCTGTCAGGCCTGGGCCTGCGGCGCACCGACGAGGACCTGTTCAAGGACCATTACAAGATGCTGACCATGGCCCAGCTCGACCACGGCGAGGACAGCCTCATGCAGCACATGGACGAACGTTCCATCGAACATCGGGAACAACTTCAGGGCAGCTTGTACATCCTACGTGGCACGGCATTCCAGAAAGGCCCGCAGCCGGTGATCACCGCGCGGGACAGCAGTGGGTCGCCACCCAGTGTGGAAGCCTGGAGCAGCATCTATGATGTGGCCATGAACATGGCGCGCAATCAAGTGAACCATCTCCAACAACAGATCGACGAACGCCATGGCCGTGCGGAGCAATTGGCGAGGTATCGGATCGAATGGCACCGCAAGCCCATGCTCGCGGCAGCCTGCCTCCTCTTCTTCTTCATTGGCGCTCCCCTGGGGGCCATCATCCGCAAGGGAGGCATGGGGCTGCCCACCGTGTTCGCCATCATGTTCTTCCTGGTCTTCCATATTGTCAGTTTCAGCATGGAAAAGCTGGCCATTGCCGGAGGCATACAGCCCTGGCTGGGCATGTGGCTGGCCTCCTTTGTGCTGCTGCCTATCGGCCTGTTCCTGACCTGGAAGGCGGCAACCGACAGCCCCCTCTTCGATGCCGATGTGTATTATCGCGGCTGGCAGCGTTTCCGGGCCCTGTTCAAGCGAGACCATGCGCATTCTTCAGCTGTGCAATAAGCCCCCCTATCCGGCCATCGACGGCGGCAGCAAGGCCATGCACAACCTCACCCGAGGCCTTCTGGCCGCTGGCCATGAGGTGAAGGTGCTCTGCATCAGCACTTCCAAGCAGCCTTTGGTCCCCGCTGACCTGCCTCCTGGGTACGTGGAACAGACCGGGATCGAGGGCATTTTCGTGGACACTTCGGTGAACATCGTGGATGCGTTCACCGACCTGATCACGGCCGACAACTACAACATCAGCCGGTTCTTCTCACCGGACATGGACATCCGGCTGATCCGGCTCCTTACCGAGGAGAAGTTCGACGTGGTGCAGTTGGAGAGCCTGTTCATGACGCCCTACATCCCCACCCTTCGCAGGTATTCCAATGCACGGATCGTACTGCGTTCGCACAATCTTGAGCATGTGATCCAGGAACGGATCGCCACGGGTGAGCGCAACTTCCTCAAGCGTCCCTATCGGCGGTTCCTGGCCAAGCAGTTGGGGGAATACGAGATGGCGGTACTGGACCGCGTGGATGGTGTGGCCGCCATCAGTCCAAGCGATGCCGAGCATTTCATTGCACATGGCACACGCACGCCGGTGGTGACCATTCCGTTCGGTGTGGAACCGACCGAATACACCGTGCCTGAAGTGCGTCCTGTTGCGCACCCCGTGTTCTTTCACCTGGGCAGCATGGATTGGCTGCCGAACGAGGAGGGCATCCGATGGCTGCTCGATAGCGTGTGGCCTCGCGTGGTGCGCAAACGTCCGGAGGCCCGTCTTTACCTGGCCGGGAACAAAATGCCTCCGGACCTGATGGCCATGGAATTGCCGGGGCTCACGGTGAAGGGCCGTGTGAAGAACGCCATCTCGTTCATGGCAGCGCGTCAGGTGATGCTCGTCCCCCTGTTCTCCGCAGGTGGCATGCGTGTGAAGATCATCGAGGGCATGGCGCTCGGAAAAGCCATCATTTCCACGCACATTGGGGCCGAGGGCATCGACCATACCCATGGCAGGAATATCCTACTGGCTCGCAATGCAACAGAGTTCGTGGAGCACATCCTGGCCTTGTACGATGCCCCGGAAAAGGCCGTGGAACTGGGCGAAGCAGCACGCGAACTGGTGCGAAGCACCTATTCCGACCAGCGCATCGTTCAGGACCTCATTGCCTTCTATAAGCAGCTGTTGAAAGCATGAAGTTGCTCGTGCTGCTTTCACGGGTTCCCTATCCCTTGGAAAAGGGGGACAAATTGCGCGCCTACCACTTGGTAAAACGGCTGGCGCGCGAACACGAGGTATTCCTGTTCTGCCTGAGCGATACGGTCATCGACCCCGCGGACATTGAACACCTGAAGGGGTTCTGTGCACACATTGAAGTGGTGCGGATCTCCCGTTGGCGCATCTTCCTCAAGCTCATCACCGTTCTGTTCTCTCGCCTCCCGGTGCAGGTGATGTATTTCCATCATCGACATGCACAGCGACGAATCGACAAGGTGATCGCTTCGTTCAGGCCGGACCATGTGCTTTGCCAATTGGTGCGCACCACGGAGTATGTCCGGCACTATTTCAGCCTCCCGAAGACGCTGGACTACATGGATACCCTGAGCAAGGGCATGGAACGACGCACGGAGACCGCCCCGCTTTACCTAAGGCCCATTTTCCGCATGGAGACGCGGAGGCTCATCCGCTACGAGAACCTGATGTTCGACCAGTTCGACAACCGGGTCATCATCAGCAACCAGGACCGCGACTACATCTATCACCCCCTTCGCGACACCATGGCAGTGGTGCCCAATGGCGTGGATACCGCTCATTTCAAGCCCATGGAACAGGCACCGCTGTACGACCTTCTGTTCACGGGCAACATGAACTATGCCCCGAACATCGACAGCGTGCATTACCTGGTGCAGCGGGTGCTACCGATCGTTCGGCGCAGCAGGCCGGGCACCAACCTGCTCATCAGTGGTGTGGACCCCAGCCCCAGCGTTCGGGACCTTGCCCGCATCGACCCCCTGATCACGGTGAGCGGCTGGGTGCGTGACATCCGGGTGTCCTACGCCTCGGCCCGCATCTTTGCCGCTCCCATGCAGATCGGTACCGGCCTTCAGAACAAACTCTTGGAGGCCATGGCCATGGGGATCCCCTGTATCACCTCCGCGTTGGCGAACAATGCCGTGGGCGCCCGGCCCAATGAAGAGGTGCTGATCGGAGAGGACCCGGAAGAATACGCCGCACATATCCTGCGCTTGTTGGATGACGAGACCCTCCGTCGCCGGATAGCCTCCAACGGCAATCGCTTCGTGCGGTCGCATTTCGACTGGGATGTGGCCTCCAACACCCTGAGCCGGCTGATCGGCGAAGCCACCACCGCGGCCCACTGAGGGTGGATGGATGCATACCTTTGCGGCCCATTCCGCAAGATGAGCAAGACCTTCGATCCGATCGAGGCAGCGATCGAGGACATCCGCCAAGGCAAGGCCGTGATCGTAGTGGACGACGAGGACCGTGAGAACGAAGGTGACTTCGTGACCGCTGCCCGCAACGCCACGCCAGAGATGATCAACTTCATGGCCACCCATGGCCGAGGGTTGATCTGTGCCCCCCTGACCGAGGAACGGTGCGCCGAACTGGGCCTCGAACTGATGGTCCGTGACAATACCGCGCTGCACGAGACCCCGTTCACGGTGAGCGTGG
>JBEICT010000138.1:0-8900 GCA_040383865.1 Flavobacteriales bacterium | reverse complement strand
TGCCAACCTGATCCGCGTCAGTGACGATCATTGCGCCCCTTGAGCCATGAGGACAGCGGTGGTACACCTCAAGGTCCCCATATCGTTGCAGGGTCATCCGCATGAGACCCTGCGACCACGACACTACGTACCAGCCCCCGGGGCGCATGGGTTCGTGAAAGGTGCGATCCGACCAGGTGCTTCAAGCCCCCATCACTTGTTCACCACGAAGCACTGCGACATGGGCGGCAGGCCCTCCACCTGCACGGTGGCGATGTAGATGCCATCGGGGAAGGCGGACACGTCCAGGCGGCTGCTCTCGCTGCTGATCTCGGCGATGCGCGTTTGCAGCATCACGCGGCCGGTGCCATCGTGTATCTGCACTTGCGCACTGCGGCCGATGTGCTCCTTGAGGTCGAGCCGTAGGTCGTTGGAGGTGGGGTTGGGGAAGAGCACAAAGCAGCCGGGGTTCACGGACTCAATGGCCTTGCGGGCCTCCTCGTGCTCCTCTTCGATGGCGAAGAGCGCGGGTGCAACAACCGAGTCCACGACCAGCACGTTGGCCTTGATGCGTAGGATGGTGGTGCCCATCTCCGTGTTGGCCATCAGGGTCACGGACTTGGTCTGTTGGCCCTGCTGCTTGCCGGGTCTGTACACCACGTGGATCTCGCTCTCCTCGCCGGGCAGGATCGGGTCCTTGGCATAGAAGGGCACGGTGCATCCGCAGCTGCCTTTGGCGTTCTCGATCACCAAAGGCACGCTGCCCGTGTTCTTGAACCGGAACACATAAGGGTTCTCTGAGCCTTGGTAGATGTCGCCGAAGTCGTGTTCCATGGCATCGAACTGGACGGTGGTGGTGGGTATTTCAACGCCACCCTCCGCCGTTTCCTCGTCCACCAGGGCCATAGGGTCGAACACGGGTTCTGCTGGAGGTGGCAGCGGGGCGAAGATGTAAGGTTCGTATGTGCTGGTGGGTTCTGCCGTCAGCACTTCGGCGTGGATGCGCAACTGTGTTTCGGCCGGAAAGGTGTTGGCCACAAGGGTCACGGTCTTCACTTGCTGCCCTTCTTGTTTGCCGGGACTGTAGTTCACTTCAATGGTGCCTTCTTCGCCCGGTGGTACGGGGGCGGTGCTGTACTGGGGCACCGTGCATCCGCAACTACCCGTGGCGTTTTCTATGATCAAAGGCACACTACCTGTGTTCCTGAATTTGAACACATGCGGGTTCTTCGAGTCCTGCATGATCCGGCCGAAGTCATGCTCCATGGCCTCGAACTGTACGGTGGTGGTGGGCCGCGCTTGTCCTTGTTGGTCCTGGGCCACCAGAACGGACACGAACAGGCAACTGGCGAGCAGGAAAGGGTGGCGAAGGTTCATGATCGTTGGATCTGGTGGACGAATGCTGGAACCAATGTACAGCGCGTGTTATTGCAAAGCGAGGCACAGGGATGAGCAGTGTGTGTGTTCGGGCGATGGTGCCGCCCCATGCTAAATGGCCACCTTTTTCGCAAACGGCCACGGAATGCCCCCCATCACGGAGTCGCCGTGGGCGGCGGGCACGGTGGCACAGGCCACCATGGTGCCACCGGGGCACAGGTTCCAATGGATCATGCTGTCCTCCACCTCCGATCCGAAGGCGAGCGGTGCCTCGAACGCTGCCGAACGCACCGCCACGTACATGGCACAGGTGCGCTGCACCAGGTCAAGGTGCAACGCATCGACCATGGATACGGCCGGACGGACCGGACCACTGGCGAGGTAGGTCATGGGCGGTGGCGCCAACGCCACACCACCTCGTGGCTCGCTGGTGCATGCGCTGAACAGAAGTGCGAACAGGGCAGCGGGGAGGGTGGTGGCCTGCATGACGGCGGGTTTGTTGGATCGAAGGTGGGGCCGGGACCCTCCGCTGCGCCGAACTATACACACTTTAACAAGTGGCCTTTGCGGCCGACCGGCTCACTACCCGTTGCGGATCACCACCAATTGGTTCTGCTCGTGCGAGGTCTTGATCAGCAGTTTCTCCTTGCCACGGCCACGTCGCACGATGCACGTTGCGGTGTTGGGTGCCACGGCACCTTCGTTGTGGGCGATCACCATCAGGTGGTTGGTGCCGCGCCGCAGGTCAAGGGGAACACGCAGGGCGCGGCGTTGCAGGCAATAGGCGCTGAGCACGGGCACATTGTTCAGCAGTACACTGATGGTGTCGCCATCGATCTCGGCATCGTCCCACAGGCGCAGGGTGATGCGCCGTTGTCGCGAGGCCATGGTGGCCAGCGTATCGGTCTCCCGGTCCATGTAGGGCACGGTGGTGGGCGTAGGTTCCGGTGCGGGCTTGTGCGGCACGCCGATGTGGAAACGGGTCATCACGGCGAAGTAGTTGTCCGTTGCACTATAGGTGCCCGCGTGGGTGGCGGTGCTTACGTTGCTCTGCCATGCAGTGGTGCCACCCAGGTGTGCCACATAGCGCAGCGAGACCTCGTAGCGATCGCGACCTTCGGCGTTCCACCTGCCGATCTCGGGCGCCAGGTAAGGGCGCACGGCTGCAGGTGCGGTGGTCACGGCTTGGAGGCCGTTGCGCGTATGCACCAGTTCATCGGCACGCTGGAATGTGCAGCCCACGGCCAATCCGAACTTCCATTGTCGGGGCATGTTGTACTGCGGCAGCGTGGTCCACCAAAGGCGCGCCTCGGCGCGCTTGCTGGAGTGATACATCAGGTAGTTCACCGTGTCGAGCTTGGAGCGGTAGCCGTTGAGGCCTGTAGCACCCACCAGGGCCAGCCCCAGGCGATCGCGGTAGGTCACCGATGCGCCCAGTTCCAAAAGGCCTCCCATCCATGGATAGCTGGTCGCATTGCCTTTCCGGGTGCTGTCCTCCAAGTAGGCCTGTTGGAAGCACACCCCAAAGCCCATATGCAGCCGCGGTTCGAAGTCGCGAGGTTTCTTTACCGGGTCGGTGTTCAGGGCCTGCTGTAGCAGTTCGAGCCCGGCGATGATGCCATTCCCCAACAGGGTCCCATCGCCACTGCCACCGCCACCGGTGCCACTGCTGCCGAGCAGCGATTGCGCAAACAACTGATGCGTGAGAAGGAACGCGAGCGTGCAGATCGACTTTCGCATGGTCCGTAAGCCACCAAGACCGGGCCAAGATGGGAAGGTTGGACATGGAAGCTGAGCGTTATCACCCCCTCTTCGCACCATTTAATTTCTTCATTCTCAGGCAACCGCAGTTCTCATCGCGCCGTCTTTCCTACGCCCTTCAGTCGTAGTTTCGGCCGTTCTTGCTCCACCCCATCATGCCCTTCCCCGGGATCCTTCGGTCGTTCGCGTTCCTACTGCTCCTGCTGAGCCTGGCACGGCCTGCACAAGCACAAGACTTCCCATTTACCAGCGGCCCCATCCCGCCGTGCGACACCAGCGCCTTCACGGCCACGGTGAGCGGTGTGGGTTGGCTGATCACGCCCGACGGATGGAACTGGGGGCCTTATATCGACAACGTGGTGCTGAACATCACCACGGACCATCCGCAGACGCTGCAGATATCGCTTACCTCGCCCGAAGGCACCACCTTGTTGCTTTCGGCCTTCAATGGAGCGGGTGGGCAGAATTACACCAACACCGTTTTCCCATTCTATGGTGGGGCGAACATTGTTGGTGCTGCGGCACCATTCAACGGCACGTTCAGCCCACAGGGAGGAGGCTTGAGCGCGTTCACTGGTGAGAACGCGGACGGTGTATGGACCATCACGGTGATCGATACGGCGTGTGCCAACGGCGGCACTGGTCCTGGAGGGAACTGGACCCCGGGTTGGTTCAACGGCGGGGTGGGCAGTGGTGCATTCGCTTTTGGATTCGCCAGCCCGCCCCCGCCATGCATCATTTTCATGGGTGATGAATCGGCCACCATCTGTTCCGGGCAGACCGTGGATGTGCTCACCCCATTCGAGACCAACTGGGGTGCTGGCGGCATGGTGACGCTCTTCGTCTATTACAATTGGAGCGGTAACGTTGTGCCCGACCCGTATGCGGTGAGCTTGCCGGGTAACTATGTCATCGAGGGCTACGATGGGTTCAACTGCGTTTACACGGGGACGTTCAATGTGATCGTGGGAGGGGGGATCGACCTGGGCCCGGACGAAACGGTGGAGCAGTGCAGCGGCGCCGGCCCAGTGGACCTTACGGCCTTGTTCGACTTCACCGGAGCCAGCGGCACGGCTTGGACCTTGAACGGAGCGCCTATCACCAACCCCACGGCCACTGCGGCCACTTTGCCAGGGGTGTATGAGGTCACTGCTACGAATGCGGGTTGTTCCGATGCCGCGCAGGTCACGCTCAGCCTCGCCAACGCCCCTGTGCTGGGACCGGATCAGGACGCAACCATTTGTGACGGTAGTTCCGTGGACCTTACCGCGCTGTTCGCCACCCCGGGCCTGACCCCTGCGTGGACCTTCAACGGCGCACCGATCCCAGCGCCCACCGCAGCGGACCAGACCGGCACCTACACCGTGAGCGTGGTAACGGTTGACGGTTGCACCGATGATGCGGACGTGGTGCTTATCGTGGAAGCGCCGCCTGCATTGGGTGCCGATCAAGCGGTGAGCATTTGTAGCGCTACGACGCTCAACCTCACCACGCTGTACACCACGGACAATGTCAACGTGGCGTGGTCGTTCCAGGGTGCACCAGTACCGAATCCCTTTGCCGTGCAACAGGCCGGCACCTACCAGCTGACGGCCATTAGCGCTGCAGGCTGCACGGACCAGGCGTTGGTGGTGCTGAGCGTGGAGAATGCACCTGTTCTGGGTGCCGATCTGGTGGAGACCATCTGCACTGGCGAGACCGCGGACCTCACCACCTTTTATACCACCACCGGCCTTGCCACCGACTGGTCCTACGCTGGTGCGACCGTGATGGACCCTACGTCAGCGAGTGTCGCAGGCCCCTACACGCTGATGGCCACCAACGCCGCCGGTTGTACCGATAGCGCCGTGCTGGACCTGGTGGTGGCTGCCTTGCCGGCGCTGGGTGCCGATCAACAAGTGGCCGCATGCACGGGCGCGGCGGTGGACCTGACCGCACTGTATGCCACTGGAACCGCCACCACGGCCTGGACGCTGGACGGAACCGCGGTGGCCGATCCCGCAGCAGTCACTACTGCCGGCAGTTACACCCTGACGGCCACCAACGCGAGCGGATGTGCGGCAACGGCCATGGTGACGCTGTTGCTGGACCCGGCCCCGGCCTTGGGTGCCGACCAGACCGCTGGCAGTTGTGCCGGTACACCCTTTGACCTCACTGCGCTTTACTCCACCACGGGCCTCACCACCGAATGGACGTTGGGCGGTGTGCCGGTCACCGATCCGACCGCTGTGAGCAGTTCCGGTAATTACCAGTTGGTGGTGACCAATGCATTCAACTGCACGGATGCCGCCATGGTGGCCTACACGGCGTACGCCAACCCCGATCTGGGTGCCGACCTCGACTTCGGCCTGTGTCCCTGGCAGAACGTGGACCTGGGCGCGGTGTTCCCCGTGGGTGCCATGATCGCCACCTACACCTTGAATGGTGTGCCCGTGGCCGACCCCAGCGCTGTGCACGATGAAGGCACCTACACGGTGTTCGTTACCGATGCCAATGGCTGCACGGACGATGCCGTGGCGAATGTGCTGAACGTGGAATGCCTGTGCGTGGTGGATTTCGTGGAGGACACCCGCTGCATGCAGGAGCCTTCCTTGTTCACGCTCGTGGCCGATTCGGCCGTGGTGTCCGCACAGTGGGATTTCGGCGGTGCCGCCAACGGCTCCACGGAGATCGATCCGCTGGTGCGCTTCTACGCGTCGGGCGATATCACGGTGACCTTGCAGGCCACGCTCAGTTGCGGTGTGGTCAGCGTGCAACGCACCATCCGCGTGCAGGACTGCACCGATTCGTGCGCGGTGTATCTGCCCAATGCCTTCACCCCCGATGGCGATGCGCGCAATGAGGCATGGACCTGGTACGGTGAGTGCATGCCCGATGAGTTCACCATGGAGGTGTACGACCGCTGGGGCGAGGCCATTTTCGCCACGACCGACCCCCTGCAACAGTGGGATGGCACCTACAAGGGCCAACCCTGTCCGCCGGGCGAATACGTGTATCGTGTGGGCTACCGTCTGCTCTACCAAAAGCCGAAAGAGGTGACGGGCTCCATCACCTTGGTGCGGTAGGGCTTCACATGACCACCCGGGGTGAACGGCCGAACAGGAGCGGTCCGTCCGTGTTGAGTGGTTGTATTGGCCACGCCTATTTTCGTGGTCTGCTCATGGTCAACGGTGCACGGCATCTGCTTTTCCTGTTCGCGGTCTGCCTTGCCGGCCAGTTGGGCGCGCAATGCACGTCGCCCATTGATCTGGGGGCGCCGGTGAACCTGTGCGCGGGCCAGGCGCAGGTCCTGAGCGTGCCTGCTGGCTACCAGAGCTATCTCTGGAGCACTGGTGCCACCGCACCTGCCATCACGGTATCCACCTCGGGCACCTACACCTGCACC
Source organism: Flavobacteriales bacterium (assembly GCA_040383865.1). GTDB lineage: Bacteria > Bacteroidota > Bacteroidia > Flavobacteriales_F > PHOS-HE28 > PHOS-HE28. Next base: position 2,398 of record JBEICT010000138.1, on the reverse strand, counting down.
GTTACACAGACCGGTACCAATGCCATCACCAACGGTGATTTCAGCGCCGGTGCCACAGGCTTTACCAGTGATTACGTTCCCGGCACCGGAGGCACCTATGGCCTGCTTTCATTGGCAGGCACTTACGCCACCACCACCTCGCCGAACTTCGTGCACAACAACTTCGCTGCGTTCGGCGATCACACCACAGGCACGGGTGCGATGTTGGTGATGAACGGTACGCAGGTGGTCGGGCAGAACATCTGGTGCCAGACCGTTGGCGTGTCGCCGAACACCACCTATACGTTCTCGGCCTGGCTGGCGTCGGCTGTATCGGCTTCGCCCGCACAGCTGCAATACACCGTGAACGGTGTGCCCATCGGCAACCTCAATGCATCGGGTGTGCTGGGCCTGTGGGTCAATTTCACCAGTACGTGGAACTCGGGTACGGCCACCACGGCCACGCTGTGCATCACCAACCTGAACACGGCCGAGAGCGGCAACGATTTCGCCATTGACGACATCGCCTTCGTGCCGCTGTGCACCTATACCGACAATGTGGTGGTAACGGTGTATCCGCTGCCAACGCCCGATCTGGGACCCGACCAGCAGTACTGCGCCGGGAATGCGGTGGTGCTGGACCCGCAAACCCCTGGTGCCGACGCGTACCTGTGGCAGAACGGGAGCACGGCGTCGACCTTCACGCCCGTGTCAAGTGGTGTGCATTGGGTGGATGTAACGGACAATGGATGCACGGCGCGTGATAGTGTGCTGGTCACCGTGCTCACGCAGCCTGTCATTTCATTGGGTCCCGATCTGCAGTTGTGCGAGAACGACCAGGCGGTGCTCAATGCCTTTTATCCGGGAGCCACCGTGCTTTGGAACGATGGCAGCACGGTGCCTACGCGTACCATCTCGCAAAGTGGCACCTACTGGGTCACCGTGGACCTGGCCGGATGCGTGGACCGCGATACGGTTGCGCTCACCGTTTACCCGTTGCCCATTGTGGAACTCGCTAACGATACGGCCATTTGCGAGGTGGACGTGCTGGTGCTGGATGTGTACCGGCCCGGCGGCAGTTACCTGTGGAACACCGGGAGCACCCTTCCGCAACTGACCACGGCTGGTGCTGGTGCGTACAGCGTGGTGGTGGAAGAGAATGGCTGCACAACGGAGGATGAACTGGAGCTGAGTATTATTCCGTTGCCCGTTGCCAATCTGGGTCCCGACCGTCTGCTTTGCGCCGGACGTACGGAGGAGCTGGATGTGTTCCGTCCGGGATGCACTTACGTGTGGCACGATGGAAGTACGGAGCCAACGTTCGTGGTCAGTGGGCCGGGGTTGTACGCTGTAACGGTCACCAACAGTTGTGGCCTTGCGAGCGACAGCGTGGAGTTCGATCTCGACTTCTGCGACTGTCCGGTGTACACACCGAACGCGTTCACGGCGAACGGGGACGAGATCAACGATCGGTTCGTGCCACAGTTCACCTGCCCCAATCGCAGTTACCTGCTCCGCATCTACGACCGCTGGGGCCGCATCCATTGGGAGACCACCGATCCCTTCAAAGCGTGGGATGGTGGTGGTCTTCCACAGGGCGTGTACACCTGGACCATTGAGTACGAACCGGATTCCGATGTGCTACGGGGCAACCGCACGGCCAGTGGGCACGTACTTCTGGCTCGGTAGTCATCTTGGCCGCCCCTTTCAATTCAGGGCCGTTTGCGACAATGGCTTTCCCGGTTCAGGTAACGATGAGGACAATGGGCAGGATGATGAGCAGTGTGACGGCCGAGATGTAGAGCACAGGTCCGCGATCATTGAACGCGGCGGCTTCACGTTTTTTTGGTTGACGGGTCTCTGTGCGCAACGCTGAGCGCTCATCCCGGTTGAGCTGGGTGCGGTCCATCTCCGTGATGGCTTCCAATCGGTCGGCAATGGCAAGCACACGGGCCTGTTCGGCGGGGCTCAGTTTGGCCAGGTTCTCCTGGTTGATGCGGATGGGGCCGGTGGGGTCGACGGATTGTGCCGTTCGTGCGGTGGGTATGATGCAAAGGGTGAGGACCACGGTCCGCAGCAGGCTCTTCAAGGTGTTCATGGGTTCGGTGTTTTGGATGTTCGGGCGTTAACGGGATCCGATGGCAATTACCCGGCTGCTCTCTTCGATGAGCATGTGCCGCACATGCCGAGCAATGCACAGTGAATGTTCCGTTAACTCAACACCCATCCCTATGAGCATTGTCAGTGAACGAGCCGTTCCCTTTCGAAACGCAGTTCATGAGGTGTGCCAGCAGGCAAGGATCAGCCCTACGCGCATCCGTACAAGGCCCGGTGCGCGACACAAGAAGCGGCGCGGTACTACACCTTCCAGATGCGCTTGCCTAAGTTGAGCGAAAGCAACAGCAGCACGAGGAAGATG
>JBEICT010000137.1:0-8959 GCA_040383865.1 Flavobacteriales bacterium | reverse complement strand
TGTGCAGGCGTCCTTGACGGGCCTGCTCCAGGGCCTGGGCCAGCACCTCGTAGGGCAGGCCGTCCACCTTCATGTCCATCTGCGTGGCCGTGATGCCCTTGGCGGTACCACAGATCTTGAAGTCCATGTCGCCCAGGAAGTCCTCGTCGCCGAGGATGTCGCTGAGGATCGCGTGGCGCTTGCCGTCGCTGATCATGCCCATGGCGATACCGCTCACAGGGGCCTTGATCTTCACCCCGGCATCCATCAGGGCCATGGTGCCGCTGCACACGGTGGCCATCGAGCTGGATCCGTTGCTTTCCAGGATGTCGCAGTTCAGGCGGATGGTGTAGGGGTTCTCCGGCAGCCCGGGGATCATCGGTTTCAAGGCACGGAGCGCCAGGTTGCCATGGCCCACCTCGCGGCGTCCAGGACCGCGGATCGGCTTCACTTCACCCGTGCTGAAGCTGGGGAAGTTGTAGTGGAGCATGAAGCTCTCGCTGGTCTTTTTGGTGGCCAGGTCCACGGTCTGTTCGTCCATCGAGCTTCCGAGGGTCACCAGGTTGATGGCCTGGGTCTCACCACGGGTGAAGATGGCGCTGCCGTGCGTGCCGGGCATCACATCCACTTCGCCCCAGATCGGACGGATCTCGGTGGTCTTGCGACCGTCCAGGCGCATGCCGTGGTCAAGCACTACGTTGCGTACGGCCTTCTTCTGGGTCTTCTTGAAGAAGCGGCCCAGCATGGCCTTGTCGGCCTTCTGCTCGTCGGTGAGGGTGGCCAGGCAGGCCTCCTTCACCGCGGCGAAATTGGCCGAGCGCTCTTCCTTGCTGCTGGGCTTCATGGCCAGGTCATAGTACTTCTGGTAGCAGAAGTCGTGGATCAGCTGACCAACGGTCGCGTCGTTGTTCTCGTGGCTGTAGGTGCGCTTCACCTGGCTCTTGGCCACGGCGGCTCCCAGCTCGTTCAGGACCTTGCAGTGCACCTTGATGGCATCGTGCGCCACCTTGATGGCCTCGATCATGTCGGCCTCCTGCACTTCCTTCATCTCGCCTTCCACCATCAGGATGTCGCGCTCGGTGGCGGCCACGATCAGGTCGAGGTCGGCACGTTCAGCATCAGCGATGTCGGGGTTGATCATGAACTTGCCGTCCACACGGGCCACGCGCACTTCGCTCACGGGGCCTCCGAAAGGGATATCGCTCACGGCCAGGGCGGCTGCACCGGCCAGGCAGGCCAGGCTGTCGCTGTGATTGCGCTTGTCGTGGCTCATCAGGGTCACCACCACCTGGGTGTCCCCGTGGAAATCATCGGGGAACAGGGGGCGCAGGGCGCGGTCCACCAGACGGCTCACGAGGATCTCGTGGTCGCTGGGGCGGTTCTCACGCTTGAAGAAGCCTCCGGGGAAACGGCCGGCGGCACTGAACTTTTCGCGGTACTCCACCTGAAGGGGGAGGAAGTCGATGCCCTCGCGGGCCTCCTTGGTGGCCACCACCGTGGCCAGCAGGATGGTATCGCCCATCCGTACGGTCACCGATCCATCGGCTTGTTTGGCGAGCACACCGGTCTCGATGGTGATCGCTTTGCCATCGCCCAGGTCGATGGTCTTGGTAATTCCTTGTGGTCTCATCGTCGTCTTCGTTTTTCCTCTTGTTGCCTACGTGTAAATGAAAGGGGCGACCGTGCCTCACGATCGCCCCCCTTTCGATCAGGATGTGCCTACTTGAGATGCCGGCGTTCCGGCGCTCCCGCATGTCTTACTTACGCAGACCAAGCTTCGCGATGATCGCGCGGTAGCGCTCGATGTCGTACATCTTCAGGTAGTTCAGCAATTGCTTGCGCTTGCCTACCATGGTCATCAGCGCCTTTTCGGTGCCGTGGTCCTTCTTGTTGGCCTTCAGGTGCCCGGTCAGGTGGTTGATGCGCTCGGTGAAGAGTGCGATCTGGCTCTCGGCCCCACCGGTGTTCTTCTCGGAACCGCCGTGCTGCGTGAAAATGGCCTTTTTGGCTTCGCTCGTCAGGTACATGGTCGTTCGTAACAGGCGGCAAAGATAGATCTTTTCCCGATCCGGTCCTACCCGGCCCGAAAGTGGGCTCAGCTCCTGAGCATCAGGAAGGTCTTCGCCAGGAAGGCCTTGAGGTCCTTGCGGTGCACGATCTTGTCCAGGAAGCCGTGTTCCAATACGAACTCGCTCGTCTGGAACCCCTCGGGCAGGTCACGGCCAATGGTCTCGCGCACCACCCGGGGACCGGCGAAGGCCACCAAGGCCTTGGGCTCGGCAATGTTCAGGTCGCCCAGCATGGCGAAGCTGGCCGTAACGCCGCCCGTGGTGGGGTCGGTGACAATGCTGATGTAGGGCAGCTTCTTCTTGGCCAACAGGGTCAGCTTGGCGCTGGTCTTGGCCATCTGCATCAGGCTGAAGCCGGCCTCCATCATCCGCGCACCGCCGCTCTTGCTGATGATGATCAGCGGGCACTTGCGCTTCAGGGCCTGGTCCGCCGCCAGCGCGATCTTCTCGCCCACCACGCTGCCCATGCTGCCGCCAATGAACCGGAAGTCCATGCAGGCGATCACCACCATGTGCTTGTCCAATTTGCCCTCGGCGGCCTTCAGGGCGTCGTTCAGGCCGGTGTCCTTGCGGGTCTTGGCCAGTCGGTCGGTGTACTTCTTGGTATCCTCGAAGTGCAGCGGGTCACCGGCGATCAGGTCGGCCCCGATCTCGGTGTATTTCTGGTCATCGAACAGCAGGGCGAAGTACTCCGCGCTGCCGATCTTCTCGTGGTGGTCGCACTTGGCGCACACCCACAGGTTGTTCTCATGGTCCTCGGAGGTCATGATCTCCGAGCATTCGGGGCATTTGTACCAGAGGCCCTCGGGGGTCTCCTTCTTGTCCTCCGTACTGGTGGTGATGCCCTCTTTGACGCGTGTGAACCAGCCCATGGTGAAGTCGATTGACGAATTAGGCGCTCTGGATCCCCGGCCGATCAGGCAATGGTGATCTGCTTGTCGAGGTACACGTCCTGGATGGCGTTCAGCAGTTGCACGCCCTCGTTCATGGGGCGCTGGAAGGCCTTGCGTCCGCTGATCAGGCCCTGTCCACCGGCGCGCTTGTTGATCACGGCGGTCTTCACGGCCTCGGCCATGTCGCTGGCGCCGCTGCTGGCACCTCCGCTGTTGATAAGGCCGATGCGGCCCATGTAGCAGTTGGCCACCTGGTAACGGCACAGATCGATCGGGTGGTCGCTGCTGAGGTCGCTGTATACCTTCTTGTGGGTCTTGCCGTAGCCGTTCAGGGCGTTGTAGCCTCCGTTGGTCTCGGGCAGCTTTTGCTTGATGATGTCGGCCTGTATGGTCACGCCCAAGTGGTTGGCCTGGCCGGTGAGGTCGGCAGCGGTATGGTAGTCCTTGCCGTCCACCTTGAAGCCGGGGTTGCGCAGATAGCACCACAGGATGGTGGCCATTCCAAGTTCATGGGCGTGCTGGAAGGCCTCGGCGATCTCGGTGATCTGGCGGGTGCTCTCGTCGCTGCCGAAGTAGATGGTGGCGCCCACGGCCACGGCACCCATGTCCCATGCGCTCTCCACGGTGCCGAAGAGCACCTGGTCGAACTTGTTGGGATAGGTCATCAGTTCGTTGTGGTTGATCTTCACCACGTACGGGATCTTGTGGGCGTATTTACGGGCACTGGCGGCCAGCACGCCGTAGGTGGAGGCCACCGCGTTGCAACCGCCTTCCAGTGCCAGTTTTACGATGTTCTCGGGGTCGAAGTAGGCCGGGTTGGGCGCGAAGCTTGCACCGCCGCTGTGCTCAATGCCCTGGTCCACGGGCAGGATGCTCATGTAGCCCGTGTTGGCCAGGCGACCGGTGCCGTACAGGGCCTGCAGGCTGCGCAACACCTGGGGGCTGCGGTTGCTCTGCGCGAAGCTGCGATCGATGAAATCGGCGCCCGGCAGGTGCAGGGTGCTCTTGTTGATGGTCTTGCACTCGTGGCCCAACAGGTTGCTGGCCTCGCTGCCGAGGAGTTCTTCGATCTGGCCGGTCTTCAGGGTCTGCATGCGGGTGTTCCGTTTTGAACAGGCGGCAAAGCTAAGGAAAGGCCCCAGCGGGGGAAAGGTCGCGATGGCACCCGCTCCTCAGGCATTTAGAATGGATATCCGATGCCCAGGTTGAAGTTGAACTGGGGCTTGTAGGTGGTAGGTAGGCCGTTCTCGGCCGCACGTGCCTCGAACTCGTCCTTGGGTTGGAACAGCCAGCGCTCGCCCTTGGGCAGGGAGGGGTCCTTGGTCTGCAGGCCCAGGTCGAAGCGCACGATCAGGAAGTCGAAATTGAGCCGGGCCCCGAAGCCGGTGCCCACGGCCAGTTCGCTGATGAAGTCCTTGCTGAACCCGCTGCCGGGCTTGGCCGGGTCCTCCTCCCAGTTCCAGATGTTGCCGATGTCCGCGAAGAACGCACCCTCGAGGTAACTGATCAACTTGAAGCGGTATTCCACGTTGCCCTCCATGCGGATCTCGCCGATGCGATCGAAGGCGATGAGCGGGGCACTGTACGAGCCGGGGCCGATGGATCGGGCCCGCCAGGCCCGCAGTCCGTTCGCGCCGCCCACGAAGAAGCTGCTCTCGAAGGGCAGCACGCCGAGGTTGCCATAGGGCACCCCGAACCCGCCGGCCGCACGGAAGGCCACGCTTCCCTTGGAGTGGATGATGTGGAGCCACCTCAGGTCGGCGTCCACCTTCACGTACTCGGCGTAACGCACGCCCGCCACGGTGTTGAAGGTGTTGCCACTGGTGTCGGTGGCCTCCTCGCTCAACCAGCGCGGAATGGGCAGGCCCAGCGGGTGGCCGGCCCATTCCACCGACAAGCGGCTGAAGTAGGACGTGCGCTTGGCGGCCGAGCCCTGCTGTCGAGTGTTGGTCACCAACTGGCCCCGGAGGCCGGCGATCAAGTGGTCGGTGTAGCTGTCCGTCAGCACCGGGTCATTGGCCTCCTGTAGATAGCGTTGGAATTCGGGGCTCAGCAGTGGGATGCGGATCACGTTCACCTCGGCCGGGAAGAAGCTCATGGTGCGGGTTCGGCTCTCGAGCCATTCGTAGCCGAAGGACAGCTTGGCCAGGTTGCGGCTGTAGTCGGGCCGACGCTGGTAGTTGTAGATCGCGCTCAGCAGGGTGCGGGGTGCCGCCTGGCCCGAGAACCGTTCGCGTTTTACCGGCAGCAGGAAGTAGGGGAACCGCAGGGTCAGTTCAGGGCCGATGTCCACCGTATTGAACAGGCCGGAACTGGTCAGGCTCCCGGTGGTGGCATCCTCCACGGGTTGCGATGCACTGGTCAGGCTTTGCTGTGCTTCAAGTCCCAACGTGAACTGCGCCTGCAGGGAGACCATGGTGCGGAACAGGTTGCGGTGCCGGTAGCCCAGGCTCACCGAAGTGCCGAGCGCTCCACCACGGTTGGTGCCGGCACCCTCCAGCGAAAGGCTCTGCGATCTTCCCGGTACCACATTGATCAGCGCATTGGCACGTCCCTTTCCACCCGCATCCGTGGTGTCGTAAGTGATGTCCACCCGGTCGAACACCTGCAGGGCGGTCAGTCGCCGGTAGGTGCGGTCCGCGTTGTTCTGGCTGAAGCGCTCGTTGGGCTTGAGGAACACATCGTTCAGCAGGGCGCTGGTCTTGAAGTCGCCGAATTCGTCCTTCAGGATCAAATAGCCGGCCTGTTCGGTACTGTCGAGCATCGTGGTCTGGTCCCTCACCGGCCTGGCCATGGTCACCGTGATGGCGTTGATGGTGTACGGTGTGCCTTGCGAGGTGCCTTCAAGGCCCCGTTCACTGCGCGGATAGTTCACGCGTTCCAACCTCAAGGCGATGTCCACCTGATGGTCGCCCACCGTGGTGTCGGCCTGGTAGTTCACCATTTCCCGGGTGAAGTAGAGGTAGCCGATGTTGCGCAACTGGTCGGCGATGCGCGATCGTTCCTGGTCGAGCACATCGGCATCGAACCGGTCCCCGGTGCGCAGCAGGCTGTTCTCCCGGGTGGAACGCACTTGTTCGCTGATGCGCGGGTCGTCCACAGTGTAGGTGATGTTGCGCAGTTGGTAGGGTCTGCCTGCGTTCACATGGAACTCCACATCGCGTTTCGGCGTGTCGTACGGCTTGCCCCATTCGCCCCATAGGCGTATGCGCCGTAGTGGGCGGTCGCGCACGGTGTCCGTGACCACGGCCCTGAACCAGCCTTCCTTGTTGAGGTACATCCGCATCTGCTCCACGGAGCGCTCGGTCAGCTCTGGGTTCAGCAACACGGGAGGTTCGCCCACATCCTCACGCAGCCATTCACCCGTGGTGCGCTTGTAAGGCTTAGCAGGCTTGCCACGCTCGGCCCTTTCCTCGTTCCGTTCATCGGTCCGCTGGTCCTTGCGGGCCTTTTTCGCAGCCATGCGTTCCGGGTCCGGCAGTCCGTACATGGCCAGGTGGAAGCGCATGCCCACGATGCGTTTGTTGGGCTTCTGCTTGATGATGGCCTCGAGTTCCACCGGGTCCACGCTCTTGTCGTGCATCACCACCCGGTTGCGGTTCAGCAGGTGGCTGCCTGCCGGAACACGCTTGGTGGGGTCGCAGCCGGCCAGGAGCAGTATTCCCGACAACGCAGCGGCGATATGGAGGTTGAAGGTCCGCACGGAGGGCTGGTCTGCCTATTTTGCGCTCCGTTCCAGCTGCCGCTGTAGAGGCAGCGCCAAAGATATCCGCCCCTTGAGCACCAAGGCCGATCTGAAGTTCGTGCGTTCATTGCACCAGAAGAAGGTGCGCGAGGCCGAGGGCCTGTTCCTGGTGCAGGGCCCCAAGCTCGTGGGGGAACTGCTCGCCAGCGGTTGGCCCGTAAGGTCCGTTCATGCCACTGCTGAAATGGCCGATCAGCTCCGGCTGAGCGATGCCGACATCCTGCCCGCGCACGAGATGGACCGCCTGGGCACCCAAGAGAGCGGCAATACCGTGGTGGCCGTGGTGGAACGTCCCGCTCAAGGTCCCTTCGCCCCATTGGGCGCCGATGAACTGGTGCTGGCCCTCGACGGCGTGGCCGATCCCGGCAACCTCGGTACCGTGCTGCGTATTGCCGATTGGTTCGGCATCGGGCGTGTGCTCTGCGACCGCGCCAGTGTGGAGGTGTTCAACCCCAAATGCGTGCAGTCGAGCATGGGTGCCGTGTTCCGCGTAAGCGTTCATTACGTGGACCTGGCCGCTGTGCTGGAGCGCGAACGTGCCGCCGGGGCCACGCTCTACATCGCCAGCATGGAAGGCAGGAGCGCGTTCGATCGGCCACTGCGACGCCCGTCCATCCTGGTGCTGGGCAGCGAATCGCATGGGGTGTCGGCGGCCGTGCGCGCGCTGCGTGGCGAAACGATCTCGGTGCCGCGCATAGGTGCCGCCGAGTCGCTCAATGTGGCCATGGCCGCGTCGGCGTTATGCATGGAGTTCACGCGTCAGCGTAATACGCCGTAGCGCAAGGCCACCGCATCGGCCACGCGCTGGCCGTCCATGGCCGCGCTGACGATACCGCCCGCATGGCCTCCCCCTTCGCCGCACGGGTACAGGCCCTGTACGTCCACATGTTCCAGGGTCACCGGGTCGCGGGGTATGCGCACGGGCGAACTGGTGCGCGATTCCACGGCCACCACCACGGCCTCGTTGGTCCTGTAACCCCGCATCTTCTGCCCGAACGCCTTGAAGCCCTCGCGCAGCCGCTGCCCGATCTCGCGGGGTAGCAGTTGGTCCACGCGGTGCGAAAGGATCCCGGGTGGGTAGCTGCACTCGGGCAGGTCCGTTGACAGGCGGCCTTGGATGAAATCCTCCAGGCGCTGCGCCGGTGCGGTCTGTGTGCGTCCACCTGCGGCCCACGCGGCCTGTTCCACCGTTTGCTGGTAGTGCATGCCGGCCAAGGGGTCGGTGTTATCGAACGCACCTCGTGCCTCCACCACCACGCCGGAATTGGCGAACGGATTGTTGCGTTTGCTCGGGCTCCAGCCGTTGGTCACCACTTCGCCGGGTGCCGTGGCGCAGGGCGCGATAATGCCGCCCGGACACATGCAGAAGGAGTACACGCCCAGGCCTTCAACCTGCTGCACCAGGCTGTAGCTGGCCGGTGGCAGGTAGGGGTCGCGCACATTGCAGTGGTATTGAGCGCGGTCGATGATGGCCTGTGGGTGTTCCACACGCACGCCCAAGGCGAAGTCCTTGCGTTCGATACGGATGCCCTTGGCCAGCAGCAAGTGGAAGATGTCGCGGGCCGAATGCCCTGTGGCCAGCACCACGGCCGCGGCGCGGTGATCACCGCCGTTGGGCGTGCGCACGCCCAGGATGTGGCCTTGTTCCACCAACAGGTCGGTCACGCGTTCGCCGAAATGCACTTCGCCTCCGGCGCGCAGGATGGCCTCGCGCATGGCGGTGATGATGCCCGGCAGTTTGTTGGTGCCGATGTGGGGGTGGGCGTCCACAAGGATGTCCGCGCTGGCGCCATAGGCCACAAGGGTGCGCAACACGCCTTCCACATCGCCGCGCTTGTGGCTGCGGGTGTACAGCTTGCCATCGCTGTATGTGCCTGCGCCGCCCTCGCCGAAGCAGTAGTTGCTGTCGGGGTCCACCAGGTGCATGCGGTTGATGGCGGCCAGGTCGCGACGCCGCGAGCGCACGTCCTTGCCGCGTTCCAACAGGATGGGCCGCAGCCCGTGGCCAATGCAGCGCAGCGCGGCAAAGAGCCCGGCCGGCCCACAGCCTACAATGATCACCGGTCGTGCCTTCGAGACATCGGGCAGTTCCGGCGCGCTGATCGTGTCGTCCAAGAAGCTGTCGCTCACCCGTACACGCAGGCGCACCAGCGGTTGTTTGCTGCGGGCATCGATGGACCGCTTCATAACATGTGCATGGCCCTCCGTGCCCGTGGGCCAGGTGGCGGCCTCCAACGCGGCCTCACGCACCAGCACGGGGTCTGCGGCCTCGC
>JBEICT010000136.1:0-8982 GCA_040383865.1 Flavobacteriales bacterium | reverse complement strand
TTGTAGGTCATGTCCTGCACCACCCGGCCGCGCTGGTCGTACACTTTGCAGGGGCCGTGCGGGTCGCCGTTCTGGAAGGACTGCTCGCGCATCTTCACGCCGGCATCGTCAAAATAGGTCCACGCGCCGTTGGGCATGCCGTTGCTGTACATGCCTTCGCTGATCACGTTGCCGCCCACGCCGTAGGTGATCCAGCGGCCGCTCTTCTTCCCTGCTGCATAAAAACCCTCCTCCCGCACGCGTCCGCCCATGGGTTTCTCGGGCACGGACTCGAAATAGAGCTTCCATGAACCATCCTTCAGGTCATCCTTGTAGTAGCCTTCAAAATCAGGCTGACCATCGGGGAAAAAGCCACTCCACAGGCCATCCATGCGCCCCTGTGTGAACTGGCCAATGGACTTGTCGGTGACGTTCTCGAACCAGCTGTGCCATTCGCCCTCCTCCTTCCCGTTCACATAGGGTCCCTCCTGCAGCTTCTGGCCGCTCTCGTACCACGTGGTCCAGGTGCCTTGCTTCACGCCTTGTTCGAAACGTCCCTTCTTCCAGAACTGGCCGCCCTCGTAGAAGTAGACCCACTCGCCCTGTTCCTTGTCCGCCGCAAAAGCCCCGGTGGTGCTCAGCTGGCCGTTGGGGTACCAGTACTTCCATACGCCTTCGCGCAGCCCGGCCTTGAACGGGCCTTCCATGTCCTTCTTACCGGTGGTGGTGTACCAGGTCCACACGCTGTCCTTTTCACCACCCTTGAAGGCCCCGCTCACGTTCACCTGTCCGGACCGGAACCACAGGGAATACGGTCCGTTCAACCGGCCGACCAGATACGTTTCGGTTCTCTCCGGCTTTCCGTTGGAATACCAAAATGACCAGGTACCCACCTTCGACCCGCCTTGGTATTGGCCCCGGACCTTCTCATTCCCGGCGGGATATCGCTCCACATAAGAACCGCTCTTCACGCCCTTGATGTACTGGCTCTCCTCCTGCACACTGCCGCTGGCATAGTGGGTGCGCAGGAAGCCATCGCCGTTGGTGATGGTGCGCACGCCGGTGGTGTCCCACGCATCGGTGACGAGCACCAGGGTATCCTGCCACACTTCGCGCAGCATGGGCACGCTGTCGGGGTAGTAGTAGGTCCATGGCCCGGTCTTGCGGCCCTTGTTGTACGCGCCGCGCTCCATGATCTTGCCATCGCGGTAGCGGGTAACGCGCAGGCTGTCCTCCACCCCTCGTTTGAACCAGCCATCGTGCTGCAGGCCGCCACCGGGATAGTAGATGCGTACACGGCCATCGCGCTCGCCGCTCTTGAACTCGGCCTGTTCGATGTGGCGACCTTCGCGGTCGTAGAACTTCCACTCGCCCCACTCGCGGCCGTTCACCATAAGGCCCTCGCTGCGCTTGATGGTCTTCTTCGCATCCCAATGGTCCACGAAGGGTTCCACGCTCTGCGCGGAGGCGGAAGCCAAAAGGCCCAGACAGAAAAAGAGGACGAGGGAACGGAGCATGCGACGAAGGTAAACCGCCCCTGAGCGCAGGAAGAGCGCCGGAGCACCACCGATGAACAATGCGCTGGTGAATGCCGGTGGGCCCTACCGTGCGCGCGTTGGGAAACCGCGCATGGCCAACACTGTGCGAACACCGCGATGCCCGTGCCTGTTACCTTGCGCACTCCTGCCCTTCCACACCATGCGTCGCTGGCTTTTCCTGACCTCCCTGCTGAGCGTTGTGCTTTTGTTCACCGCGTGGAACGAGGCTGTGCGACCGGTGCGTGGACCGCACAGCAGTTTTGAACTGAAACTCCTCCGGAGCACGGACAGCCTGGCCGTGCAGATCGGGGCCTACTTCACCACGGCCGGTCGCTGCGCCGGATGCCATGGCACCGACCTGCTCGGCATTGCCAGCGTTGATGGCCAGGGCCGCGATGTGAACGTGGTGGACGACTGGCGCAGCACCATGATGGCCAACAGCGCACGCGACCCCTTCTTCCGTGCCAAGGTGGAGCACGAGGTGTTGGTGAACCCGGCGCACCAAGGTCCGATCGAGAACAAATGCCTGAGCTGTCACGCACCGCAGGGCATGCACCAGGAACGCATGCTGGGCCATCCGCCCTTCACCATGGCCATGCTCGACACCAGCAAAATGGGGCTTGACGGTGTAAGCTGCCTTTCGTGCCACATGCAGTCCGAGGCCACGGCCGGGACCTTCTTCAGTGGTGAACTGGAGTTCGATTCGGCACGGGTGTACGGCCCCTACAGCGACGACCAGATCAATCCGGCCATCATGCAGTTCTTCGTTCGGTTCACGCCCGGCTTCGGCAGCCACATCGTGAACAGCAAGGTGTGCGCGGGTTGCCATACGCTGATCACCGAGACCATCGACCTGGAAGGCAACATCACCGGCGACCAGTTCGTGGAACAGGCCACCTACCACGAGTGGCTGAACAGCATCTACAGCGTGAACGGCACACAGTGCAACACCTGCCACATGCCGCGGATCAACGACCCCATACTGCTGGCGGCGGAGTATCCGTTCCTGAACGCGCAGACACCCTACGGCCTGCACCACTTGGTGGGCGGCAACCTGCACATGCTGGAGTTGTTGAAGGCCAACAAGGATGCGCTGGACATCCCCGCCACGGATGTGCAGTTCGACAGCACCATCGCACGGTCCCATCGGCTGCTCACACAACACACGCTGCTCCTGGACCTTGACCTGGTGGACCGCACTAATGATACGGCCTACTATGCTGTGAGGTTGGAGAACCTGGCCGGGCACCGTTTCCCCAGCGGGTATCCGTCGCGCCGGGCCTTCATCGAATTCGTGGTGTTGGACGCCATGGGCGATACCGTGTTCAAGAGCGGCCGCTTGAACAGTGACCTGGAAGTGGAAGGGCATGATGCCACCTACGAGCCCCATTACTCCGCGATCACCAGCAGCGATCAGGTGCAGATCTACGAACTGGTGATGGGCGGTGTGAACGGCGATGTGACGACGGTGCTCGAGCGCGCCAAGGACCCGATCAAGGACAACCGATTGGTGCCCTTCGGATTCAGCACCGCGCACCCCAGCTACGACACCACGCGCATTGCAGGCAACGCCCTCAACGATCCCGACTTCAACCGCAACACACTGGGCGAGGAAGGAAGCGGCACCGACATCGTGTACTACCACATACCGGTGACCAATGCCACGGGAGCCTTGCGCGCGTATGCGCGCGCGTACTATCAACCCGTACCCCCGGGATGGAACCGCGAGATGTTCGACCTGAGCGGTCCGGAGATCGATGCCTTCCGCGACATGCTGGCCGCCAGCGATGGCACGCCCACTTTGGTCGCTGCCGACTCGTTACAGATAGGACCCGTGGGCATGCTGCTGCGCGACCCGGAGCGTTTGGTGGTGTACCCCAACCCCACCACCGATGGCTGGGTGATGATCGATGTGCCCGATGGTGGACGCTTGGAACTGAAAGGCGTGCAGACGATCGGGGGTGAACACGTGGCAGTGCGTACCGAACCGCGACGCCAGGGACTGCGTGTGCAACTGCCCACCACCTCCGGCACCTATGTGCTGCTCTTCCACATTGATGGCCTGCCGGTGATCAAGCGGGTGGTGCGCCGATGAGCCTGACGCTCGGGGCGATCCACATCCATCCGATCAAATCCGTCGGCGGCTTCGGCGTGAACGAGGCACGGCTCACCGACCGCGGGTTGGAACATGATCGGCGCTGGATGCTGGTGGATGAGCACGGCCAATTCATTACGCAACGTGAAGTGCCTGCAATGGCCTGCCTGCATACCGTGCCGCATGGCGAAGGCTTCCGTGTGGTGGATACACGTGCTGGCGCAACACTGGACCTGCCCTGGACGATATCCGAAAAGGAGACCGGGATGAACTCGGTGTGGAGCGATCGTGTGCGAACGATGGTCGCCGAAGAAGCCTGGAGCCACTGGTTCAGCGAACGGCTCGAACGGACCGCGCAGCTGGTCTTCATGCCCGATACCACGAAGCGCCGCACCGATGGCCGCTATGCCCAAGGGCTCACTTCGCTGAGCGATGGCTTCCCGTACCTCTTCCTTTCACAGGCCTCGCTGGACGACCTCAATGCGCGCGGTACCGCAAAGGCGCTAGCGAACATGGAAACATGGACGCCCATTCCCATGGACCGCTTTCGTCCGAACCTGGTGATCAATGGAGGCGCGGCATTCCAAGAGGATGGTTGGCGAGAGATCACCATTGGCACTGTGCGTTTCACGTTGGTAAAGCCTTGTGCGCGATGCGTCATCATCACCACCGACCAACGCTCCGGCGAACGCGGCAAGGAACCCCTGCGCACCCTGGCCACCTATCGCAGCAAAGGCCACAAGGTGATGTTCGGCATGAACGCCGTGGGGGCGACCGAGGGAAGCGTGCGTGTGGGTGACGAGGTGAGGATGGTCAGCTGAGGATGCCTGTCTTCTGTGGACCTTCGTATATGACCACCCCCTCCCCCCAGCTCCGCAAGGAAAGCCTGCAGATCGAGATCGACGCGGCCTTCCTGTACGCTCGGATCGCCGCACATGAAGAGGACGCTCAATTGGCAAAGCTGTTCCGCGAGATGGCCGCGATAGAGCGGGGGCATGCAGAGCACGCGTTCAACGACCTGAAGAAAGGCGGCCTCCTTACCACGATACCGGGTCCTTCATGGCGGGCCCGGACCTTGGACCGTATCGGCAGGGTGATGGGTTACGACCACGTGATCGCACAACTGATGGACGTGGAGAAAGGTCTCGCGAAAGCGACGATAGTCCAGAAGCAACGCAACGGGGAGCCGATCACCGGGTCGGAGCGGAACCATGTGCGCATCCTCACTTCGCTGATGGCGAACAAGGGCGGCATGGGCGGCGAACAACTGGGCCGGATCGAAGGGAAGCACAAGAGCGTGGGCGGGAACGCCTTGCGCGCAGCGGTGCTGGGCGCGAACGATGGCCTGGTGAGCAACATGAGCCTGGTGATGGGCGTGGCCGGTGCCACCGATGGCGACCAGGGTGTTCTACTTGCGGGTCTTGCGGGACTGTTGGCGGGTGCGTTGAGCATGGCGCTGGGCGAATGGATCAGTGTGAAGAGCTCGCAGGAACTTTATGAGCGACAGATGGCACTGGAGATGACCGAGCTTCAGACGAATCCCGAAGGCGAGCGGAAGGAGCTTGCACTGATCTACATGGCCAAGGGCATCAGCGAAATCGAGGCCGACCGGCTGGCGACAGAACTGATGAGCGACACGAGCAAGGCGCATGCGATGCTCGTGAAGGAGGAGCTCGGCATCAACGCGGAGGAATTGCAAGGTTCGGCGTGGGAAGCGGCGATCACCTCCTTCATCCTATTCGCCATCGGCGCCATCCTGCCGGTGCTGCCCTTCTTCTGGCTGGGCGGCATGCAGGCCATTGCGATCAGTGTGGGCTTGAGCGCCGTCGGGCTGTTCGTGATCGGCAGTGCGATCACCCTGTTCACCGGTCGGGGCATCTGGTTCTCCGGCATGCGGCAGGTGCTGTTCGGACTGGCTGCAGCAGCGGTCACCTTCGGCATCGGCAAGCTGATCGGGGTGAATGTGGCGGGGTGAACAGTGATGGCCTGAAGCGTGTCTGACCTCTGTCCGATACCTTCATCACCGCATGATCCACTCCATCCTCGCGGACAAGGCCACGCGTCTTTACATCATCCTTGGCGGCTTCTTCGTGGCCAACGCGCTGATCGCCGAGATGATCGGCGTGAAGCTCTTCCAGCTGGAGACGCTGCTTGGCATCAGCAAGGCCGACTTCACGCTGTTGGGCCAACCGCACCTGAGCTTCGTGCTGAGCGTGGGCGTGCTGCCGTGGCCCATCGTCTTCATCATGACCGATGTGGTGAACGACTACTACGGGGTGCGCGGCGTGCGCTTCCTCACCCTGCTCACCACAGGGCTCATCGCCTTTGCGTTCGTGGTCATGTACTTCGCGATCCACATGCCGCCGGAGCAGGGTTGGTGGATCGGCAGCAGCGCGGCGCAGGGCGTGCCCGACATGCAGGCGGCCTTCACGGTCATCTTCGGGCAAGGCATGAACATCATCCTCGGTTCGCTCACCGCGTTCGTGGTGGGGCAGTTGGTGGATGCCTTCGTGTTCCGACGGATCAAACGGATCACGGGCGACAAGCGCATCTGGCTACGTGCCACGGGAAGCACATTGGTAAGCCAGCTCATCGACAGCGTGGTGGTGACCTATGTGGCCTTCTGGATCTTCAAGGACATGAGCTTCCCCATGGCCACCGCCCTGGTGCTGACCGCCTATGCCTACAAGCTCATCGTCGCCATACTGAGCACACCGATGGTGTACCTCGTACATGCCGGTGTGGAACGCTACCTTGGTACTGAACGGGCACAGGCCATGCGCAAGGCCGCACTGCTCGCACAGGACGAACAATGAGCGATTCGGTCATCATCGACCCCCTTTCGAAGGACGACCATACGGGGGTGTTCCGGCTGGTGCAGCGCGAGCGGTCCAGGCTGGAGCCGTACTTCCCGGTGACCTGTGCACGATGCAGTGATCCGCGCACCACGCGCAGCTATATCAAGGAACTGCTTGCGCGGCGCAAGCGGCACGAGATGCACTGCTTCGTGATGCGCGACTATGAAGGCGGCGATCCGATCGGGCTGGTCTTTCTCAAGGAGTTCGACTGGTCCGTGCCCAAGTGCGAAACCGCCTACTTCATCAGTTCCACCTACGAGCGGCGCGGGCTTACCTCCATGGCCCTGTTGTGGACCCTCGACTTCGCCTTCACCACCTTGGGCCTCGCGAAAGTGTACGCCCGCGTGGCACCGGACAACCTCGCGAGCTGCAAGGTGCTGGAGAACTGCGGCTTCCAACGGGAGGGCTTGTTGCGTCAGGACTTCCGCACGCACGACGGCCGTTTGATCGACCTCTACCTTTATGGTCGCTTGAAGTAATGCCGCACTGCCATGGCCAAAGCAACACCGCGCAAGGCCCGCACCGTTACCGATCGCATTGAACGCACCGTGAAACGTGCCGAACAAAAAGCGGCGGGTGTGTTCGACGGACGCTATCGCCCACGTGTGGTGAAGAGCCGCAAGACCTACAAGCGCAAACCGAAGCACCCCGACAGCGACACGTAGGAACGCGAGCGAACGGTGCACCTTCATACCTTGGCATCAACATGTCCAGGAACATCTCCTCCCTCTCCGGCCGCGCAGGCAAGGAACTCGATGATGCATTGTGGGAACGCCTGCAACAGGCCGCCGACGGCACGGGCACACCAGAGGACGAGGCCCTGACGCGTATCGCCGATGACTTCCTGGTGGGCGAGGCGATCACCTATGGCACCAGCAGTTTCTACGACTTCCTGAAGAAGGGCAACAAGGGCGTGAAGGCCTATGTCTGCAATGGCAGCACCTGTCTGGTGGCCGGCACTCAGGAGAAGGTGCATCATGAGCTCGGTAGACATTTCAAGCCGGAGGAGATCGGCCACATGTGCTGCCTCGGTCGTTGCCATGAGAACAGTGCGTTCAACATTGGTGGACGCAACTATAGCGGCAACAGCATCGAGCACCTGGACGAACTGGTCGACCGTGGGACCGTGGATGCCCATGGTCATTACCATGTAGGCACCTCCATGGAGTGGCCCATCCTCATCGCACCACTACCGCATCAGCTCGACGACCACTATGCCCTGTGGGAGCGCGTACTGCAAAGCGACCCGTTGGATATCCTGTCCGAGATCAAGACCGCCAACATCCGTGGCCGCGGCGGGGCCGGCTTTCCCATGGGCTTCAAATTACAGGCCTGCCGAGATGCGAAGGATGTGAGCGGTGGCGAAGGTGAGCGCAAGTACATCGTGTGCAATGCCGACGAAGGCGACCCCGCTGCGTTCAGCGATCGCTACCTGTTGGAACAACGACCACACCTGGTGCTGTTGGGCATGATGATCGCCGGGTATTGTGTGGGCGCTGACACGGGTGTGCTGTACATCCGCGCCGAGTACCCCGAGGCGGTGGAGATCGTGAAGGAGGCCGTTCATGAGCTGGAAGCCAAAGGATGGATCGGCACCAACATCAAGGGCAGTGGTTTCAACTGGCGCTTCAAGGTGATCAAGGCGGCTGGTGCCTATGTGTGCGGTGAAGAGACGGCACTGCTCAACAGCATCGAGGGCAAGCGCGGCGAAGTGCGCACGCGGCCGCCCTACCCTGCACAGCAAGGCCTGTTCAACCGGCCCACCGTGGTGAACAATGTGGAGACGCTGGCCTGTGTGCCCTGGGTGATCGAGAACGGCGGCGCGGCCTTCGCCCTCCTCGGCAGCGAAAAGAGCAATGGCACCAAGCTCGTGAGCCTGGACAGTGCGTTCAACCGTCCGGGCATCTATGAAGTGGAATGCGGCACACCACTGCGCAAGGTGATCGACGACCTCGGCCAGGGCTTCCGCAAAAAGGTGAAGGCACTGCACATCGGTGGACCGCTCGGCGGCATTGTGCCGATGCATAAGATCGACGCACTGAGCATCGACTTCGAGAGCTTCCAGAAGGAGGGATTCCTGTTGGGACATGCGAGCATACTGTGCATACCCGAGGACTTCCCCATGGTGCATTACCTCGAGCACCTGTTCGAGTTCACCGCAGCGGAAAGTTGTGGCAAGTGCTTCCCGTGCCGGATCGGATCCACACGCGGCAAGGAGCTCATCGAAGGTGCACGTGAGCACGGGCGCAAGATCGATCGCGCCTTGTTCAACGACCTGATCGAGACGATGGAGATCGGTTCGCTCTGTGCGCTCGGCGGTGGACTGCCGCTCGGGGTGCGCAACGCACTGCAGTACTTCCGCGAAGAGCTCGACGGGTACTTCGCTTGAGCGGATCACGCTGCGATCGCTTGAACGCATCATGCGTTCGTGATGGCGCATCAACACATACGCGATGGCCGGAAACGCCGAAGGGCCTGCTTTCGCAGGCCCTTCGATCGCAGCTGTTGAAGC
>JBEICT010000135.1:0-9154 GCA_040383865.1 Flavobacteriales bacterium | reverse complement strand
GGGGAACTGCTGGGCCTGAAGAACCCCATGCCCGTGGTGAAGAGCCTGATGGACCAGGGCGCCCTTCAGTTGGAGGAGGAGTTGAAGGACACGTGGAAGCCACGCATGGTGACCTACGTGGGCCTGAACGATGCTGCCAAGCCGGAACAGGCCCTGCATGAATGGTTCGACAAGCTGGAACGAGCCCCGAAGCAGTTGCACCTGCTCATGCGCTACATCGAGTTGAGCCGTTGCCTGAGCGATGCCCCCCGGGAGGTGGAGCGTAATGCCATTCTGCGCGCAAGCGGCTCCACCGCCGCCATACTGAAAAGCCTGGTCGAAAAGGGATTGTTCACCACTTACGAGCGCGAGGCCGGTGTTCCGGAGAACGAGGCGTTGCGCAAGCCGCCTCCTTCGTTATCGTCGGCTCAAACGGTGGCACTCAACGCGGTCAAGGACCAGTTCAAGGAGAAGGACGTTGTACTGTTGCGCGGTGTGACGTCTTCGGGCAAGACCGAACTGTACATCACCCTGATCCAAGAGGCCATGGACCGCGGACAGCAAGTGCTATACCTGCTGCCGGAGATCGCGCTCACCACCCAGATCATCAGCCGACTGCGCGAACGGTTCGGCGAGCGGATCGCGGTCTCGCACTCGCGCATGGCGCAGCACGAACGCACCGCCCTGTGGCTGCACATGGCCCAAGGCGAAGCCCCTCCCTCCGTGGTGGTCGGTGCACGCTCCGCCCTGTTCCTGCCCTTCAAGGACCTCGGTCTCATCGTGGTGGATGAAGAGCACGACCCCAGTTACAAGCAACACGACCCTTCGCCCCGCTACCACGCACGGGACATGGCCATCGTGCTGGCCGGGCTCCATGATGCGAAGACCCTTTTGGGCTCCGCCACACCCGCCTTGGAGAGCCTCCACAACGCCAAGGGCGGCAAGTATGGCCACGTGGAACTGCTGACGCGCTTCGGCGATGTGGCCATGCCCCATGTGCTCCGCGTTGACCTGCGCGATGCCCAGAAACGGAAGCTCATGCGGGGACACTTCTCGCAAACGCTCATAGACACTGTGCAACAGGCCCTGGCGCGGCGTGAACAGGCCATCATCTTCCAGAACCGGCGTGGCTATGTGCCCGTGTGGCAATGCGAGACCTGCGGCTGGGTGCCCGAGTGCGATCAGTGCGATGTGAGCCTGACCTACCACAAGCACCAGCACCAGTTGCGTTGCCACTACTGTGGCCGCCACTATGCACCGCCCACCTCCTGCGGCCATTGCGGCAGTCCACGGTTGCGTATGCTGGGCTTCGGTACCGAGAAGATCGAAGAGGAACTGGCCGAGATATTCCCGGAGGCCCGCATCGGGCGCATGGACCAGGACACCATGCGCGGCAAGCATGCCATGGACCGCCTGCTCACCAGTTTTGGCCAGGGCGGCATCGACATCCTGGTGGGTACGCAGATGGTGACCAAGGGCCTCGACTTCGACCATGTGAGCGTGGTGGGGATTTTGAATGCCGACAACCTGATGCGTTTCCCGGACTTCAGGGCCCATGAACGTGCCTTTCAGATCATGGCGCAGGTGGCAGGGCGTTCAGGAAGGCGAAAGCAGGCCGGCAGCGTGATCATACAGGCCATGGACGTGAACAACCCGGTGCTGGACCTGGTGGTGCGGCACGATGTGGACGGCATGTACCAACGCGAGATCGAGCACCGAAGGGCGCATGGCTACCCCCCCTTCACGCGGCTCATCGAACTGACCCTCAAGCACCGATCGGAGGAACGCGTGGCGGCCACCGGTTCGGTGCTCGGCATGGCCCTGCGCGAAGGACTGGGCGAGCGCGTGCTCGGACCGGACATACCGCTGGTCTCGCGCATCCGGGACCGTCACCTGCGCAAGCTGTTGATCAAACTGAGAAGGACCGCGCACCACGAGGAGAAGTCCTTCGTCAGCGACACCATCGATCGCATCTTCGGGGACCCGGCCCATTCCGCCGTTCAGTTGGTGACCGATGTGGACCCCATGTGACCTCGCTCAGGGGCGCATCACTCCATCATCGCTCGAAGCACCACCGGTCCCCTTTGCGCCTGTATGAGCAGGAAGCAAGGTCCATGGCCCGAGCCTTTGAACGAAATGTTGCCCGCACCGCCAAGCACCTGCACCACGCCCTGCTCCACCTCTCGCCCATCAGCGAGGTACAGACGCCAAGGAAACACTCCATCCGCCTGTTCGTCCACAGTGATACGCACATGGTCGTGTGCTGGATTGGGAGCAAGGCTCCATGTTGGCTCATCCTCTTCAGGCACACTGCTCAAGGCACAGGGCCACCTCAGGGTATCGAACCAATTCTTGGAGCCCAGCAGGGCCGGAAAGGCGCAATCACCATGATCGAAGCCGGCTCCTGCACTAACGGTCTGCACGTTGAACGCACCGTTGGCCAACATGGCATCGCGGCACACGACGCTGTTCTGGTAGAAGACGTGGCTGTCGCTCTCGCAATAGACCATTCGCACCGGTGCCTGCGGGGTCCAGTCATACACGTCATTGTCCCGCAGGGCCACCCGGAAATAGTGATCGGGATCATTGGTGAAGGCTTGGAGCATGCTGTCGACCAGGATCACACTGGGGACATCGGGCATCACCGCATCCACCGCGCCTGAACCATTGTTGCCTTGGAACAAAGGCGGTAGCAAGGTGGCCCAAGGCTCTTCGACCACATCGCTGATGTTGTTGTACAGACCAGGATAGACATAGCCGTATGAAAACAGGATATACGGCAGGTAATAGGGCGCTGGATATGGAACGGTGTCCACCATCACTTGGGCCTGCACACCGCTCACATCATAGGGGCCACTGCATGGTGCACTGGCGGTCACCGTGAACTCATCGCCAAGCTCTGCCTCGATCATGCGATGCGTGGCCATGCAAGCGTGTCCGCCTTGGGAGTAGCCAAGGAGGAAGAGTTGTCCGCTCAGGTCCACATTTCGTGCCTCACAGAACTCACGCGCCGCACGCAACATGTCAATGGATGCCGTGGCCTCCGAACGAGCATGGATATACGGATGCGGCCCCGGACCGTCACCTAAACCCAGGTAATCGGGAAGCACGGTGACATAGCCGGTACCACCGAGAAAGTAACCTACCACGATCTCATCACTAAGCCTGGAGGGCACATCCTCCCTATCCAGTATGGTCCCATGCATGTAGGCGGCCAAGGGGAACGAACAATCGACCAAGGGTAATACAAGCGCACCGCTCGCGACAGTAGGCTGACCGAAGGGGTCCACCGTGGCATACAGGATGCGATGTATCTCAATGCCATTGCTCGCATTGCCCACCCCCCAGTCAACGAGCTCCTCGGTGGTGTAGGTCAGCAACAAACTGTCTCCCAAAAGGACCTGGGCGAATGTTGCAGGGAACACGCAAAGAGCAAGGGCTGAAATGAAAGTGCGGATCATGGGCAGGGAAGTATCCCGTCCAAGATACGATGTCATCTTTCACCGGTCGAAGGCCACGGGGCGGCCAGCAGACGCCAAACACCCTGTATGGCTATAGGCACCTCTATAACGACCGCTTCTTGGGTAACGGGGTCCGGCACGAGCAAGCGCAAGGCGTGCAATGCGATGCTCCGATCGGGCTCACCACGGCGTGCACCGTACTTCACATCCCCCTTTATCGGATGCCCCCAGAACGAGAGCTGGGCACGCAACTGATGAAAAGAACCTTCACGAGGCTCCAGTTCCAATAAGGTAAATCGCTCAAAGCGGCGGACCACACGCACCACCAAGTGCACCTCCCGAACATCCCGATCCCCTGCACGGGCCTGCCTTGCCTTGTGTACACGTGTGTCATGCACCAACAGATGCGTCAGGTCAACCGGGTCATCGGTCTTTGGCCCACCTTCCACGATGGCGTGATACACTTTCCGGACCTGTCGTTCCCGGAACGAACGGTTGAGGGCCACCAACGCGTCTCCGGCTGCCAGCACTACTGCTCCGCTGACCGGACGGTCCAGCCGATTCACCAATTCCAAACGGTTGTCGCCAGTGGTGGCACGAACCCAAGTAAGCAGGTCGGCACTTCCCGAAGGATCCGGTTGCACGGGCATGCCGGCAGGCTTGTCCACCACCAGCCAGTCCGAGCCCTGATATACCAGCGCCGGCCCTCTGGGCGCCTCAGTATTGCTCGCTGGCATTCGGGAAATCCTTGGCACGCACATCGGCCACGTATGACGACACAGCACCTGTGATCACACTGTGCAGGTCGGCGTAGCGGCGCAGGAAACGCGGCCTGAACTCGGTATTGATCCCCAGCATATCGTGGAGCACCAATACCTGACCATCAACACCCGGCCCCGCTCCAATGCCGATCACAGGGATCGATACGATCTGCGCGACCTCTGCGGCCAGTTTGGCGGGGATCTTCTCCAACACCAATGCGAAACACCCGGCCTGCTCCAACAGCTTGGCATCCTCGCGCAAACGCTGGGCCTCGGCCTCCTCCTTGGCGCGCACCACATAGGTGCCGAACTTGTAGATGCTTTGCGGGGTAAGGCCCAGATGGCCCATCACCGGTATGCCGGCCGTGAGTATCCGCTCGATGGAGCCCAGCACCTCGCGTCCGCCTTCCAGCTTCACGGCGTGGGCACCGCTCTCCTTCATGATCCGGATGGCCGAGTTGAGCGCTCCCTTGCTGTTGCCCTGGTAGGTCCCGAAGGGCAGGTCCACCACGATAAGCGCACGTTGGCAGCCACGCACCACCGCACTGGCGTGGTAGATCATCTGGTCCAACGTGATCGGAAGGGTGGTCTCATGCCCGGCCATCACATTGCTGGCGCTGTCACCCACCAGGATCACATCCACCCCTGCAGCATCCACCAAGCGGGCCAGCGAATAATCATAGGCGGTGAGCATGGCGATGGGCGTACCCGAATGCTTCATCTCCTGCAGCACGTGGGTCGTTATACGCTTTACGTCCTTCAGGCTGGTGCTCATTGGGGGCGGGGGCTGTTGGGTGGTCGGTCCAAAGCTAAGGTCCTGACCCTTGGACGGCATGCCACCGCCGCCGACCGGTCATGCCGCGCACCACACCGTTCCCCGTTCACGCCGCACGATGGGCGGCATCCGGCTATATTTGACGGCCCTGCACCAGGCAGACCATGCAACGCACCCTTCTCATCCTCGCCGCCGCTGCCACCATGGCCGGCTGCAGCACCGACCTCGACATCAACGCACCCTACAAGGACGTGACGGTGGTGTACGGCCTTCTGAACATGCGCGATTCGGTGCATTACGTGAAGATCAACAAGGCCTTCCTGGGCGAAGGCAATGCCTTCACCTACGCGGCCATTCGCGATTCCAACGAATACCGCGACGAGGACATCACCCAAGCCGTGGTGTATCGCGTGAACAGTGCGGGAACACCCGTCGACTCGTTCCTGCTGCGTGACACATTGCTGACCGGACGGCTGCCCGGCGATTTCTACTATCCCGAGCAAAAGGTCTACTACTTCAATACTCCGCAGCGCATTATCAACCAGAGCGGATCGCCCCAGATCAGCTCCGGCCCCACGTTCCTTTTCCAGAACGGCATCTACAAGCTGAAACTTCGCATCAAGGGCAAGGACGTGACGTCCACTTCGAACATTGCCAGCGACATCACCATTGCTTCCAATGATCAGGACACGTTGAACAGTGCCTCGGCCATCAACTTCATGAACCCGCTGGGCAACGGCTACGGCATCTACGAGTTCAACTGGACCTCTTCCATTTCCGGCATTCCATGGACCAACAAACGCTTCGTGGTCAACTTGGACTTCAAGTTCGATGAGGTGCGCGACGGGGTCTCCCAGCGCATCGTGAAAAGCCGCGAACTGGGTACGGTGGTGGCCAGTGCCGCATCTCAGCCACTGGCGGTGACCCTGGCCGGCGAGACCTTCTACAGCTGGTTGCGCAATTCCATTCCGGACGACCCCGCGGTCGACCAGCGCATCTTCCGAGGGATCGACTTCCGGGTGGATGCGGCGAACGAGGACTTCCACACCTACCTGACGCTGACGGAGCCCATTTCCAGCATCGTGGAGGACCGGCCTCAATATTCCAACGTGGACGGGGCCTACGGACTGTGGGCCAGCCGCTACTACAAGAACGTGGTGAACAAGCGGCTGAACCCGGCCTCGCTGAACGAGCTGATCAACGGCGCGTACACGGCCACCATGCGGTTCTGCTCGGGGTTCAACTCAGGCCCCCCGTACGGCTGTAACTGACGATCTGTCCTTTTGGCAGTCCTGTCGGCAGCGCGAGAAGCCCCGACCCGGCGATCCTGTCACGATCGGCATGGTCCCGAATTGCTGGCATGCGCCTTGCCCAAGGCGAGCCAACTGAAACCAGCTAAGAAACTTAAGTCATGAGCAAGATCATTGGGATCGACCTGGGAACCACCAACAGTTGCGTATCCGTTATGGAGGGCAATGAACCTGTGGTGATCTCCAACAGCGAAGGGAAACGCACCACACCCAGCGTTGTAGCCTTTGTGGAAGGTGGCGAACGGAAGGTGGGCGACCCGGCCAAGCGTCAGGCGATCACCAACCCCACGAACACGATCTTCTCCATCAAGCGTTTCATGGGCAACTCGTACGACGAGTGCTCCAAGGAAGCCTCCCGCGTGCCGTACAAGGTGGAGCGCGGCCCGAACAACACGCCCCGCGTGCAGATCGGCGACCGGCAGTACACGCCCCAGGAGATCAGCGCCATGGTGCTGCAGAAGATGAAAAAGACCGCTGAGGACTACCTCGGCACCACGGTCTCTAAGGCCGTGATCACCGTACCGGCCTACTTCAACGATGCACAGCGCCAGGCCACCAAGGAAGCCGGTGAGATCGCCGGTCTGAAGGTGCGCCGCATCATCAACGAACCCACCGCGGCCGCACTGGCCTATGGGTTGGACAAGAAGGGCATCGACCAGAAGATCGTGGTGTTCGACTGCGGTGGTGGCACCCACGACGTGAGCGTGCTCGAGCTGGGCGATGGCGTGTTCGAAGTGAAAAGCACGGACGGCGACACCCACCTGGGCGGTGACGACTTCGACCAAGTGATCATCGATTGGCTGGCCGACGAGTTCAAGAGCCAGTACAGCATCGACCTCCGCAAGGACCCGATGGCCCTCCAGCGCCTGAAGGACGCGGCCGAGAAAGCAAAGATCGAACTGAGCAGCACCACCAGCTCGGAGATCAACCTCCCCTACATCATGCCGGTGGACGGTGTGCCCCAGCACTTGGTGCGCAGCCTCACCCGGGCCAAGTTCGAGCAACTGGCCGACAGCCTTATCAAGCGCACCATCGCCCCCTGCGAGAGCGCATTGAAGAACGCCGGCCTCAAGACCAGCGACATCGACGAGGTGATCCTGGTAGGTGGCAGCACCCGCATCCCGGCCATCCAGGAAGCCGTGAAGAAGTTCTTCGGCAAGGAGCCCAGCAAGGGTGTGAACCCGGACGAAGTGGTGGCCGTGGGTGCCGCCATCCAGGGTGGTGTGCTCACCGGCGAAGTGAAGGACGTGCTCCTGCTCGACGTGACCCCCCTGAGCCTCGGCATCGAGACCATGGGCGGTGTGATGACCAAACTGATCGAGGCCAACACCACGATCCCCACCAAGAAGAGCGAGACCTTCAGCACGGCCAGCGACAACCAGCCGAGCGTGGAGATCCATGTGCTGCAGGGTGAACGCCCCATGGCCAGCGGAAACCGCACCATTGGTCGCTTCCACCTCGATGGCATCCCCCCCTCACCCCGTGGTGTGCCCCAGATCGAGGTCACCTTCGACATCGATGCCAACGGCATCCTGCACGTAGGTGCCAAGGACAAGGCCACCGGCAAGGAGCAGAGCATCCGCATCGAGGCCAGCAGCGGACTCAGCAAGGAGGACATCGAGAAGATGAAGCAGGAGGCCGAGGCCAATGCCGACGCCGACAAGGCCGCCCGCGAACGCGTGGACAAACTGAACGCAGCGGACAGCCTGATCTTCCAGACCGAAAAGAGCCTGAAGGATTACGGCGACAAGATCCCGGCCGAGAAGAAGCAGCCCATTGAGGATGCCCTGACCCGCCTGAAGGATGCCCACAAGGCCCAGGACGTGGACGCTTGTGAAAAGCTGATGGGCGAACTGAACACCGCCTTCAGCGCCGCCAGCGAAGAGATGTACAAGGCCACCCAGGAAGCCCAGGCCAATGGTGGCGGTGCATCCAACACGAAAAGCACCGCTGATGCCGATGTGACCGATGTGGACTTCGAGGAAGTGAAGGACACGAAATAAGGTCCACATCCTTAATACCTGAAATGGACAGCCCCGTTGCTTATGCAACGGGGCTGTTTCTTGCGTTCAGACCAGGCTATCAGGCTAGAAGCCATCTCAAAATAGTTTTTTGGAAGCGAGCCGGATGGATCTTTTGGCCAGCCAAGGCGCGAAACCCGCGCATAGCTGGACGCTCTGTAAGGGTTGAGCAACGCAGGATGGCCGAAAGAGGCGCCGGCGCAGCCCGAAGGATTATTTTGAGATGGCTTCTAGCGTGTCGCGTGGACCTTGCCATCCACATACTCCTCTTCACGCACCAACCGGCCTGAGGGGTCGTAGAAGCTCCAGGTACCTATGCGGCGTGAATCCATGCGCTGCGTGTCGTACTGTGAACGGCCGGATGCCTTCAGCGCGCCACCGGGGAAGAACTCCTTCTGCTCGAAGATGAGCTTGCGCTTATCCACCAAGGCCAGCAAACTGATCGGCTTGCCATCGGCCGCGTAAAGGTCCATCCGGATGAAATACGGATCCTTGCGGCCACGCTCCTCGGCATAGCGCAACTGGCCGTTCAAATAGTGATCCTGGTAGCGATAGACCGCGCCATCCGCATAATGCACTTCGGAACGAATGGTACCATTGGCGTGCCATGAACGCTGGACACTGCGCGTGGCATCAATGGCCTTGAACTCACGCTCCACCTGTCCCTTGGGATGGAAATTCCGATAGACCACAAGGCGCCCGTCCGCATAGGAACCGCGATGCTTCAGTGTCCCGTTGGGATATTGGTCCTCCACCCAACCGATGCACGGAAAGCCACCGCACATCCGCACGGAATCGCCTCCGAGTGCCGCATTGAAGGCCTCATAAGCATTGAGGTCGGACGAGG
>JBEICT010000134.1:0-9205 GCA_040383865.1 Flavobacteriales bacterium | reverse complement strand
GAACACGTAGCGTACGTTCAAACCAAAGCCTTCGGCGCGGAAGGAGGTCTTCTCGATCAGCCAGAACGTGGGGCGCCAGTCGAGGCTCAACGAGATGGGCACCGCGCTGAAATGATAGTCCAGGCCCAGTTCGCCACTGAAGCCGAGGTAGAAGGGGTCGTCGATCAGCATGGAGGGTCCGGCGCCCACATACCAGCTGAAGCCATCGGTGCCCAGTGGTTTATACAGGAAATCGTACAACGCCTCAATGCCCACCCCATCACCGAATGAGAGATCGGCGTGGACCCTGCTGAACTCACCGATCTGGAACAGACCGTCAACGGCCACCGTGTTGCCGAGCACATCGCCAAAGCGGATACCAAGCTCCTGTGCGGATGCGGTGTATCCGATGGTCAGTAGCGAAAGGAGGACAGCGAGCTTCTTCATGTCTTGAATGGATCCGGGAACAAGTACGCCCATGGCGCAGGTCGATGCGCAAAGGTCCGTGCAAGGCGCGGTCCTTGGCCCTGGCCTTCATGTCGCGCATCAACGGTGCGCTGTTGGCAATGCACAGGCGCACGTTATGCCGGGGCCATCACGTGCCGAACCGTTCGGGACCAGCTATATGTCGGGGCCGAAAGCAGGCCACGAACATGACCCACTGCACCTCGCTTTTTCATCGCTGCCGTGGGTCAGGTGCGTTCATACTGGTCCTGCTGGCCGCTTCCTCCGTGAACGTCAGTGCCCAGGATTTTGAGCCGCGCCAGTGCGCCAATGCGCCCATCGGCGTGAACTTCATTGCCGCCGGTCCGGCGCTTACACGTTTGGGTTTTCCGTTGGACCCTGCCGTGCCGTTGACGGACCCGGACCTGAACACCTACGCTGCATTGCTGGGTTGTGCGCGGGCGGTCCGATTGGGTGGTCAGTCGGCCAAGCTCAGCGTGGTGGCGCCCTATGCTTGGCTCGATGGCACCGCCCGCTTCAACGGCGAACCCGTATCGCGGCAGGTGAACGGCCTTACCGACGTGAAGGTGCGCCTGGCCGCCAACCTGCTCGGGGCCCCCGCCTTGGGCCTGAAGGAATTCGTGGACTACAGGCAGGACCTGGTGGTGGGAGCCAGCCTCACGGTGACCTGCCCCACCGGCCAGTACGACCCGGACCGGCTCGTGAACCTGGGCGCCAACCGCTGGAGCTTCAAGGGCGAGCTCGGCGCCTCGCAGGCCGTGGGCAAGTGGGGCCTGGAGCTGTCCGCCCCGGCCGAGGTGTTCACGGACAACCCGGATTTCTACATCGACCGCACCCGCGAACAGGATGTGGTCTACGCGGGCAAGGGGCATGTGATCCGCAACTTCGCCAAGGGCATGTGGGCCTCGGTGGACCTGACCTACTACGCGGGCGGTTCCACCACCATCGACGGCGTGTTCCGAAATGACCTGCAGCAGCACTGGCGCACGGGGGGCGCGTTCTCCGCCCCACTGTCCAAGCGGCATGGGCTGCGCTTCAACTGGAGCGCCGGCGTGTATGCACGCACCGGCAACAACTTCGACATGGTGGCGCTGACGTGGCAGTACCGGTGGGGCGGGGGCTGTAAGCGTGCTGTTCCGTGTTATTGGTCGCGGGGATCAGGTCCCTATCCGTGTCGCACTGGGCGTCCTGCGTTCCGGAGGTGTGAAGTAGTACTTCAGGCTGACGCGGAAGATGTGGTCGATGTCCTGGTCGGCGCGCAGTTGCTCCAGCTCGTCGCGGTAATGCAGCAGGCTGTAGATCACCTCCGCGCGCCAGTTGTAGCTGAACTTGCGCACCAGCCCGATGCGGGCGGTGGAGCGGTTGGCGAAGCGCTCCTGCAACTGCTCATCGAACACCACGAAGAGCTCGTAGTCCACGAAGACGGCCCACAGGGTATCGAACGACATGAGCGGCTTGTTGAGCGGGACCCAAACGGCCGCGTTGATGCGCGTGCGGTCGCTCTGCGAAGTGAAGGCCTCGGGTTCCAGGGTGTTGAAGGAGCGGTATTCGTAGCGCCAGGTGAGGCGCGGTTGCACGCGCTTGAAGGGCAGCACATGGTAGCGTGCGCCGAGCTGCACGCGGAATTCGCGGGTGCGGGTCTCATCGTCCTGCCGGGTGTCCGACCAGGGGAAGCCGGAGATCACGTCGAGGTGTGGCGATACGGAGGCCTCCAACGTGGGCGTGAGGCTGATGGCGCTCCACTGCGGCGACCCTTCCACCAGCGTCTGATAGCCCACCTCCAGTTCGGCCATGTACCGGGAAGCGAAATTGCGGCCCACCGTGAGGTCGCTCCAGAACTGGGTGCCGGTGGTCTGCGCCGATGCAGGTCGCATGTTCGCGAGCAGCACGGTCATCCACACCACTTCCCGCAATGCGCGGATGGTCCCGGCCGCGCTCATGTTCCCTTGATGCCGGGGTCCTGCATCTCCGGTGGCACCACTTTGGACGCCTCCGGATCGCGGTTGTAATGGGGGCTCATGATCTGCACGCCGTTCACGTTGAAGATGTCCTGGATGTTGGCGTGGAGCGCAGATAGGGACTGTCGGAACGGCCCCTGCACGATCACCGTGAGGCGGTAGTCCACATAGAAATCGTTCAGCGCATGCTGCGCCACATTCGGGGCGGGTTCGGTGGCGATGTCCGCCGTCCGGTGCGCGGCCTCCAGCAGCATGGCATGCACCTGCCGCCAGGGCGTGTCGTAGCCGATGGTGACGCCGGTGGTCCAGAGGATTCCCTTGCCGCCATGGCGGGACAGGTTCGTGAGCTTGCTGCTCATGACGATGCTGTTCGGCACGGTCACCTCCTCGCCATAGCTCGTAACAATGGTGGTGTTGAAATAACCGATCTGTTTCACCACACCCGTGACCAGATCGCCCACCGCGATGCACTCGCCCACACGGGCCAGGCGGTTGAACATGAGCGCGAGGCCTGATACGGCCTGCGAGATGACGCCACTGCTGCCCAGGGAGAGCATCACACCGGCCAATACGCTCACCCCCTGGAAGGCCTTGCTGCTACTGCCCGGGATGTACGGATAGGCGATGACCAGGCCGAAGACCCAGATGAGCAGGACCACCACGCGACGAGTGGGTGCGGCAATGCCCGCATCGATCCACGTGACCTCGATCTCTCCTGATTGGACGCGGGTGAACAGGGCCGTGATCATGCGGGCCACACTGCGGGTGATCAGGAAGATCAGGGTCACCATGGCCAGTCCCGGCAGGGCGTCCACCACGCCGTGGAAGATCCACAGGGCCGCATCCGCGAGCACCTCGAACATGCTCTCGCTCCAGGCGCGGGTCAGCGGGATGCGGCCCAGTATGGCCGTAAGCCAGAAATAGAGCACCACCATCATGATCACGCCGATCACCATCATGGCCAGGCGCTGGGCGATCAGGAACAGTGTGTGGCTTCGGGTAAGGCCGCCCTTGATGCCGGTGCGCTCCATGCTGCGCTGGATGAAGGCCTCGGCCTTGCGGTGGATCAGCCTTCTGAGGCGGCCCAGGAGGAAGAGCACCACCGCCAGTACGGCGGTGTAGAGCACCACCAGTGCGACGTTGCCCACCATGGAGCGCGAATCCCGCATCTCCCTTTGCTCGGCAATGGCCACCTGCAGCCGTTCCATCGTGCGTTCCTTAACCACATCGATATCCTCACCCATGGAGGGGTCCAGGTCCTGGGCCGCGATGAACATGAGGGAATGACCGTCGATGAGGATCCCCCGGCCGCCGAACAGCACAGAGTCGCGCAACACGCCCGGGCCACCACGTTCCAAGGCTTCCTCCAACCGGCCATGGATGTTGCGAACGCGCTGTTCGGGCGTGTTCGAGAACACTTCGGCGCGCAGGGTGATGATGGGGCGGTTCGCAATGACCAGGTCCGCTGGCTCACCCGGTCGTATGGATGCGGACACCACGACGCTGTCCGCCTGCCCTTGGGATACGGCCCACGGCCACAGAACAAAGGCCAGTACCAGCAGGTGCCGCATCATTTTCCGGGTCGCCATGCAGGAAGGGGTGCTCATTCGCGTGGTGGACGAACTACTTCTTCATCATCTCATCCTTCAGCTTCAGGAACTCATCCTTGGTGATGAGGCCCTGTTCCAGCATGCTGTTCAGTTTCATGAGCTGGTCGGTCTTGCCCACGGTGGCCGCTCCGGTGGTGCCGGAGGTCACCGCTGCGCGCGCCGCACTGCAATCGGCCTGAAGCTTGGTGTAGGCGGTGTTCATGCTGTCCAGTTGCAGTTGCAACAGTGTCGCCCTTGCGCGGACCTGCGTAAGGCTGTCCACATTGGCCGTACGGGCAGCAGCGCGCAATTGGATCACGCTCTTCACGGTGTCCAGGTCGGTCACCTTCACGCCGGTCATCACGGAGAGCGTGTCAATGAGCTTGGTGTACTTGGTGGTCTGCTCGGTGAGCGTGGCCACCTGCTTCTTGAGCGAATCGTTCTGTGCGGTGAGCTTGGCGATGCTGGCCTGCATTTCGCCCTTGCTCTGGGCAAGGACGTTGGAGGCGGTGAAGTGCAGTACGAAGGCGAGAAAAAGAATGGGGAGGGTGCGCATGATGATCGTGGTCCGTGTTGTCGGCTCGAAAGTAGGGCTTCCTTGGTGGGGCCGTATTGACGACCGTCAGCATGTAACACCAGGCAGCGGAACGGATAGGCCATGGGGCATCACGGTTTTCCATGTTCAGGAGGCCTCCCTGAAGCCGTGCTCAGAACACATAGCCGATGGTGGTGGCCACGCGCCAGTCGTTCAGCGGCTCGCCGCCGTCCAGCGGTCTGCTGTCGTACTGCTCGTAGAACTCCAGGCCGATCTGCAGGTCGCGGATCACCTCGTAGCGCAGGGCCACGTTGGTGGTGAAGCGCCAGCGGTCGCGGATGGTGAGGCCGTAGTACCCGGCCAGGTCCACGGTCACCTCGGCCTTGGGGAAGCGGTAGGTCTTGAACCGGAAGCGGTCGCCGAGGTAGAGTTCGTAGTTGTCGCTGCCCTCGCCGCTGCCGCTGCGTTCGCGGTTGCCCTGCACACCGCCGCCGATCAGGTTGCTGGCGTGCACGCTCAGCAGGACATAGTTGCCCAGTGCCGCGTTGGCGCGCAGGCGCAGGTCCAGGTCCAGCTCGGTGTTGGTTTCCGCACCCACGCCGAACACGCTGGTCCAGCGCCCCCACAGGTTGCGCTCCCAGCTCAGGGTGATGTCCTGCTTGCGGTTGTCGTCCACCTCGGGCTGCACCGTGGTGATGCTGCTGAACGACAGGTTCACATTGCTGTGGTCGCCGCGATAAATGGCGTTGCCGCTCAAGGTCAGCTGGCTGAGCCTGTTGCTCTTCTGGTAGCTGTAGCCCGCGTTCAGGCTGCCATCCGTGCGCGGCCAGATGCCCTTGTTGAGGCGGTACAGGGTGGTGATGTCGATCAGCTGGAGGTGGATGCTGTCGCCATCGGTCACCACATACAGGTGGTCCAGCATGGGGGAGGAGTGCAGATGGCCATCGAAGTAGGCCCCGCTGCGCATGCGCACATACCATCGCTTCGTGGTGCGCACGGTCTGGATCTGGTCCCACTCGATGTACACGGTGGCCATGTAATCCGTCTTCACCCGCAGCAGGCCCAGTTGCAGGTCCTTCATCTCGCCCACGATCTTGTCGCCGTTGAACAGGTGGATGGTGTCCGTTTTCTGCGCGTTAGCGGCGCGGGGCAGCAGCAACGCCAGCAGCAGGAGGAGGAGCACCGGGCGGGTCATGGCACAGGGCGGAACGCAGCGCACCGTTGCGAACGCGCGGCCGAAGTTCCACAATTTCGGTGCGATGGCAGATGCGCTCCCGCACCCACCATGCGGGTGGATGATCATGCAAGGTGACCATGTGTGCTTTTCCACCTCTTGCTTCGCCTACCGACCGAAGGGAGATCATGAACACCGCTGAAGAAAGAAGCATGCCGTGAGTAAAAGGTGGAGCCCAAAGGCGCCCACGATCCAAGCCGCGGTCCGGCTCACACAGGCCTGCGGCACCGGCCCCCAGAGCCGGGTGCGGCCGCGCGGATCGTGGACATCCACCGCACGCTGCACCCGCCAGCGAGGTGGTTGCCGACCAGCGCGGTCGGTCGGAGGGGCCATCGCCTTTGATGCCTGGCCGATCAACCGGTCCCTACGGCTGCGATCGACCGATGCCGGGTGCCCCGTATCATTGTGGGCACTTACGCATGCGTTCCCAACAGCTCACCATCCTGCGCCATAAGTTGGCCCGCGTGCTCACCTTCGCGGTGCTCACGCAGGTGTTGGTGTTCCTGCTCAACTGGTACAGCGCCATCAAGTTCCATCCCACGCAGTTCACGTGGCTCCTGCTGGGCCTGCTGGTGGGTGCGGTAGAGCAGTTCTTCTTCGCCGGCCCCGTTGCCCGCCTGCCCATTTACCTGCAGATCGGGCTGCGCGCGGTATTCGTTTGGTTCATTGGCATGGGCCTGCTCTCCCTGCTGATGGTCGCCGACCTGGAACCGCCCGCCATGCACGAACTGGGCCTGGTGGACCTGAAGGCGCTGTGGAAACACCCGGCGATGGAGCGCGTGGCCCTGAACGCGGTGTTCGTGTCCGCGCTCGTCATGCTCTTCATGGAGATGGAGCGCCTGGTGGGTGCGCGCATGTTCCGCCGCTTCATCACCGGCCGTTACGCCCATCCGCGCCGCGAGGACCGCGTGGTCATGTTCATCGACCTCGAGAGCTCCACACGCTACACCGAACAACTGGGCGATGAGCGCTACTTCGAGCTGTTGAACCGCTGCTTCGAGCTGATGACCGGCCCTGTGCTGGCCAGCAATGCCGAGATCCTGAAGTACGTGGGCGACGAGGTGATCCTGACCTGGCACACGCCCGAGGCCGTGCGCGACGAACGCTGCCTGCACCTCTTCTTCGACATCCGCGAGGCGCTGGAGCGCGAGGCACCGGCCTTTCAGCGGCGCTATGGCGTGGTACCCCGGTTCCACGCGGCGCTGCACCGTGGCGAGGTGATCGCGGCACAGGTGGGCACCATCCGCCGCAGCATCGACCTCAGTGGCGATGCCATGAACACCTGCGCCCGCCTTACCGGTGTGGCCAAGGAAATGGGCGGCCTGGTCATTTCCGCCGATCTGCTCAAGGCCCTGGGCACACCCTCTGCGGACTTCCGCTGTAGCGAACTGCGCGAGCTCGACATCCGCGGCAAGGAACAGGCGGTATCGGCCTGTGGCGTGCAGCGCACGCGTAAGCCCGAACACTGAACCGGGCCTCACCCACCATGGAGCAACGCCGCCATTCCCGCCGCTGGCCTGTGGTGCTCCTGCTGGTGCTGGCGGTGCTTGTTGGCGCCTTCCTCCTGTTCAAGGACCGCCTTGCCGACAACGCGTTGCGCCAGGTGGCCGCGCTTGCCGAGAAGGGTGGGCACCGCATCACCTTCGGCGCCGTGCAGGTCTCGCTGCTCGACCAGCACATCCGCCTCGACGACCTGAACGTGGTGCCCCTGACCGACAGCACCCACGAGGACAGCACCGTGCGCTACACCGTGCATGCCGACCGGATCGACCTGCGCGGCGTGGAACTGCTGGCCCTGCTGCAGCGCAACGTATTGCACGTGGGCCACATCGAACTGCACGGACCTTCGGTGCAGCACAGCTTCATGGCGCGCCAGGCCAAGGCGTCACGGCCCGACAGCCTGCAGCAACCACCACCCAAGGCGAACGGCAAGGGCCTGCCGCTGGACGTGCTGCGCGTGGACACCCTGCTCATCGCCGATGCCACCGGCCGCTCGCAGGACCGCTCCAGCACCGACCCCGCGCTGGCCATCGGCGATCTGGACCTGCTGGTAACGGGCATCCGCCTGGTGGCCGATGAGCAGGGCCGCCCCGTGCCCGATGTGGCCAGCGTACAACTGGACCTGCGCCAGGCCGAAACGCACCTGAGACCCTACTACACCCTCACGCTCGATTCGGCGCGCATCCGCATTCCGCAGGACACCGCCATCCTCTTCGGTGTGCGCTTTACGCCCGATGTGGCGCCCAAGGAGTACCACAAGCTGGTGGACCACCAGGTGGAGCTGTACCGCGCCGTGGTGGACACCCTCCTGCTCTCCGGTTTCGACCTTTCGGCCCGCCTGCGCGATGGCACCGTGCGCGCACAGGAACTGCACGTGGCCGGTGTGGCGGTGGACATCCACCGCGACAAAACGCTGCCGCTGGGCCCCGTGCGTCCCAAACCCCTGCTGGCCGACCGCATCACGCGCATGCGTGTGCCCGTGCAAGTGGACACCGTGCGTGTGCGGCGCGGCTCCGTTACCTACCACGAGCGCCTGAGGCCCCGCGAGGAGTACGGCTCCATCGCCTTCACCCACATCGCGGGCGTGCTCACCGGCTTCAGCAACCTGCCGCAGCCCAACGCGCCCGACCTGCACCTTGCCGGCTCGGCGCACGTGGGCCATGCCCGCGCCCAGGTGGACATCCGTATGCCCATGGCCAGCGCGCACACCACCGTGCACGTACACGTGCGGCTGAAGGGCTTCCCCGCCACCGACATGAACCGCATGACCGACGACCTGCTGCATGTCACCGCCACGCAGGGCACCATCCACCTGGTGGACCTGCACATGCGCGGCGACAACGAGCGCGCCACTGGTACCATCGACATGCAGTACCAGGACCTGGCCATGCAACTGGGCACCGAGATCAAGCACGCCAAGCTGCTCACCAAGGTGGCCAACATGGCCGTGCGCAGCAACAACATGCCCGGCACCAAGGGCTACCGCAAGGGGCAGTTCGCCGTGCAGAAGCCGGAGAACGCCGGCGTGTTCAAGTACATCTGGATCAGCCTGCGCGAGGGCATGATGGAAGTGGTGCTGCCCGAAGTGCTGCTGAAGCAGATGAGGAAGCAGCAGGCGAAGAAGGCCCCTTCGGCAAGCTCAGGGCAAGCTCCTTCGACAAGCTCAGGGCAAGCACCTTCGACAAGCTCAGGGCAAGCTCCTTCGACAAGCTCAGGGCAGGGGGGCGGTAAGAAGGGTCGGAAAAAGCGCTGACCGGGCCGCTGCCCGATCCACGTAGTGCGCTTAGCCCGGGTGGTTGAACGCCACCACCGCGAAGGCGATGAGCAGCGCGAACAGCCCGAACACTAGAAGCCATCTCAAAATAATCCTTCGGGCTGCGCCGGCGCCTCTTTCGGCCATCCTGCGTTGCTCAACCCTTACAGAGCGTCCAGCTATGCGCGGGTT
>JBEICT010000133.1:0-9242 GCA_040383865.1 Flavobacteriales bacterium | reverse complement strand
CCAGAGCAGTTGAAAGTGGTGCTTCGTCCAGCGCAGGCTATGCTGCTCACCAAGGTGCTGCAGCCTGTGCCACAATAGACTTTGAATCCGTACCAGACCGAGCCGCTCGGAGGCGTGTAGGCATAGCTCCCATTTGCTGGAACTGGATAACAACCAATGCCCTGGGTCCAGGGTGGGGCGCAAGTAGTGGCCCAAGAAGGGCTGACCGAAAAGTCTTGGCTGGTTTGGTTGTAGATGGTGACGGTGCCTTGCGCTTGGGCACTAGGAGCATGAGCAAGCGTGAACATGAGCAGTGCGGGCCATATGAGAATTCCCAAGCATCCTACTTCGTACTTCAGGTTGAGTGTTGCCTCTTTCAAGAACTGAATAGCTGGAAGGGTAGTAGGTTTCATGGAGTTGATGTTAGGTTAGGGCTAAGGTAACAGATGACCTGCGTGATCCCAATGAGGAGGATATGACCCCTATAGATGCTTTTCCGGGCAGAATTGCCCGCATGGAGATCAAACCGCGCTAGTTCCTCGGGGTCGCCATGAACAGCAAGCGTTATCGTAGCTGGCAGAACCAGCCGAAGGCGCCACGCGTGCTCGCATCATCGATGTTGCCGAACATGGCCCGCAACGGTTTCCCCGGGAACCAACTTTGCAACTCGTCCATCACGTGCA
This sequence comes from Flavobacteriales bacterium, assembly GCA_040383865.1. GTDB lineage: Bacteria > Bacteroidota > Bacteroidia > Flavobacteriales_F > PHOS-HE28 > PHOS-HE28. The sequence continues at coordinate 8,580 of JBEICT010000133.1, read as the reverse complement.
GCCCGCCGATGTCCCCAGCATGCCAGATCTCATCGCACGGGGCGAAGTGTTCCCGCAGCTTCGGGTCCAACCAGCCATGGGTATCGCTCAGTAGTCCGATCCGTGACATCGCCGCGAAGATGCGCACCTTCGGCCGTCCCCGCCTTCGCAGGTACCTTTGCGCCCGCTTCAAGGACCCCTTCGGTCGGGTGGACCTGTATGCACGGCCCAGCCATGCCCCGCTACTTCCTCGAACTCGCCTACAACGGCACCGCCTATCGCGGCTGGCAGAACCAGCCCAAGGCACCCAGCGTGCAGGCCGAGGTGGAGCGGGCCTTGCGCTTCACCCTGCACATGGAAAAGGTGAACGCCGTGGGATGTGGCCGCACCGATACCGGGGTGCATGCCTCGCGCTATTTCCTGCATTTCGATGTGCCTGACGACCGGGAGCTTGGGGAGCGTTTCGTATTCAGCCTGAACAGCCTGTTGCCCAAGGATATCGCCGTGTACCGCATCATTCCGGTGGCGGATGATGCACATGCCCGGTTCAGTGCCACGGAGCGCGGCTATGCCTACCGCATCCACGTCCACAAGGACCCCTTTCTGGAGGACCGTAGCCACCAGTTGCGCCCTGTGTTGGATGTGGACCGCATGAACGCGGCCTGCGAGGTGCTTATCGGTAGGCAGGATTTTTCCAGCTTCTGCAAGGCAGGGAGCGATGCCAAGACCATGCTCTGCGATGTGCGTGAAGCCCGCTGGGTGCTTATGGAGAACGGTTACCTGTTCCGCATCAAGGCCGATCGGTTCTTGCGGAACATGGTGAGGGCCGTGGTGGGCACCTGCATCCGCATTGGCAAGGGCCACGATACCGTGGAGCATATGGCCGAAGTGTTGGCCGCCAAGGACCGTGGTGCGGCAGGCAAGTCCGCACCGGCCTGTGGGCTCTATCTGGAGCATGTGGTCTATCCCTTCCTGGAGACCAGCACGCGACCGCTTAACACCGGATTGAACGGATGAGCGCCCCCGCAACACAAGGCAAGGCCTTCGACCGTAAGCTGTTCGGGCGGGTATTCGCGTTCACCAAACCCTATCGACGCATTTTCTGGGTCACGTTCGTGCTCACATTCATCCTGAGCCTGCTCGGTGTAGTGCGACCGATATTGATGGGATGGATCGTGGATATTGCCATGGTCGACGAGGGTATCATATATCATCCTCCGGTAGACTCCTCTCTCAATGCACGAGCCATTTCCTGGGTGGCACGCCTGGTCGCAGATGCGTTTTCCACCGGTATTGGCAGACTAGTGCTTGTGGTCACTATCACCTCATTGGTCCTGCTCGTTCTCGAGACCGTGATCCAGTTCTACCAGGCCTACTGGACCGCCTGGCTGGGACAGGCCGTCACCTTCGACCTGCGCCAGAAGCTTTATGCCAAAGTGATGGGCTTCAAGCTGCGCTACTTCGACCGTACACCCATCGGGACGCTTGTCACCCGCGTGATCAGCGACATCGAGACCATCGACGACATCTTCTCCCAAGGCCTGCTCATGATCATGGGCGACATCCTGAAGCTCGTGGTGGTGGTGGTGGTGATGTTCGTGGTGAACTGGAAGCTGGCCCTGCTCAGCATGGTGCCGATCCCGTTGTTGCTCTGGAGCACCAACATCTTCAAGAACAGCATCCAGAAGAGCTTCCAGGATGTCCGAACCCAGGTGGCCCGGCTGAACGCCTTCGTTCAGGAGCACATCCAGGGCATGGCCATTGTGCAGCTGTTCGGACGGGAGAAGCAGGAGTATGCGAAGTTCCAGGCCATCAACAAGGAGCATCGTGCAGCGCACATCCGCAGCGTGCTCGCCTACAGCATCTTCTTCCCGGTGGTGGAGATCCTCAGTGCCATTTCGCTCAGCTTCCTGGTCTGGTGGGGCGTGAAGGACGTGCTGGCCGGCGTGGCCACGGTGGGAGAGGTGTTCGCCTACATCCTGTTCATCAACATGCTCTTCAGGCCCATCCGCCAGCTCGCCGACCGGTTCAACGTGCTGCAGATGGGCATGGTGGGCAGTGAGCGCGTGTTCAAGGTGCTGGATACACACGCCACCATCGCGGATGAGGGCACTTTCACCACCGCCCAGCTGCGTGGCGATATCCGCTTCGATGGACTTTGGTTCGCTTACGAGGACGATGACTTCGTGCTGAAGGACATCAGTTTCGAGGTGAAGGCCGGTGAAACAGTGGCCTTGGTGGGTGCCACCGGTTCCGGTAAGAGCTCCATCATCAACGTCCTCAGCCGGGCCTACGAGTTCCAGAAAGGCTCAGTGCTCCTGGACGGTCACGATATCCGCGATTACCGGCAGGACGAGCTGCGGCGTAGCATTTCGGTGGTGCTCCAGGATGTGTTCCTGTTCAGCGATACGGTGCACAACAACATCACGCTGAACGACCCCTCGATCACTCGTCAGGCCGTGGAAGAAGCCGCCAGGGAAGTGGGGGCGCACGAGTTCATCATGCGCCTGCCGCAAGGTTATGACACCGAGGTCCGCGAGCGGGGAGGCATCCTCAGCGTAGGCCAGCGCCAGCTCATCGCGTTCATCCGGGCCTGTGTGCACCACCCGCGGGTCTTGGTGCTCGATGAGGCCACCAGCAGCGTGGATAGCATCAGCGAACAGCTGATCCAGCAGGCCACCGAGCGCATTACCAAGGGCCGCACCAGCATCGTGATCGCCCACCGCCTCAGCACCATCCAGAACGCGGACCGCATTCTGGTGCTTGACAAGGGCCGTATCATTGAGCAGGGGCACCATCAGGAGCTGCTTGCCCAGAACGGGGCCTACCGCAAGTTGTACGACCTCCAGTTCCGATAGTGGGGTCAACCGTCCATCACAGGGGTGGTTTTTTTCCATCGCACAGACAACGGTCGGGGGGGATGTACCGTCATCTTTACCGGAACGCCCTATTCCATTGATCATGAGTTCATTGCGCCATCTGATGCTCGCGGTCCTGCCTTTGGCGATCGCCACCCCCGGTTCGGGTCACGACCATGGTCATCCCACAGGCCCGGTGGACTACGTGCAGAACAAGGGACAATGGCCTCAGCATGTGCTCTACCGCACCAGTGTGCCAGGTGCCGTGGCCTTTCTGGAACGCAATGGCGTGACCTGGGTGAAGTACGAGGAAGCGATCTATGCCTGGATGCACGACAGCCACCAGTTGTCGCCGCAGGAAGTGGCCGCAAAGACGTGGAACGGTCACGCCTGGCGCATGACCTTCGTGGGTGGTCAGTTGACCCCACAAGTGGTGGCCGAGACGCGCGCCCAAGCATATCACAATTATTTCATCGGCAACGAGCCTTCCAAATGGGCCGGACGTGTGCCGCTGTTCGGAGAGGTGCGTTACCTTGAAGTATGGCCCGGTGTGGATGTGCGCTTCCACGGTAACGAGGGCTCCATGAAGTACGATGTGGAACTGGCTGCTGGAGCGGACCACCGTTCCGTGTTGCTCGGCTTCGAAGGATTGGACGGTCTGTACGTGGATAGCGACGGCGATCTGGTCATGCATACTTCGGTGGGTGAAGTGAGGGAGTTGGCCCCGGTGAGCTTCTATGGTGACGGCGCAAAGGAGGCGGTGCCATGCCGGTTCGTGGTGAACAATGGCCGTGTGAGCTTTGCGTTCCCGCAAGGCTATGATCATGGGCGTCCGTTGGTGATCGATCCGGTGCTGATCGCCTCCACGTTGTCCGGTGCCACGGGTTCCAGCAATTACGGACACTGTGCCACCTACGATGATGCCGGGAACATCTACAGCGGCGCACGCAACTTTGGTCCGAGCTACCCCGCCACGGTCGGGGCGTTCCAGACCACCATGGGCGGTGGCGGCACGGACATCTCCATCAGCAAGTACAGTCCCGATGGAAGCACCCTGATCTATGCCACTTATCTCGGTGGAAGCAGCGGTGAGAACCCCCACAGTATGGTGGTGTCCGCCGGCCAGGAGCTCTGTATGTTGGGGTCCACCGATTCACAGAACTTTCCCCGCACACCTACTGCGTTCGATAACACCTTGGCTGGTACCGAGATCACGGTCACGCGGTTCAGTGCGGACGGTGCCTCCTTGGTCGGGTCCACGTTCGTGGGCGGCAGTGGTGCCGATGGACTGAACTACATGTTCGGCAATTATGGGGAGACCTACCGCGGTGAGATCTTCCTGGATCCTGCGGGCAACATGCTCATTGCGAGCTTCACCTCTTCAACTGACTTTCCGACCACCGCTGGTGCATTCCAGACCACCCTTGGTGGAGGACAGGATGGTGTGGTGTTCTCGCTGCCCCCTGCGTGCAATACCCTGCTCTGGAGCACCTACCTCGGTGGGTCGCTAGGCGATAATGCGCTGGGCCTGCGGATCGGTGTGGACGGGGATATCGTGGTGACCGGTCAGACCGAAAGCACCAATTTCCCAGTGACGGCCGGTACCTACCAGACCACGTTACAAGGTGGTCGGGATGGGTTCGTGGTGCGCTTGGCGCCCGGAGCGACGGCCATGCAAAGCGGTACCTTCTTCGGTACATCCGGTGCTGACCGGCCCTACTTCCTGGACCTCGATCTGGATGATGAGGTGTGGATCTACGGTCAGACGGACGGCACCATTACCATTCAGCCAGCTGGAACTTATGGCCAGGCTGGGGGGCCCATATTCATCGCCCAACTGTCCCAGGACCTTACGGCCGCTCCCATCCAGACCACCATCAACTCCACGGGAGGATGGGGCGGGGGAACGACCCCGGTCGCCTTTCTGGTGGATGTGTGCGACAATGTCTACATCTCAGGTTACAACTCTTCCTCAGGTCTGCCCACCACTCCCGACGCGCTCTATACCACAGGGTCCTTCTACCTTGCAGCGTTCGAACCTGAAATGGCCAACATCCTGTTCGGCACCTACTACGGCGGCAGTCACGTGGATGGGGGGACCAGCCGCTTTGACAAGAACGGGATCGTATATCAAGGGGTATGCAGTGGCGGAGGTTTCCCCACCACCACCTGGGCACATGCTACCAACCAGACCATCGGTTGGGACATCGGAGTCTTCAAGATCGACTTCGGTGTGGCCGGCGTGAACGCTGCCGGGGCCAGTGCCATCAACACGGGTTGTGCCCCCATTAGTGTCGATTTCTCCAATGCCAGTTCCGGGGATACCTGGTTGTGGGACTTCGGCGATGGTTCGCCGGAAGTGGAGGCCTTCGAGCCGAGCCACACCTACACCGTGCCCGGTGATTACATCGTCCGGCTGATCGCCATGGACTCGCTGGCCTGCAACCTGGCCGATACGGTCTATTTTCCGATCACCATCGGCGCACAGCAACCCGTTGCAGCAGCCCTGACCTGGAGCCAGGCCGCCGATTGCACGCAGCTGTTGGTCACGGCAGAGAACCAGAGCACTGGCGAACCGCTGGACCATATCTGGCAAATGGGCGATGGCACCACCTACGAGGCGGATGACATCACGCACGTCTTCACCACACCAGGTACCTATGACGTCATGCTCATCGCCTTCGATCCCACGGGTTGCAGCCAGAGTGATACCGTTGTTGTGCCCATCACGGTGGAACCCATCTCGTTCGAGTTCGACATTCCGGACATGGCCAAATGCGATGGCGTTCCTGTGCAGTTGGATGCTGGTGCATTCCCCGGGGACTACATCTGGAACACGGGCGCCACCACGTCCTCCATTGTGGTCGATGAGGTGGGAGAGTACTGGGTGACCATCTCAAATACCGCGGGATGTGTCGGCACCGATACGTTGGAGGTATTCCCTACACCACAATACGAGCTGGCATTCGAAGTGATGACCTGCCCCGGGGTGAAGGTGCCTCTGAACATCCCTCTGGACGGAGCGCAGTCCTACACTTGGGGCAACGGGGCCACCACCCGCCTCATCGAGGTGGATGGCGTCGATTCAGCATACGTGTTCCAAGTGGTGGATCAGTTTGGATGCGTGTTCCTGGATACCGCCCGCGTGACCCTGTTCGATGCCGATGTGCAACTGTTCGCACCCAATGCGTTCTCGCCGAACGATGATGGAGTGAACGATGTGTTCCAGGTCCTGGGCTACGGTGAGAATAGCACAGAACTGACCATCTACAACCGGTGGGGTGAGCAATTGTATACCACCAACTCGCTGGCGATGCCATGGGATGGCCGCTACAATGGCACAGTGGTAAAGAACGATGTGTATGTGTACGTGCTGAAATACACGGGCACTTGTACAGGTTCGAAGGAGCATTCCCAGATCGGCCATGTCATGGTCGTGCGCTAATGTTAAGGTGAGTTTGAAACCGGATTTAGGAACGAAGAACCCATGCTGCGATATATGATCAAGGCTTCCTGCATACTGGCCCTGATGGCCGTAACCTCCAGTGCGTTCGCTCATGGCCATGACCATGGTAGTGAACCTTCCGCCACCACCCCCTTTATCCTGAACAAGGGTCAGTGGAACGGTGGATTCCTTTACAAGGCCGAGGTGGGGCCGCTCGCCCTCTTCATGGGCACGGACGGTCTGACATGGTCGTTGCTACAACCGGATTTCGCAGAGGTGATCCACGAGGCAGGGCATCGGTCAGATGAGGCCCCCGTGCTGAAGGGCCACGCATGGCGGGTCCGGTTCGAGGGCGCGTCACGCCCGCAACTGGAACCGATGCACCAGGCCGGGCATGCCAACAACTACTTCCTGGGCAACGATCCACAGCGCTGGCAGAGCAACGTGCCGCTGTTCGAAGAGGTGGCCTATCGAGGGATCTGGCCCGGTATTGATATGCGGATGTATCTGCATGCGGGCCATTTCAAGTACGATATCCTATTGGCCCCGGGTGCTGATGCGCGTGCCATCGGTCTGCGGTACGATGGCCTGACCGATCTTCGGATCGACGGCCAGGGACGATTGGTCTTCAAGACCTCTGTGGGCGAGGTGGTGGAGGAGGCTCCCGTGGCCTGGTATGGTGATGCTCCCTCGGAGCGCGTGGAGTGCCGTTATGTACTGAAAGGCAGTGTGCTCGGCTTCGAGGTGATCGGTGCCGATCACTCACGTGCCATTGTCATCGACCCTACGCTGATCGCTGCCACACTTTCCGGTTCCACCTCCACGAACTACGGGCATTGTGCGACCTATGATAGCGAGGGGAATATCTACACAGGTGCCATCTCCTTCGGGCAGGGTTATCCCACCGGTACCGGTTCGTTCCAATCCGCTTATGGCGGGGGTAACACGGATATCGCAGTGTCCAAGCTCACCCCTGATGGTACGACCTTGATCTATGCCACCTATGTGGGGGGCAATGCAGGCGAATATCCCCACTCATTAATGGTGGACAACGACTTCAATCTGTGGATCTACGGAACCACCGATGCATCCAATTATCCGGTAACGCCGGGGGTTGTTGGACCGACCATGGGTGGCCTTGTGGATATCGTCGTTACCAAGGTGGGGCCTACTGGTGCCTCGCTCGTGGGTTCCACGTTCATTGGTGGAAATGGGAACGATGGGCGGAACGGCCTGGTCGGTGGCGGGTACGAACAATACCGGGGCGAGATCGTGGTGGACGACCAAGGAAATGCGTACATCGCTTCCTGCACGGAGTCGAACAATTTCCCGGTCTCCACGGATGCATTCCAACCCGCACTTGCAGGCGCCCAGGATGGTGTGGCCTTCAGTCTGGACCCCACACTTACTCAACTCCGTTTCAGCACGCACCTGGGTGGGTCGAACGATGATATGGCGTATGGTCTGAAGGTGCGGCAAGATGGCGTGGTGGTGGTCAGCGGGGGAACGGGTTCGGCCAACTTCCCGGTGACCACGGGCGTGCTCCAGCCCACCAATGCGGGCGGCAATGACGCCTTCGTGACCATGCTTGCACCCACGGGCAGCAGCCTTGTGGCCTCCACCTTCTGGGGAACAAGCTCAGGCAATGTGGCCTATTTCATCGAGCTCGACCTTGCCGAGAACGTCTACATCTACGGTGTGGCCCAAGGCGGCGTGCCCATTGAGCCGGCAGGCACCTACGGTATCCCCGGGGGAGGAAACTTCCTGGCCGAGTTCAATGCGGATCTGACCAGTGTGGTGTTCACCTCCTGCATCGGTCCGGGTAGCGTGGCCCCGGTGGCCTTCCTGGTGGACCTGTGCAACAACATCTACATCTCGGGCTATCAGGCTGGATCGGGTCTTCCGGTCACGACCGACGCTCTGTACACCTCGGGTGGATTCTATATCGGGGTTTTCCAGCCGCACATGACCGGCCTGCTCTATGGCACATACTATACCGGTGCGAACCACGTGGATGGAGGTACGAGCCGTTTCGACAAGAACGGCGTGATCTATCAGGGGGTCTGCACCAGCGGAGGGCTGCCGCTCACCCCTAACGCTTACGGAACCACCCAGTCCAGTTGGGATATCGGAGTGTTCAAGATCGACATGGAACAAGCTGGCGTGCAGGCCAACGTGAGCGTCAGTTCCAGCTACGGTTGTGTCCCTGCGACGCTTACCTTCAATGCACAGGGCAATGCACCGAACTACATCTGGGATATGGGCGATGATTCTCCCACGCTGACCGGTAGCACCGTG
>JBEICT010000132.1:0-9252 GCA_040383865.1 Flavobacteriales bacterium | reverse complement strand
GGTGAGCTTCACCGACCAGAGTATCGGGCTTACAGCACCGGGTTGTGCCACGGCTCCGCGCAATATCTGGTCCGTCACGCCATCCACGGGATGGAACATTTCGTCAGGCACCTTGGGCAATGACAATGGCAACCCGGCCAACCCCGGACTTTGGACCGATGGTAGCACCACACTGAACCTGCAGTTCACGGTGGCGGGCACCTACACCATCACCGACCTTACCGGTAATAGTTGCGGACTTCATACCCTGTCGCGTACCATTTGCGTGGAAGAACATCCGGTGCCTGCATTCACGCTTTCCGCCAATACAGGTTGTGTTCCGCTGAACGTGACCACCACCAACTCGACGAACAGCCCGAACAGCTGCCAGACCACCTGGCAGTGGAATGTGAACGGCACTGCATCATCCTGTGCCACAGGTCCGGCCACAAGCATTTCTTCCACGGCGTTCCTACCGAACTTTCTGTTCGATCAACCCGGCACCTACACGGTACAATTCCGCGCGGTGAATACCTGCAACGTGCCTCCGATCACGCAGCAGGTCGTGGTGAATGCGCCACCCCAGGTGAGCACGGCGGCCTTGAGCGGCATCTGTGCCGGGCAATGTGTTACACCCTCGGCCACGGTGCAGGATTGCGGGGCGCCGATCACCAGTTACGTGTGGAGTCTCCCGGGTGGAAGTCCCGCCAATGCGAACACACTGTCACCGGGGCAGGTGTGTTTTGCGAATGCGGGAAACCCCACTCTATCACTCACTGTGGTGAATGCATGCGGACAAGCCACTTCCAACGCAAACCTTTCCATTGGCACGGCACCTGCTGCTCCCGCTGCATCGAGCAACAGTCCGGTATGCGCTGGACAGACCATTTCCTTTACGGCCAACGGCGGGGCAGGAGTGAGCTACATATGGACAGGTCCGGGTGGCAACGTGGTCTCCAACCAGGCGGCATTCACCATTCCGAACGCGTCGGCTGCCAATGCCGGTCAGTATTCCGTGGTGGCGGTCAGCAACGGTTGCCAAAGCCCTGCCACCGTGGTGAACGTGCAGGTGGTGGCCGCTCCAACGGTATCGGTCACGCCCAATACGGCTGCCGTCTGCAATGGTGGAAGTGCAACCTTCACGGCGAGCGGTGCGGGCAATTACCAGTGGTACATCGGATCCACGTTGGTAGGCACCGGTCCGACCTTCACGGCCACACCACCTGTCACCACCACCTACACGGTTACAGGAGATGTGGGCGGTTGTCCTGGCAATACCACGGTGACCATGACCGTGTACCAGCCTACGCCAACAACGGCTGGCACCGCGCAGACCTTCTGCGATCAGGCCGTACCCGTCACGCTCACGGGCGCGTCGCCAGCAGGTGGCACCTGGAGCGGACCTCTGGTTACCGCTGGTGGTGTGTTCACGCCAATACCCGATTCATTGGGTGTGTTCGTGCTGACCTACACCTACGTGAACGCGAACGGTTGCACCAGCACGGCACAGGTCCCGATCACCGTGCAGGATGTACCGCAATTTGCCAGTGCAGGGCCGGATACCACGGTCTGTCAGAGCAATTCGCCCGTGCAATTGCAGGGCTGGTCCCCAGCGGGAGGAACATGGACAGGAGCCGCTGCGGGAGGTTGGTATACACCCAATACCACCGGCAATTTCACACTGACCTACGCGTATGGCACCGGCACATGCGCCACGAGCGATCAAGTAGAAGTGAGCGTGGTTCCTGCAACATTGCTCAACGTCATGCCTGCGTTCAGTCGCTGCGCCGATGCCGCGGCAGTGACCCTGGTAGGGAACCCAGCGGGTGGGACATGGATGGGTAATGGTGTTACCGGTCCGCCATGGAGCTTCGATCCCGGAGTTGTGGCACAGGGTGCCCATGTGCTCACCTATACCTATCAGAACGCGAACGGTTGCATCTCCTCGGCCACGGTGAGTGCCACGGTGAATGCCATACCCATTGTGAGCGCAGGGCCCGATCTGGTGCTCTGCGACCAGCCCATTCCTTACCCGTTGAGCGGCACACCTGCTGGTGGATCATGGAGCGCAGGGTGGATGACCATCAACGCGTCGAACGAACTGCTGCCATCCGGTGTGGGCAGTGATGTGATCACCTACACCTTCGTTGATGCCAATGGATGCACGGCGAGCGATCAGGCCACGGTGGATGTACAACCCGTGAACGAACCGGCCAACGCTGGACCAGATGATTCCGTGTGCGTGGGAAGTGGCTTGTTGCAATTGAACGCGACCCCGGTAGGCGGTACTTGGAGCGGACCGCAGGTGAGCCCTGCGGGTGTGCTTTCCACGATGATACCTGGGACGTATACCTTGACCTATTCCATTGGAACGGGCACCTGCTTGCTGCAGGACCAGGTGACCGTGGTGGTGAACGACCTACCGGTGGTGGATGCGGGCAACGATATCGGCGTGTGCCTCGATGGTGGTGTGCAAGTGCTGACAGCTACGCCAACCGGTGGTACATGGAGCGGGGTGGGAGTGGACCCCATCACCGGCGAGTTCGATCCATTGCTGGCCTTACCGGGCGGCAACCCAGTGACCTATCTGTACACCGATCCAGCCAGCGGTTGCAGCAATAGCGACGGGGCCACCGTGACCGTTCAACCCCTGCCGGTGGCCGACTTCACGAATGGGCCGGTGGCTTGCGCCGGTGTGTCCTTTGGCTTCGCGAATGCCAGCATTGGTGCCACAAGTGCGGAGTGGGACTTCGGCGACGGAGGTGTATCGTTCGCGATGTCGCCACAGCACACCTACACAACAACTGGAATTTACACGGTACGCTTGGTGGCCATTACCGGAGCCGGTTGTTCCGATACCACTTACAGTACGGTACAGGTTTGGGATGTGCCTCAAGCTCAATTGGCACTCAGCACCGATGAAGGCTGCGGCCCCCTGACCGTAGATCCGGACAATACCTCGTTAGGCGATGGCCTGACCTATGTGTGGGACTTCGGCGGCCTTGGAAGCAGTACCAACCAGTGGCCCGGCAGTTTCACCTTTCCGCCCGATCCACAGCAAGCCGCCGTTTACAACGTGACCCTCACGGCCACGAACGCCTGTGGGTCGGACAGCGACAGTGTGCCGGTCACTGTCATCCCTTCCCCCACGGCGGTCTTCGGGCCGAACGTGAACCTGCATTGCGCCTACAGCGATGTCCCTTTCGGCAATGCGAGCTACGGTTTGCCCGACACGTTCACTTGGGATTTCGGCGATGGCGGTACGAGCAGCGATCCCGGTCCCATCGTGACGCATGCCTACTTGGTGGATGTGGATTCCACGGTCTACTACACGATCACCTTGGTCGTGGCCAACCAGTGTGGAAGCGATACGGCCCTACAGGTGATCGGTGTGGTGCCTAACGAGGTAACGGCCTTTTTCAATACGGACCCGGTGGTGGGTTGTGGTCCGCTCACGGTGGACCTGACCAACTACAGCAGTGGCGATACCGCTCTCTTGTGGTCGTTCGGTGATGGGAACTTCAGCATTGCCGAAGCACCTTCGCACACCTTCGTGAACGCTGGCACCTACGTGATCGAACTGTCCGCTTTCGGTTGCGGGTTCGATCAGTATGCCACCACGGTCACCGTGCTTCCTTATCCGGACGTGAGCTTCACGACGACGCCGAGCACGGTTTGCGCGGGGGAATTCTTCACCTTCACGAACACCACACCGAACTCTGCCAGTGTTAGTTGGGACTTTGGTGATGGTGCGGGATCCATCCTGTCGGCACCGCAACATGCCTATGCCACCGGCGGTACCTACCCCGTATCGCTCACCGTCACTTCGGCGCCCGATGGCTGCACGGCCACCTTGGTGCAACAGGTAACGGTAGGCACTACGCCAGTGGCCTCGTTCACCCCACAGCCAGCCTCAGGCTGCATCGATCTGGTGGTCGACTTCGCCAACAGCAGTTCCGGCGCTGGTTTTTACCAGTGGAACTTCGGTGATGGCAATACGGCTGGAAGCGCAACACCAACGCACACCTACACCAGCGCGGGAACCTACACAGTAACGCTGGTCGCCGAGAACATCAATGGTTGCACGGACACCTTGAGCATGCCCGTGGTGGCGTTCCCGCTTCCCACCAGTGCGTTCGAGCTATCGGCCTACTCCAGTTGTACCTCGCCCATTACGGTGCAGACCATCAACAACTCGCAGTCGGCGATAGGCTACGCTTGGGACCTGGGCAATGGAAGCACATCGGCGCTGAACGAACCATCGATCACCTTCGCTTCGCCGGGCACCTACACGGTCTCGCTCACATCAACCAACCAGTATGGCTGTGAGCATGTGGCCACGCAGCAATTCATTGTGCATCCTACACCCGATGCATCCTTCACGGTACAACCTCAGCCAGCATGCGCCCGATACCCGGTGCAGTTCACCAATACCTCGACGAACGCACTAAGCTATCAATGGACCCTGGGCGATGGCAGCTCATCCCAGGCCGACGCTCCCCAGCACACCTACGCCAATGAGGGTTCATACAGCGTGACCCTGATCGCCACAGGGGCCGGCGGGTGTGCAGATACCTTGGTTGTGCCCGGAGCAGTACTGGTGCTTCCGACGCCAACGGCAGCGTTCACTACCGACACGGTGGCCAACGTGCGCAATGCGGTCCGGTTCAACAACGAGAGCCAGGGCTCAGTGACCTACAACTGGGACTTCGGTGATGCCACCACCAGTACCGATGTGCATCCGTTGCACCTGTATCCTGCCGATGGCGGTCCGTTCACCACGTGCCTGGTGGCCATCAACGAGCTTGGTTGCCCGGACACCACCTGCAAGGTGATCGGTGTACGGGCCGATCCGTTGGTGTATGTGCCCAACGCGTTCAGTCCCAATGGCGATGGACGCAATGAAGGGTTCAGGCCGGTGTTGAACGGCTTCAGTGCATGGAACTACACGTTGCTGATCTTCGATCGATGGGGCAAGGAGATCTACCGCACCACCGATCGCAATGCGGAATGGGACGGCCGCGTGGGAGGCCAGGAGCCCGTTATCGACGTCTACGTGTGGAAGGTGATCGTGGAAAGGGATGGTGACGCCCGCGACTTCGTTGGGCACGTCACCTTGGTGCAATGAGTTCAACCTTCACCTAGAGCGGTTTACCGCAGGAGGCGCAGTAGCGTGCGTCGTCCGGGTGCTCAGTGCGCCCGCAGTTGGTACAGCCCTTCTTCGCCCCTCCGCGGCTCTGACGGGCGAGCTCCACGCTCACGATGCCCGTTGGTATGGCAATGATCGCGTAGCCCAGGATCATGATGGCCGAGGCAATGGTCTGTCCCAGTGTGGTTGTCGGGGCGATGTCGCCGTAACCCACCGTGGTCAGCGTAACGATGGCCCAGTAGATGCTGCGGGGTATGCTTGTGAACCCGGACTCGGGTGTCTCCACCACGTACATGATGGCGCCGAACACAGTGACCATGGCCAGCACGGCGAGCATGAACACAATGATCCGGTGCCGACTGGCCAGCAAGGCGAGCAACAGCAGCCGGGCCTCGCGGACATACTCCAACAGGTTGAGGATGCGGAAGACACGTACGAGCCGCAATGCGCGGACCAGCGTCAGCGATCCGGCCCCGGGTAGGAGGATGCCTAGATAGGTGGGAATGATGGCGAGCAGGTCCACGATGCCGAAGAAACTGGTCGCATAGTGCCAGGGCTTCGGTGAGACCCAAAGGCGAAGGATGTACTCTACTGTGAAGAGGACCGTTATGGACCACTCGGCCGAGCGCAACCATGTGCCCCAATCCCGCTCCACCTCCTGCACACTTTCCAGCATGACCAAGGCCATACTGATCAGGATCAGATAGAGCAGGGCCACATCGAACCGACGGCCTGCCGGGGTGTCCGATCCGAAGATGATGCGGTACAGGCGCTCTTTGATCGTCAAGCTCGATGGTCCGTTGGACATGATACAAAGATGGCGACCGCTACGCAGCTACTTTCGCACCATGGTATTTCAGCGAGTAGATGGGGCGTTCATCGAGCGTTTGCGCAACGCGATCGGTAATGGTGACGTACTGGTATCCCGAGAGGACCTGGAGCACTACGGCCACGATGAGACAGAAGACCTGGTGCATCCGCCAGAGGTGGTGGTGCGCGCCACGAGCACGGCCGAGGTGGTCGCCGTGGTGAAGCTGTGCGCCCAGCACCAGATACCCGTCACCCCGATCGGAGGACGTACCGGTCTGAGCGGAGGAGCCTTGTGTGTGCATGGTGGCGTGGGCCTTTCGCTGGACCGCATGAACACCATCGAACGCATTGATGAGCAGAACCTACAGGTGGTCGTGCAGCCAGGGGTGATCACCCAGGTATTACAGGAGGCGGTGGCTTCAAAGGGATTGTACTACCCGCCCGATCCATCGAGCCGCGGCAGCTGCACCATTGGAGGCAACCTGGCCGAGAACGCCGGTGGTCCCAGGGCCGTGAAGTACGGTGTGACGCGCGACTTCGTCCTGAACCTCGAAGTGGTGTTGCCCGATGGCGAAGTGGTGTGGACCGGGGCCAACACCCTGAAGAACTCCACAGGATACGACCTTACCCGTTTGGTGGTGGGCAGTGAAGGCACGCTGGGTATCATCACCAAGGCCGTTCTCCGGTTGGTGCCGCTGCCCAAGGAGACCCGCTTGATGCTGGTGCCCTTCGCCAGTGCGATCAAGGCCTGCGAGGCGGTCAGTGCCACCTTCAGGGCCGGGATCATACCCAGTACCCTGGAGTTCATGGAACGCGACGCCATCACATGGACCATGCGGTTCACCGATGGGTTGCCAGCGCAGTTGAGCGCTGACCCCGGCGCCTACCTGCTCATCGAAGTGGACGGTGACCACGGCGATCTGCTGATGCGCGATTGCGAGACCATTCTCGGGGTGATGGAGGCGCATGAATGCGGCGAGGTGCTCTTTGCAGAGACCACGCCCGAAAAGGACGCCCTTTGGCGTATGCGGCGCAGCGTACCGGTCAGCGTGAAGGCCCACAGTGTCTACAAGGAGGAGGATACCGTGGTGCCGCGCTTCGAGCTGCCCCGGTTGTTACAAGGCGTGAAGGCGATCGGTGCACGCCACGGATTCTCCAGCGTGTGCTATGGGCATGCGGGCGATGGCAACCTCCACGTCAACATCATCAAGGGCGATCTCCGCGATGCGTTCTGGGAGCATGAACTGCCCAAGGCCATACGGGAGATCTTTGAATTGACCGTTTCACTGGGCGGCACCATCAGTGGCGAGCACGGCATCGGCCTGGTCCAAAGGCCCTATATGGATATCGCATTCAATCCCCGGCAGTTGGCCCTGATGCGGGCCGTAAAGGAGGCCTTCGACCCGCAAGGGATCATGAACCCTGGTAAAGTGCTCCCTCAGGCCTGATCGCTGTCTATGGATCGAAGCAGGGCGGTCAAGGAGGGGTGCAGCCGCATACCGCGTGGAACATCCATCTTCTCGATCCTGGCCAGTTGGCTTCCGGTGATCCAGAACGTGACTCGCTCCTCCGGCACAAGTTCCCGGAGTTCCTTCAAATAGTCCGGAACCTCACTGGCCGGAGGGTTCGCCATCAGGACGCTCACCAGGTTCAAAGGCCCGGGATGAAGATCGCACACCTGACGCAGGTCTTCCCGGGGTACGCTTTGGCCCAGGTAAACGGTCCGGTCGCCAAGCGAGCGAAGGATATAATTCAGGTAGATCAGGCCCAGCTCATGTATTTCGTTCTCAGGCAAGTAAAGCACGTGCGTGAGTCCATTGGTCGTAGTGTTCTTCGGCAGCGCGTATGTGGCCAGAATGATCTTGTGCCGGATGAAGTTGCTGACGAAGTGCTCTTGGGCGGGGCAGATGGAGTTGGTCTGCCACAATACGCCGATATGTTCCAGCAACGGCACGTAGATACGCTCCACCAAGGCCCTGAAACCATGCGCTTGTTCGAACCGGTCCGAGGTCCGGATCAGTTCATCCTCGTTGAAGGCAAGCATGGCCATCTTCAACGTGTTCAGCACATCGCCGACTTCATCCTTTGTCAGGGCCACTTCCTGCACCAACCGTTCGCGGGTGGCGCGGTCCATGGCCGCGATCTTGGATATCTTGAACCCATGCTGGTTCAAGAACGATACGTTCAGGATCGTTTTGAGGTCTTCGGCACCATAGTACCGGATGTTGGTATCCGTGCGCGACGGTTCAAGCAGCCCGTAGCGCTTTTCCCAGATCCGTATGGTGTGCGCCTTGACCCCCGAGAACTCCTCGAGGTCGCGGATCTGGTACCGATTGGGGAAAGGGCCCATGGTAGTGGTCGAAAGTAGGTCGTTCCGGAATAAGGGAACGACATTGAAGAACAGGGAACTGGAAGGAAGGTTCGCGATATGGAAAAGAAAAGCCCCCGCCGATCGGCGGGGGCTTTTCCATCTCCGGAAGGGATCAGCGTACGATCTGCACAGGCAGGGTGCGGATGGCGCGGTCGCCCACAACGCTCAGCGAGTAGCTGCCCGTAGCGAGACCGGTCACATCAAGCACCAAACGGTTGGCACCATTGGCCAGGCTGCTTCCGGCCAGGTTGCGCACCACGCGACCGGTCATATCGGTCAGGCGCACTTCAGCCTGAAGCATCTCGCTGGTCTCCACATCGACGGTGAGCAGGTCATTGGCAGGGTTTGGCCATGCCGTGACATTGCTGATCAAGGAGTTGTCGGCGATGGAGGTGGCGATGGGCAGTTGCACCAGGTTACCGCCGTCGGGCAGGGCGACCCAGAGGCCGAAACCAGCACCATTGCTGTTCACCGAGGGGTCCAGGAATCCGCTGGCCACCACGGTAAGGGCAGCACCTTCCAGACCGAGCGTCTGCAGGGGGGCCAGGTAGTTCAGCAGGGGCGTTCCATCAGCGGTCTGCACCTGCAGGGTGAAGTCCAGCGTGGGTACTTCCAAGTAACCATCAAAGGCACCGTAGGCCAGATCGTCCACGATCGTGGCGCCGCCCAGTACGGCGGTCTCGGCCACATCGACCACGGGGGCATCCGTGCAACCATGGAACACGAGGATATCCGTGTTGCCAGCACCGCTGGTGGCTGTCTCACGTGCTGCGGCCTGCACATACAATTGGAACGGCGTGGCAGGGGTGTAGCCCGTGGGGCTCACAATACCATTGGCCACCACCACGTAGGTCTCGCCATCGGCCAGGTTCACGGTGGTGTTCAGCGCGGTGATGATGTCCTGAGGGCCAGTGCTGTTGCCGGGGGCAATACCAATGGTCAG
>JBEICT010000131.1:0-9279 GCA_040383865.1 Flavobacteriales bacterium | reverse complement strand
GCCAATTCGGTCTATTCGCTCACCATCACCACGGCCGTCTTTCCGGTCTTTTACTTGGCCATAACGCACGAGGGTACGAAGGACCTGGTGTTGCAGCGGTATGGTATCCCTGCTCAATCCCTGTACTCCTACGCGCTGTCGGCAGGCTTCCTGATCGTGGCACTGACCTCGCCCTTGCTGAGCGGAATAGCCGACCACACCGGACGCAAGCTGGCGTTCCTGAAAGCCTTCTGTTACATGGGCGCGGTTTCCTGTGCCGGCTTGTTCTTCTTCGGGTTGGAACACCTGTGGGTGGGCCTGTTCCTGCTGATGATGGCCTGTGTGGGTTTTAGTGGAAGCCTTATTTTCTACGACGCTTTCCTGCCGGAGATCGCGGCACCCGAGGACCATGACCGGATCAGTGCACGGGGGTACACCATGGGATATGTGGGCAGCGTGATCCTGCTCGTGCTGAACCTCCTTATGGTACTGAACCCGGACGGGGGAGAGACCACCTTGCTCGGGATCCCCGATCGGGATGGACTGCCGGCGCGCATCACCTTTCTCACCGTAGGGCTGTGGTGGGCGGGGTTTGCACAGTTCTCGTTCCGCGTGCTGCCCGACAACCCGCACGGTCGAAAGCCCACCGGGCAGGTGTGGGCGAACGGCTACCGGGAACTACGCAAGGTGTGGCGGCAGTTGCGGTCCACCCGCCGGTTGAAGAGCTATCTCATGGCCTTCTTCGTGTTCAACATGGGCATTCAGACCATCATGTACCTGGCGGTCACCTATGCCAAGGAAGAGGTGAACGATCACGATGCACTGGGCGCTGTTGTGCCCATCAGCGATCAGAGCCTGATCGTCAGCATCCTGATCATTCAGTTGGTCGCCATACTGGGTGCGTTCCTTTTCGTGCGCATCAGCAAGGGCTGGGGTAATCTTGCTGCACTCACCGTGGGCTGCGGCATATGGATCGTGCTCTGTGTGGCCGCCTATGGGATCCATTGGGCGTGGGAGTTCTACCTGCTGGCCTGTGGTGTGGGCCTGGTCATGGGCGGCAGCCAGGCGTTGTCGCGCAGTACCTATGCCAAGTTCCTGCCCGACACCATGGACCATGCTTCGTACTTTTCCTTCTACGATGTGAGCTACTATGTGGGCACGGTGCTGGGGACCTTCGCCTATGGCCTGGTCTATCAATTGACGGGCGACCTGCGCAACACGGTGGTCTTCATCGGTGGCTTCTTCGTAGTGGGCCTCATCCTGCTCATCATGGTCCCGCGCGCCGAGGTGGAGGTGCTGCCGCAGGAAGAGTGAGCGGTGCCCGCGTACCTTCGCCGCGCTTACTCATCAAGCATGCACGCTACCTCGGATTGGGATGTCATCATCGTGGGCGGTGGCATCGTCGGTGCCGCCACCTTGTACAAACTGCAGACCCGCCGACCAGGGTTGAGGATCCTGCTGCTCGAGAAGGAGCAGGCGCTGGCCGACCACCAGACCGGCAACAATAGCGGTGTCATTCATAGTGGCATCTATTACAAGCCGGGGAGTTTCAAGGCGCGCAATTGCGTGAAGGGGCGCCGCGAGCTGGTGGCCTTTGCCAAGGAACATGGTGTGAAGCACGACATCTGCGGCAAGTTGATCGTGGCCACCGATGTCGATGAACTGCCCCGGTTGGAGAAGATCTACAACACGGGCATGGCCAATGGGATCGAGGGCATGACGCGTGTGGATGCCGCCCAGATCAAGGAGATCGAACCGTATTGTGGAGGCATTGCCGGTATCCGCGTGGGATGCACGGGCATCATTGATTTTCGCGGTGCCACGGAACGCATGGCCGAGGTGGCCCTGGGCATCCAGCCGCAAAGCCGGGTAAGCCTGGGCGAAGCGTTCATCAGCATTGCACAGGATGGTGATCGCAGCATTGTGCACACCAGCAAGGGCGAGCATTCCACGCGGTTCGCGATCTTTTGCGGAGGGCTGCAGAGCGATCGCCTGGCCAAGGGCGATGGTGTCTCCTTCCCGGAGCGTATCGTGGGCTTCCGTGGCGACTACTACGAGCTCAGCGAAGCGGGTCGCCATAAGGTGAAACACCTGATCTATCCCGTGCCCGATCCACGGTTCCCGTTCCTCGGCGTACACTTCACACGCATGACCGATGGCAGCATCGAGTGCGGACCCAACGCGGTGTTCACGTTCAAGCGCGAAGGCTACGGCAAGACCGACTTCGACCTTCGCGATACCGCCGATGCACTTTCCTATGGAGGCACCTGGAAGCTGTTCTTCCGCAACATGGGGTATGGTATCAACGAGTACCGTCGGGCCTTCAGCAAGCGCCTGTTCCTGAAGACCCTTCAGCGCCTGGTGCCGTCGCTTACGATGGACGATATCGTGCCGGGCCGTGCAGGTGTACGAGCCATGCTACTGGGCACTGACGGCAACATGGTGGATGATTTCCGCATCGAGCGCAAGGGGAACCACATTCACGTGCTCAATGCCCCTTCCCCGGCCGCCACTGCAGCGCTGGCCATTGGCGAGCAGATCGTGGACATGGCCGTGGAGCAGCTCCACATGTGAACGCTGGCGGCGAACTCCGAACGTGTTGAATTGGATCAGACCACGCGGTACTGATCCACCACCTCGGTCCAGTTCCAGATGAAATAGCCCATCAGGCTGTTCAGGCGCTTCAGGATGATGGGGTTCGGGGCGCGCATCTCGCGGAAATAGCTGTCCTGGAAGCAGAACAGGTCGTATTCGTGGAACAGCACCTTGCCCATGGCGTACACCGTGTTCTTGCTGGGGAAGTTCAGACGGTCCATACGGCCTTGGATCTCCTTTACACGGCGTTCCACCGTGGTGGCGTCACCATCGATGGCCTGGGCGAACTTGGAGATCGACAGTGCGAACATGCGTTTGTCCAGGCCGGGGCCCAGAATGCGCTGCATCTCAATGAGGTTGGCAGCCAGTACGATCAGGGCGAAGGCGATATCGTCATCGTCCTTGATCGCCGGTGATACCTCGAACTCGGGCGATTCGTTCAGCTCGGCAGCGATCGTGGGGAAGCCTTCGGCCGTGAGCTCCAGCATCGCGTTGATGAACGCGTTCGCGAGCTTGTCCTCGGTGATCTTCTTCTTTCCGAACAGTGTTGCGATCATGTGGTCGTCGTCCCTGCGAAGTTCGACGGACCGGCTCCGTTGATCGATGGAGGTGGGTCACCTATTTTTAACAAGGTTATCCACCTCCGTCACCATGAAGGAATTGCTTGATCAGCTCGCCAACTATGACCTATGGGCGAACAGCCGCTATGTACAACGGCTTCAGCAGGTGCCGGATGAATTGCTGGACCGTGAAGCGGGAGGCAGTTTCCCGACGATCAGGGCCACTTTGCTGCATATCCGCGATGCCGAGAACACCTGGTGGGGCCGCATCACCGGCAATTCCACCACTTGGCCAGCATCAACGGACCGTTCGATCGGCTCACTGTTGCCCATCACCGAACGGTTCCGTGGGATGGTCCTTGCGCTGGAGGAGGATCGCCTGCGTGAGATCGTGACCTATCATGACCTGAAGGGGAACGCGCACATGCAACCGGCCTGGCAGCTCATATTGCATTGCCTGAACCACAGTACCCAGCATCGCGGTCAGCTGATCTCGCAGATGCGCGCGCTGGGCATGACCGATATTCCGGCGAACGACCTGGTCGTATACCAGCGAACGCTCAAAACACATTGAGTTAACGCAGGCTTCACATATTTGCTCCGCGATGTACCGGAACCTGATCACTGGGGTGCTGGCAGCGGTGCTGTTGAGCCTCCCGGGCGTTGTTCACGCCCAGACCGAAGTGGATGAACGCGCCCTCCTGGATGTGAAGGACGGGGTCAGCATAAGCAAGGACTCCCTTTTCCTGATGAACCTCCGCTTCCGGATGCAGAGCCGGATGGGGTTGACCACAGAGGGCGGTGATGATCTGGATGTGGCCAGGGTGGATGCCCGGGTACGACGTCTTCGCTTGCGGTTCGATGGGTTCGTGCTGGAGCGAAGGTTCCAGTATTACATCCAGTTGTCGTTCGCTGGTTCGGATATTGATCTGGAGTCGGGTTCGCCGCAGATCGTTCGCGACGCCATGGTGTACTACCACCTGAACAAGCGGTTCTATCTCGGTTTTGGCCAGAGCAAGTTGCCGGGTAACCGTCAGCGCGTGATCTCGTCGGGTAACCTCCAATTCCCCGATCGGTCCCTTGCCAACGCGGCATATACGTTGGACCGTGATTTCGGTGTGTTCGCCTATTGGACACTGCCCGCTGGGTCGCAGGAATTCCAGTTGAAGGGAGCATGCACTTCTGGCGACGGTCGAGGTGCGCCTCCAAGTGATCCGGGCATGTGTTACACCGGCCGGTTGGAATGGCTGCCAATGGGGAAGTTCACCAAGAGCGGAGACTATTCCGAAGGTGATCTGGAATTCGAGCCACGCCCCAAATTGAGCTTGGCCGGAACGTATAGCTACAACGATCGCGCCTATCGCACCGGGGGACAATTAGGCCCCACGCTTTACGATAACCGGAGCATGACCACCTTCATTGCCGACATGATGCTGAAGCACCAAGGGTGGGGCATCCTGGCCGAGTATTTCGACCGCAGTGCCAACGACCCCATTACGGTATCGGAGAGTGATGCTGTCCGGTTCGTGCAGGTCGGAACGGGCTTCAATGTGCAGTTGAGCAAGCTCTTCCGCAGTAAGTACGAGCTCGCTTCGCGTTACACACAGGTGATACCCGATGCATCGCTGGGCAGCCTGGTGAAGACCACTGAAGAGATCCTGCTGGGCTCCACGAAATACCTGAATGGACACCGCATCAAGCTCCAGTTGTACGGCGGTTATCGCTGGCAGCAGCGTCACATGGAGCTCGACGCGCCAGGGAACTCCTGGACCGCCATGTTCCAGGTGGAGTTCGGTATTTGATCAGCGGGCTTGTGCCTCGGGGACCAGCGGTGGATGATCGCCCGGGAAGTGCTGCTCGCCGATCACCACGGGTTCGCCAAGGAAGTGCGGCTGAACGCCCAGCAGTGCATCGAGGTACACCTTCACGCGCGCCAAACGTTCGCGCAGCATGGTGCGAAGTCCGTGCGCTGTGCCCACATCCCGGGCATTGTAGCCCACGGCCTCGATGCCCAGCCCGCGTGCAATGAAGACCGCACGCTCGTTGTGGAAGCGTTGACTGATGACGATGAACCGCTGCTGTCCGAAGACCTCTTTCGCACGCACCATGGAATCCAGCGTGCGGAAACCGGCAAAGTCGAGCGTGATGTGCGAGCTGTCCACACCTGCCGCGATCAACGCCTTGCGCATGGCCCACGGCTCGTTGTAGTTCAAGTAACGATTATCCCCACTGAGCAGCAGGTGGTCCACTTTGCCGGCGTGATAGAGCGCGGCCGCAGCCTCCATGCGGTTCACGAAATAGTGGTTCGGCCCGCCGCCACGGCTTCGCTGTGAGGTGCCGAGCACCACGCCCACGCGCTCATGTGGTACGGCTTCCACCCTGTCGTACAGAAAGGCGCTGGTCCGTTGCCTCACCTGCCGGTCGCACCACCACAAGCTGAACAGCATGAGCATGAGAGTGGCCAGCGCTCCCCATCTGAACCAGCGTGCCGAGAGCACGTGCCACATGCGTGCGATCATGGGCGCAATGTGTTCAGGGCAGCACGCGCCCCAGCAGGTCGATGCCCGTGTAATTGTGCGGGGTCAACTGCAGCAGGCGTTCCTTCACATCCGCCGCAACGTCGAGGCCATCAATGAAGGTGGCGATGTCCTGCTGCGTGATGCGTTCCTTGCCGCGCGTCAGGTCCTTCAGGCGCTCATACGGCTGCGGATAGCCGGCACGGCGCAGGATGGTCTGGATGCCTTCGGCCACCACGGCCCACTGCGAATCGAGGTCGCGCTTGATGGCGCCCTCGTTCAACAGCAACTTGCCCAGTCCTTTGCGGATGGCATCGAGCGCGATCATGGTGTGCGCCATGGGCACGCCGATGTTGCGGGTCACGGTGCTGTCGGTAAGGTCGCGTTGCAGGCGGCTGATGGGCAGCTTCTCGCTGAGGAAACCGAAAACGGCGTTGGCCATGCCCAGGTTGCCTTCGGCGTTCTCGAAGTCGATGGGATTCACCTTGTGCGGCATGGCGCTGCTGCCGATCTCGCCCGCCTTGATCCGCTGGCGGAAGTAGTCCATGCTGATGTATTGCCACACATCGCGGCACAGGTCGATCAGGATGGTGTTCACGCGCCGCATGGCATCGAACAGGGCCGCGAGGTCGTCGTACTGGTCGATCTGCGTGGTGAACTGCTGGCGGCGCAGGCCCAGTTTTTCCTCGAGGAAACGGTCGGCGAGTTTCACCCAGTCCAGCTCGGGATAGGCCGCGTGGTGCGCATTGAAGTTGCCCGTGGCACCGCCGAACTTGCCGCTGAACGGCATATCGCGCAATTGCTTCAACTGGCGGTCCAGGCGCTCCACGAACACCTGCAGCTCCTTGCCCAGGCGGGTGGGGGAGGCGGGCTGGCCATGGGTGCGCGCCAGCATGGGCACGTTCGACCATTCCAGCGCGAAACCGTGCAACTGGTCCTTCAGGGTGATCAGTGCGGGCACGTACATCTCCTGCACGAAGTCCTTCACCAGCAGGGGCAGGGCCGTGTTGTTGATGTCCTGGCTGGTGAGCGCGAAATGCACGAACTCCTTCTGTGCCGATAGTCCGGCCTCTTCGAGCCGCTCCTTGAGGAAGTACTCGACGGCCTTCACATCGTGGTTGGTCACCTTCTCGATGTCCTTGATGTGCTGGGCATCACTGGTGCTCAGTTCGTCAATGCGTTTGCGGAGCGTATTGGTCCGGGCCGTATCGGTGCCGGCGAGCTCGGGCAGCGGCAGTTCGCAGAGGAAGTTGAAGTAGTCCAGTTCCACGCGCAGTCGGTAGCGCATCAGGGCCTGTTCGCTGAACCAGCGGGCCAGGTTGCGGGTGCGGTCGCGGTAGCGTCCATCGATCGGTGAGAGGGCGGTGAGGGCGTCCAGTTCCATACGGTCGTCGTCAAAGGACAAAGGTAGCCCGCCGCTTCCGCGCGGTCCGCATGTCCATCGCCGTTCATGGATCTTGCCGCGCACACGTCATCCGGCAGCGCATCTTTGGCCATCATGTTGCACGATCTGCGTCTCGGACTATCCGGTTTCCTGCGGGCCTTCGGCTTCGCCCTGCGCCACGGCATGGGCTGGATGTTCATCGCGCCCACCGTGCTGTTCGCGCTGCTCGTCTACCTGTTCTTCCAAGCCGTGCAAGGGCCGGTGAACGAACTGTCGGCCTGGCTCGCCGCATGGCTCGAACTGCCGGTTGGCCCTGCGGAAGCCTCGCTTTGGAGCGATCTGAAGGCCTTCCTGAACGGTGCCCGCGAACTGTTCGTGCTCATCCTGCTTAAGGTGGCCGTGCTCTACGTCCTCTTCAAGGTGAACAAGTACCTGGTGCTCATCCTGCTATCGCCCATGCTGGCCTATGCGAGCGAACGCACGGAGGAGTTGCTCACCGGACGCAGCCACCCCTTCAGCATGCAGCAACTGGTGAAGGATGCCCTGCGCGGTGCGCTCATCGCCTTGCGCAACGGTTTCCTGGAACTGGGCTTTACAGTAGGGATCTGGCTTGCCACGCTGTTCGTTCCTGTTCTCTCGCCGATCAGCTTCGTGCTGTTGTTCCTGGTCTCGGCCTATTTCTACGGTTTCTCCATGGTGGATTATGTGTTCGAGCGACGCCGCATGCGCATCGGCGAGAGCGTGCGCGCCGTGAACGATCGCATGGGCATCGTGCTGGCCAACGGTGCGCTGTTCAGTTTGCTCATGAAGCTGCCGTTCCTTGGCGTGATGTTCGCCCCGGCCATGGCCGCTATTGGTGCCAGCATCGCCATGGTGGAGGATCGAGCGTGCGAGCAGGGGGTTCAGCGCTGACCGTCCTCTTCTGCTACTTCACGGTCGGCACCTCCTCCAGCCAAACCTGTATGGACTTGCCACCCACGACCAGGTCCTCGATCACGGCCTCGCCGTGCAGCACGCGCACCACGGCATGGGCGGGAAGTGGTTGCACCAAGGTGTCGTTGTTCCATTGGGGTTGCAGCATCTTCTCC
The DNA here is from genome assembly GCA_040383865.1 of Flavobacteriales bacterium. GTDB lineage: Bacteria > Bacteroidota > Bacteroidia > Flavobacteriales_F > PHOS-HE28 > PHOS-HE28. The sequence continues at coordinate 1,157 of JBEICT010000131.1, read as the reverse complement.
GTCGTGGCGCCATCTCCTTCCTCCAGGTAGAAGCGGTCGAACGGCAGCGACACGCGTTGCACGTCATCATTGCCCCAGGTCATGAACTGGACCTTGATGAATGCCCCTTCCGCAGGTCTTTTCCCTTGCAGTTGGCCGATGCGCGCGAATCCATCCGCATCGCGCTCCAGCAGGCCGTAGGCCACGTTCTCCTGATAGGCGGCGGTCGCGCCGGGCATAGACCAATTGCCGGTCTCCGCCTCAAAGTCCAGCTGCACGTATTCACCACGGAAGGGGTCGCGGGGGTCGATGGGTGCCGTGCGGAACAGGTAGACCTCGCCCTGTTGCAGCACCCGTTCGTGCCCGATGATCATCCACCCGGGCAGTGCCAGTTGGAAGAGCGCCATCAACCCGAAGGCCAGCCATTTAGTGCGTGTTCCCATCGCGTTGCCGTTGGCGCACCAGGCGCAGGTTCATGTACAGGAATCCAGCCCCGATGGCAATGAACACGAGGCCGCGCACCACGAAGCTCAGGTCCGTATCGAAGAAGCGGAGCAGGATGGTGAGGCTCAGCATCGCGAGACCAAGGTTCATGCGCTTCAATGATCCCTGCTCAATGCCGTGCCGCACGGTGACCACGCCCATGCCCAACAGGGCCAGGTTCATCAGGATGGCGGCCGCAGCGGGCGAGACCAGCGCCACCACGAAGGCCACCACAAAGAGCAGGAAGCCTTCGGGGTAGGGCCAGCGTTCCAGCAGGCGCCTGCGTAGCGCGGTAATGGCGTAGATGGCCACGCTGGTGGCCAGCAACAAGGAGAGGGGAACAACATCCTCGCCAACGCTTCGGTTCATTTCCTCCATCATCTCGCGCCACACCTCCCGGAAACTGAAGGCGAAGAAGATGCATAGCTGCGTTGAAGCGCCCACCAATACCCATGGCCACGTGCGCAGTGTTCTGTCGCTGTGCAGCCAGGGCACCAGCGTGTAGGCCGCGGCCAATGCCACCATGGCCACCACGTGCAAGGCGCTCCATTCGCGGTAGAAGAGCTGTGCCATGCTGCCCAGTGCCAACGCCATGAACAGGCTGAGCCACCAGAAGCCGATGGACCCGCCCTGGGTGCGAGCACGTTGCAGGTAGAAGGGCACAGCACTGGCCAACAGCAGCAGCGCAGGCCATG
>JBEICT010000130.1:0-9294 GCA_040383865.1 Flavobacteriales bacterium | reverse complement strand
GGCGAAGTACTTCTCCATCAACTTGTCGTCGCTCTCGGCCACGGCCTCGATCAGCTTGTCGCGCCACTCCTTCACGGTCTCCACCATGTCGGCGGGGATCGCGACCTCGTTCCAGGTCATGCCCTGGTCGGCCTCGTTCCACACCATGCCGCGGTTGTTGATCAGGTCCACCACGCCTTTGAAATCCGCCTCAGCGCCGATGGGCACTTGCAGGGGGACCGGGTTCGCGCCCAGACGCTCGCGGATCTGCTTCACCACATTGAAGAAGTCGGCACCGCTGCGGTCCATCTTGTTGACGAAGCCGATGCGGGGAACCTTGTACTTGTTGGCCTGGCGCCATACCGTCTCGCTCTGGGGCTCAACGCCACCCACAGCACAGAACAGCGCAACAGCTCCATCGAGCACACGCAGGCTGCGCTCCACCTCCACGGTGAAGTCCACGTGGCCCGGGGTATCGATCAGGTTGATCTTGTACTTGTCGCCACGGTAGTTCCAGCTGGTGGTGGTGGCGGCACTGGTGATGGTGATGCCACGCTCCTGCTCCTGCTCCATCCAGTCCATGGTGGCCGCACCGTCGTGCACCTCGCCGATCTTGTGAACAAGACCGGTGTAGTACAGGATGCGCTCGGAAGTGGTGGTCTTCCCGGCATCAATGTGCGCCATGATGCCGATGTTGCGCGTGAATTTGAGGTCCCTCTTGGCCATTGCTCGTTCTCTCTACCGTCGGTTATCAGAAACGGAAGTGGCTGAATGCCTTGTTCGCCTCTGCCATCTTGTGCACCTCCTCCTTTTTCTTGAAGGCGGCACCCTCCTCCTTCGAGGCGGCCAGGATCTCATTGGCCAGCTTCATGGCCATGCTGCGCTCGTTACGACCGCGGGCATAACCGATGAGCCACTTCATCGCCAGGCTCTTCTTGCGGTCCTCGCGCACGGCCTGGGGGATCTGGAAGTTGGCACCACCCACACGACGGGTGCGCACTTCGACTTGGGGCGTTACGTTCGTGAGGGCCTTGCGGAACACCTCCAGACCGTCCTCCCCGCTCTTCTCGGCAACGATGTCGATGGCGTTGTAGAAGATGTCGAACGACTTGCTCTTCTTGCCGTCGTACATCAGGTTGTTCACGAACTTGGTCACCTGCTGATCACCGAACTTGGGATCGGGCAGGGTCGTGTGCTTGACTGCTTTCTTACGCATGGCTCGTTTACGCTATCCGTGAACGCTTACTTCTTCTTCTTGGCAGGCGCCTGTCCGGGCTTCGGACGCTTGGTGCCGTACTTGGAACGACGCTGGTTGCGACCCTCCACACCGGAGGTATCGAGAACACCACGCACGATGTGGTACTTCACACCGGGCAGGTCCTTCACACGACCACCGCGCACCAGCACGATGCTGTGCTCTTGGAGGTTGTGGCCCTCGCCTCCGATGTAGGCGATGACCTCATAACCGTTCACCAGGCGCACTTTGGCCACCTTGCGAAGGGCCGAGTTCGGCTTCTTCGGGGTGGTGGTGTACACCTTGGTGCATACGCCGCGGCGCTGAGGGCAGCGGGTCAGTGCGACCGACTTGCTCTTGTACTCAGGGTTCTCGCGGCCCTTGCGGATCAGCTGTTGGATCGTTGGCATGTGCTCCTTTCGTCTTGGCTGTCAGGCGTTTCCGCGCATTCCTTGGCGAAAACGGGCTGCGAAGGTACGTAGATCCTCTTTTCCAACACCCAATGGTGAATGAAAAAGTGGCCCAGCCATCCATCTGCCACCCCGCAAACTCGATCCCCAGAGCACTCCACACCTATCATTATTCGCTGTATTTCACAGAATTAACCATCATGCCGACACGCCTTAAGGAGGGCTACGAACACCCCGACCGAGCAATCCATCGTATGCAGAAGGCATGGCCGATCCTATCTTTGTTCAGATCATTTGATCTTAAAAATGGACCTCGGCAGCATCACCTACTACTCCATCGACCCCCGGATGCTCAACCTGGTGGCCACCATCCACCATCGACTGGGCGAAGTGCATGCCCGGCACCTGCATCGTTGTCCGCCCGAACTGGAAAAGGCGTACCGGGTAAGCAGCGTGCATGCCACCCTGGCCATTGAGGGCGGTGCCGTGGACATGCTCCCTGTGGCCGAACTGGTTGCGCGTCCGGCCTCGGTGAGCGGCCCGGCCGACCTGGAGGTCGTGAACACCCACCGGGTACTGGAGATCCTGCCCGACCTCGACCCCTTCTTCGCCAACGACCTGCGTCAGGCGCACGCCGTCCTGATGCATGGCCTGGCCATGGATGCCGGCCACTTCCGAACCGGACCCATGGACGTGCTCTATGGAGACCCTCAACCCCTGCGTACCGCGAGCGCCCATGACCTCCCCGCCGCCGTTCAGGACCTCCTACGCTATGCGGAAGAAGACGACTTCCCTCCCCTGCTGACCAGCTGTGTGCTCCACTTCGGTCTGGTGTACCTGCGACCATTCGCTGCTGGTAACGGACGTCTGGCCAGGCTGTGGCAGAAACGACTGCTGATGCGTCATTGGGACGTGTTCGCCTACCTGCCCGTCGAGGCCTTCATTCTACAAGCCGAGCCCGCCTACCATGCTTCGCTGGAATACGCCGACCGGCGTGGCGATTGTGGCGGGTTCATCGTATACCTGTTGGAACGCATGGACGAGGCCCTGGCCGAACTGCTCGCCGAACCCGATCCGGTGCGCAAGGCCCCCGACCGAATGGCCGCTTTCATGCAGCAGCGAGGTGCCCGGCCGTTCCGGCGCAAGGACTACCTCACCTTCTTCCCGGAGCTAAGCACGGCCACGGCAACGCGCGATCTGCGGGAGGCAGTGGCCCAGCGACGACTGACGATGACGGGACATGCCAGGGCCGCGATCTACAAGCCGAACTGACGATCGCACACACGCCGTCCGGCGATCCATCCGCCCGGACCCCACGATCGCGGTGGCCCGGTCCCCTGTCGCCGAAGCAGGGCTGATGTTGATATCCCGCTCCATGCCTCCCCGTTACCCCAGCTAACTTTGTCGCTTCCCATGAATTACTTGGAAGGACTGAACCCGGCGCAACGTGCGGCGGTGGAGAACACCGATGGACCCACGATGGTGATCGCCGGTGCCGGTAGCGGTAAAACGCGCGTGCTCACTGTGCGCATCGCCCACCTGATGGCCGCCAAAGGCGTGGACCCCTTCCGTATACTGGCCCTCACCTTCACCAACAAAGCCGCCAAGGAGATGAAGGAACGGATCGGGAAGATCCTGGGCGGTCAGGGAAGCACGGAAGCGCGCAACCTCTGGATGGGCACCTTCCACAGCGTGTTCGCCCGCATCCTGCGCGCCGAGGCCGACAAGCTGGGCTACCCCAAGGACTTCACCATCTACGACAGCGATGACAGCCGTAGTGTGATCAAGGGCATCCTGAAGGAGTGGCAGTTGGACGACAAACTGTACAAGCCCAACCAGGTGCATGGCCGCATCAGCATTGCCAAGAACAACCTGATCGGGCCGCTGGAATACCTGGCCAATGCCGAACTGATGGCCGGAGATGCCGCCGTGGGCCGCGAGCGCATGGGTGAACTGTACAAAGCCTACGCAGAGAAGTGCTTCCGCGCAGGTGCCATGGACTTCGACGACCTGTTGTACAACACCGCCCTGCTGTTCCGCGACCATCCGGAGGCGATGTTGAAATACCAGAACCGCTTCCAGTACATTCTGGTGGATGAGTACCAGGACACCAACCTGGTGCAGTATAACATTGTGAAGACGCTGGCCGCCCGGCACGAGAACCTGACCGTTGTGGGCGACGACAGCCAAAGCATCTATGCCTTTCGCGGCGCCAACATCCAGAACATCCTCAACTTTCGGAGCGACTACCCGGACCACCAGCTCTTCAAGCTGGAGCAGAACTACCGCAGCACCAAGACCATCGTGGGTGCGGCGAACTCGCTGATCGAAAAGAACAAGGACCAGATCAAGAAGACGATCTGGACGGACAATGTGGAGGGCGAGCGCATCCGCGTACACCGTGCGCTGAGCGACAACGAGGAGGGCGCCTTCGTGGCGCACAGCATCTTCGAGACACGCATGCAGCAGCAGGTGCCGAACAAAGGCTTCGCCATACTATACCGCACCAACGCCCAGAGCCGCAGCATGGAGGAGTCGCTGCGCAAGCTCAACATCCCTTACCGCATCTATGGTGGACTTAGTTTCTACCAGCGCAAGGAGATCAAGGACCTCATCGCCTACTTCCGCCTCGTGTGCAACCCGCGCGACGAGGAAGCCCTGAAGCGGGTGATCAACTACCCCACGCGCGGCATCGGGCAGACCACGGTGGACAAGCTGCTGGTGACCAGCGCAGCGCAGTCCACGTCCATCTGGGACCTGCTGACCGAACAGGCGCAACTGGTGGACGTTCACGGCGGTACGCGGAAGGCCCTGGCCGAGTTCGTGCTGATGATACAGGGCTTTCAGGCCCAACTGCCCACGCACAGTGCTGCCGTGCTGGGCGAGGAGATCGCGCGCCGCACCGGCATACTCAAGGAGCTGTTCACGGACAAGACCCCCGAAGGGATCAGCCGCTACGAGAACATCCAGGAACTGCTCGCCGGCATGAAGGAGTTCAGCGACCGCGATGCGGAAAGCAGTGATGTTCCACGCACGTTGAGCGACTTCCTGATCGACGTAGCGTTGCTGACCGATGCGGACAACGAGGACCCCAACGATACGGACCGCGTAAGCCTGATGACCATCCACGCGGCCAAGGGGCTGGAATTCCCCCATGTGCATGTGGTGGGCCTGGAGGAGGACCTCTTCCCCAACCTGATGGCCGTGCAGAGCAGGGCCGATCTGGAAGAAGAGCGGCGGCTATTCTATGTCGCCTTGACGCGAGCCGAAAAACGCTGCACGCTGAGCTATGCCATGAGCCGCTACAAGTGGGGCAACCTTACTGCCAGCGAACCCAGCCGGTTCATTGAGGAGATCGACGAGAAGTACCTGGAAATGCCGCGCACCAGCGAGCGTGCTGCGTTCAGCGGGAACATGAGCTCCACTCCACCTTGGGCGCGAACAAGCACAGGCCAGGAACGCAGCCCCGGTGACGACCGCTCGTCCAGACCCGTGTATGGCCGGGAGCGTTCTGCGCCAGGCATTCAGCGGCCCACGGGCCGCCCCGCCGCTCCCTCACCGGCCGCCGCTCCTTCACAAGTGCCAGGCAAGAACCTCAAACGCATCAGTACCACAGGCACCCCGTTGGAGGCCACCAGCACCTTGGGCGGTGCCGCTCCTGCGATCAATGAAGGCATGACCGTGGAACACGAGCGCTTTGGCAAGGGCAAAGTGCTGAAAGTGGAAGGCAACGCTCCGGACCTGAAGGCCACGATCTTCTTCCCCAGTGCGGGACAGAAGCAGTTGCTGTTGCGCTTCGCGAAGCTGACGGTGATCGAAGGCTGAACCGACATGGGCGGTCGTTCGACCAGGACCGTTGTGAAACAAGACGGAGCGCATGGCCACAGTGGGCCACGGACCGATCAGAACACGATCTTCTGACGGCGGATCCGGGCCCGGTACTTCTTGGAACCGCTACGGTACCTATACAACTTATAGTGCACCTGAGCCTTCAGGAACAGATAAGCATCCAGGTCGGTGGGGTCTCCGCGCTGCTGGCCAACATTGGTCTGTCCAGGGATCAGGCCCAAACTTGGATCGGCGAGATAGACGGCCTCAGGTCCTCGTGCCGCAAGCAATGCTGCAGGGTCGTAGTAAGAACCGCTCACATCATCGATGTAGTCGGTGAATGTCTTGGTGTACTGGATCTCGATACCTGCGCTGATGGCCTTGCTGAAAGCCTTGCGAAGACCAAAGCCCATAGGGATGCAGAAACCATAGTTGCTGTATTCCTCAGCACCACCCGTAAGACCCTGTCCCTCGGTGCTCAGTGGCTGGAGGCGCACCCAGCTGTTGTTGAACTGGGTGCGTGGGTCGAAGTAGAACCCCCCAATACCAGCGAACGCATACAGTCCGACACGCGAGGATTTCGTCCCCTTAACGCCCCGGAGATCGTACACGTGACCCAATTCCTCGCGATAGAAGTGAAGTTCGATCACCATCGAACCTTCGAACACATCCGATTTGAAGTTCAGATTGCGGTTCTGGCGGAACGGCTCTTCCGTAAGGTTGTCATTACCGGCCAGAACGCCGTATGTCAGTCGACCGCGAAGTGCCACTTTGCGCGCCAAATGATAGCGATAACCGAGGCTTACAGCAGGCCGCGTCTTGCTCAGTTCAAGGTCCCAAAGGAATGGCGAACCGATCTGGTTGCGACCTCCCAATTCACCGAGAAAATTGGAAATACCGAAGCCGAACTCAACCTCTTTCCGGTGGGTCTTCCAGTAGCTGGATTGGCGGAAATATTGGGCCGCCACCGGGCCCCAACCCAACACTCCGAGGAGCATGGCAAGGACGAAGGAACGGTACCTGTTCTGTGACATGGAAGCTTTTCCGGGGCAGCCAAATATAGAAGGTTTCCTTTCCACCAATGGTTGTGTGGTTCCGCTCATACCGATAAGGAAGACGTGAACACGGGCCAAGGTTGCCTTTCTACGGTCATTGATCGACCGGGTTACACAAGTCTTTGGAGGAGGCCCACCACAGCACCACACCCGCGCACACCGATACGTTCAGAGAGTGTTTGCTGCCATGTTGGGGAATGACCACACAACCATCGCAGGCTTGTATGACCGCATTGGAGACCCCCTCCACCTCGTTGCCCAGCACCAAGGCCAACGGGCGCCCGTCCCTTTCCACCTGATCGATGGCAAGGGCCTCAAGGGTCTGCTCGACAGCCAACACCCGGTAGCCTTCGGCTTGTAGCACACGCACTGCCTCGGCAGCGTCCGGCGCATGCTCCCACGGCACGCTCAACGTGGCACCGAGAGCGGTCTTTTCGATCTCACGGTGCGGCGGCAATGGCGTGAACCCGCATAATACGATCCGCGCGGCACCGAACCCATCGGCAGTGCGAAATATGGAACCCACATTGTGCCGGCTGCGCACATCGTCCAATACCACCACTATCGAACGACCATGCAGCCCGCGATAATCAGCCGGGGCTACCCGCCCGAGTTCGTCCATGGTGAGCTTGCGGTCGTTGGCGGACATGTTGGGAAGATGTGCAGAACGCAGATGGTGAACGATGGTAGCGCCAGTGAGGCGGACTTAACTTGGCGGCCCGCGAAAATAGGCGCACATCCCCACATCGATCATGAGCAAGTCCGGCGCATCCGAAACGCCCTTGATGCAACAGTATTCGCGCATCAAGGGGCAGCATCCAGATGCCTTGCTCCTCTTCCGCGTAGGCGACTTCTACGAGACCTTCGGAAGTGATGCGGTAAAGGCGTCCAAGGTCCTGGGCATCACCCTCACCAAACGGAACAATGGGGGCAGCGTGGAAATGGAACTGGCCGGATTCCCCCACCATTCGCTGGACACCTATCTGCCCCGTCTGGTACGTGCCGGATTGCGGGTTGCCATCTGCGACCAACTGGAGGACCCCAAACAGGCCAAAGGAGTGGTCAAGAGAGGCATCACCGAGGTGGTCACGCCCGGCGTGTCGTTCAATGACCAAGTGATCGAACAGCGCGAGAACCACTGGTTGGCAGCCATTACCGTGCAAGGGGATCGCTGTGGATTAGCGCTACTGGACGTAACCACGGGCGAGTTCATGGTGGCCGAAGAGGACTGCGATCAAGTGCTGAAACTGCTGGACAGCCACGGCCCCAAGGAATTGCTGGTACCTCGTGGTCGGCTGGACCCGGTGATCGCCACATGTATTGAGCGGTTCCACACACATGTACTGGATGAATGGGCGTTCACCGACGACATTGCGCGCGAACGGCTGTTGCGCCAATTCTCCACGCTTTCCCTGAAAGGTTTTGGCATTGAGGACCTGACCTTGGGACAGCGCGCCGCCGGAGCGGTGCTGCACTACCTGGCGAAACGCGTCACGATCGGCTGGCGCACATCACACGCATCGCGTGGCTGCGACCTTCCACACATGTAGCGCTCGACCGGTTCACCGTGCGAAACCTCGAACTGGTCAGCCCGGTGAACGAAGGAGGCCGGACATTGCTGCAAGCGCTGGACCGATGCACCACGCCCATGGGTTCCCGTCTGCTTCGCCGTTGGCTGTTGTTCCCCCTGCTCGACGTCCAGGAGATCGCACAAAGGCAGGACGTGGTGCAAGCATTGATCGAAGAGAGCGGCCCTGCTGAACTGCTCACCGAGCAGCTCGGTCATATCGGCGATCTGGAACGCCTTGCCGGCAAGGCCGCCGCAGGGCGCATCAACCCCAGGGAATTGCTTCAACTGCACCACGCGTTGGAGGCCGCTTCGCGGATCTCTACCGGCCTGGTCTCCGCGGCATCCGCCTTGCGTGAAATGGCAGCAACGGTGGTGCCTCCCATGGACCTCTCGGCCCGTATAGCCAACACCATTGAACCGACCACGCCGGTGAACATCCAGAAGGGTGGTGTGGTTCGTACCGGCGTGAGCCCGGAACTGGATGAACTGCGGCACCTTTCCGCACATGCCAAGGACCTGCTGCTGAACGTGCAGCAACGGGAAAGCGAACGCACAGGCATATCGTCCTTGAAAGTGGGCTATAACAACGTGTTCGGCTACTACCTCGAAGTGCGGAACACGCACAAGGACAAAGTGCCGGAGGAGTGGGTGCGCAAGCAGACCCTGGTGAATGCCGAACGCTACATCACGGACGAACTGAAGACCTTGGAGGAGCGCATCCTCGGAGCGGAAGAGCGCATTCTCACCCTGGAGGCGGAACTGGTGCAGACACTGGTGGAGGCCACGGTGCAGGAGATCGGCCCCGTGCAACGGACCGCCGCGGCGTTGGCCGCCATGGACGTACTGCTCGGTTTCGCACGGGCAGCACAGGCACATGGCTATTGTCGTCCTGTGATCGACAAGGGCCGAACGCTGGACGTCCGGGAAGGTCGGCATCCGGTGATCGAGCAGCAGCTGCCACCCGATGCGCCCTACGTGGCCAACGACCTGTTATTGGACCCTGATGACCGCCAGTTGGTCGTGATCACCGGTCCGAACATGAGCGGTAAGTCGGCGCTTCTGCGCCAGACCGCATTGATCGTTCTGATGGCCCAGACCGGAAGCTACGTGCCCTGCCGTGGTGCGACCATTGGTATGGTGGACCGCGTGTTCACACGGGTGGGGGCCTCGGACAACCTGGCCTCGGGCGAGAGCACGTTCATGGTGGAGATGAACGAG
>JBEICT010000129.1:0-9322 GCA_040383865.1 Flavobacteriales bacterium | reverse complement strand
CTTCGCCGACCCCCTGATGGCCGAGAGCTACTACAGCGTGTACGATACCATGGGCAAGTTGCTCTTCCAACGGCCCTTGCCCCAGGGCAAAGCCACCGAGGAAGTGGACCTAACGCGCTTTGGGGCGGGCACCTATGTGCTGCGCTTTACCAGCAAGGAGGGCAGTTGCTACGAGCGGGTGGTGGTGGAGTAGCGCCAGTACCCAAGGGGATCTGGCATCGCCATTCCCACAGTTGGCTGTTGGTGGGCCGCACATACCAAGCGCCCGCCACCCTGCGTATTAACGGTAATTTCGGCGCCATGCAGTTCCCGTTCCGACACCTTTGGCTGGCCTTGCCGTTCGTGGCGCAAAGCGCTGTGGCCCAGCCGGATGATGCCGTTCGCCTGACCGCCGACGACCCGGTGGTGCAGCGCCTTGATGACCTGGCCCAGCTCCCGTGGATCAAGCACTCCACCTTCACCACCGATACGGCCCACCACAATGTGCACGGCTACCCGGCCGAGCACATCCCCGCATGGAGCGCCACCGCGGTGAGCGAGCGCCTGCGTGTGCTGGATGACCGCACGCCCTTCGACCTTACCTACAACGCCCCGGTGCAGGCCTACATCGACCTCTACACCATCCGCAAGCGGGAACTGTCGTCGCGCATGCTGGGCCTGGCCGAGCTGTACTTCCCGGTGTTCGAGGAGGCCCTGGACCGGCACAAAATGCCATTGGAGCTGAAGTACCTGGCCGTGGTGGAAAGCGCCCTGAACCCCGCCGCCCGAAGCCGCGCCGGGGCCGTGGGCCTGTGGCAGTTCATGCTGCCCACCGGCAAGATGTACGGGCTGGACGTGGACAGCTACATCGACGAGCGCCACGATGTGTACCTGAGCACCGATGCCGCCTGCAAGTACCTAAAGTACCTCCACAGCCTCTACGACAGTTGGGAAATGGCGCTGGCGGCCTATAACTGTGGACCCGGCAACGTGAACAAGGCGATCCGGCGCAGTGGCGGCCACAAGGATTACTGGAAGATCTACGATCACCTGCCACGCGAGACCCGCGGTTATGTGCCGGCCTTTATTGCGGTGAACTACCTGTTCGCCCACCATGCGGACCACAACCTGTATCCCGTGGCACCCACCTACTGCGCCTACGAGGTGGATACCCTGCAGGTGTGCTATCGGCTGGACCTGCAATCGGTGGCGAAGCTCACGGGCGCTTCCTATGAAGAGCTGCAGGCCCTGAACCCCACCTTCAAGCTGGGCGTGGTGCCGGACATTGCCCAACCCATGACCATCTACATGCCTCGCGAGGCGGCCGGTGTGTTCGTGGCCAACGAGGACCATTTCCGCTACGCCGTGCCGGCACAGGCCACCCCGCTGCCCGCGAGCACGGCCACGGTGGCGACCGCCGCCCCTGCAGCCGCCCAACGCACACATACCGTACGTTCCGGCGAATCACTGGGCATCATTGCCCGCAAGTACGGCGTATCCGTAAGCGACCTGAAGCGCTGGAACGGCCTGCGGAGCGACCGCATCCATGCGGGCCAGAAGCTGAAAGTGGGACGTCCGCAGGGCAGCACCTCTGCGGAACGATCGGCCCCGGACCGGGCGGCGGAGAACTTCGCGTACTATACCGTGCAGCCCGGCGATACGCTGTGGAACATCGCGCAGCGCCACCCTGGCGTTACCGTTGAGGACCTGCGCCGCCTGAACGCGGAGGGCCTGCGCGATGGCCTGAAGCCCGGCCTGAAGCTGAAGGTGACCCAACCCCGCAGCTGATGCGCATTGCACTCCCCTTCCTGTTACTTGCGCTTATCCTGTTCGCCTGTGGCACGAAGCAGGAACGTCTTCCGGAGGCCAGCGGCGGGCAGGGCGAAGTGCTGGTGGTGATGCCCAAGGGCCACTGGGAAGGCACGCCCGGTGCCACGGTGCGCAGCCTGTTCGAACAACCCATTGATGGATTGCCGCAACGCGAGGCGCGGTTCAAGGTGGCCCAATGCGCGCCCGATGCGTTCGGATCACTGCTGAAGGCGCACCACAGCGTGCTCTATGCAACCATTGGCGAGAAGGTGGATACCGTGGCCGTGCAACTGCTGCGCGACCGCAATGCCCGCGGGCAGTTGATGGTGCTGGTCTCGGCACACGATCCGGAGACCTGGTCCGGCATGCTGCAACGCCAGGCCGGCGAAGTGACCGCTGCCATTGAGGAACACCAGCGCGAGCGCGTGGCCCAGCGCCTGAAGCGGGAGCGCGATGCGACCCTGGTGAGCAGCATCCGTTCGCAACACGGCATCTCGGTGGACATTCCCGGTGGCTATACCGTGAAACAGCAGGCGCCGGGGTTCACGTGGTTGCAGCGCGACCGCATCGTGTCCGGCTCGGGACTGGAGCACAACGTGGTGGAGGGTGTGCTCATCCATCGCCATGCGTACGTGAGCGACAGCACCTTCCATGTGCCCTTCCTGGTGGACCAGCGCGACTCGGTGACCAAGGCCCATGTGCCCGGCCCCGACCCGGGTTCGTACATGGTGGTGCAGCGCAACTTCGAGGCACTGGACCTGATGCCCAATGGCCGCAACACCACGCTGAACGGCCAATACGCCTATGTGATGCACGGCCTGTTCGGCATGCACGGCTCCAAGATGGGCGGTCCGTTCGTGAGCCTCACCACGGTGGACACCGCGCGCAATGAACTGATCACGGTGGAGGGCTTCGTGTACGCCCCGCAGTTCGACAAGCGCGAGTACATGCGCGAGCTGGAGGCGATCGTTTTCTCGCTGCGTGTGGGCGCCGAGGCATCCCGCTGAGGGTCAAGCAATAGCCCTTGTGCTGGCGCCGTTTTATGAACAGAACGGCCGCCATTGTTGAAAATTCAGGGTGGCGTCCGCCGGACCGATGGCCTAATTTTCGGTTCGCCTCACTGACGAGAAACATGGACCTCGCGCACCTCAGCCCCTACACGCACAAGCATTGCCGCTTCAAGCTGCGCTCCGGCAAGGAAGTGTTCGGCGTGGTGTGGGAAGTGGAGACCGCCGATGCGAACGGCACCGGCGACCACAGCACCAGCCTGTATTTCGCAAGCATCCGCGACTACGAGCGCCTGCAACAGGAGCGCACACCCGTGCAGGTGATCCCCATGCGGCCCGAGGAGATCGTGGCGGTGGAGAGCTTGGCAAGCTGATCGCGTGGTCTCTATTGTTTCAGTCCGTGGCCCCGGTGCAGGAACAGGTCGCCCGTGGTCTGATAGAACAGCTGATCCCCGTTCCGCGTGCCATTGCCTGACATGTAGTATGGTCCGCTCACCTGCTGTGAGGGGAAGGAGAACGCATCGCCGGACAGGAGCGCCCGATAGGCCGCACCATCATTCCAGAGGTTGTTGAAGATCAGGGTGTCGGACACCGTGCCTCCGGTGGTGATCGGCAGCACATAGGAACGCACCTCGGCCAGCGAACCATCTATCCACAGGCTGTCGGTCACATTCCAATTACCCAGAAATGCGGCGCGCGCATCCGGTGCGGGTGTTGGCTGTGGTGCCGGTGTATCATCCTCCTTGCCACAACCCGAAAGTGAGAGCACGACCACCGCTGCAAGGGCGGGCAGGTGCGAACGGAGCCGATACACAAAACGCATATTCAAAGCTACCAATAGCGCTCGAGACCCATGTGACATCGGCCTCCTACTTCACCAGCCCCGCCTGCTCCATCAGGAAGGCGTAGATCAGCGCCACTTCCTTCAGGCGCTCGAATCGGCCGCTGGCACCACCATGCCCCGCCTCCATGTTGGTGTGGAGCAGGATCGGCGCATCGCCTTGTTGATGGTCGCGCAGGCGGGCCACCCACTTGGCGGGTTCCCAGTACTGCACCTGGCTGTCGTGGAAGCCGGTGGTAACGAGCATGGCCGGGTAGCTGGCGTCCTTCACGTTATCGTAGGGTGAGTAGGACAGCATGCGGTCGTAGGCCTCCTTCTCCTTGGGATCGCCCCACTCATCGAACTCGCCCGTGGTCAGGGGGATGCTGTCGTCGAGCATGGTGGTGACCACGTCCACGAAGGGTACCTCGGCCACGGCGGCCTTCCACAGCTCGGGACGCATGTTCACCACGGCACCCACGAGCAGGCCGCCCGCACTGCCGCCCATGCAGAACACGCGGGCGGGGTCGGCGTACCGCTCCTTCACCAGGTGGTCGGCACAATCAATGAAGTCGGTGAAGGTGTTGAGCTTGTGCTCCATCTTGCCGCTCTCGTACCATTCGCGGCCCATCTCCTCGCCCCCGCGGATGTGGGCAATGGCGAACACGAACCCACGATCGAGCAGGCTCAAGCGGCCGCTGCTGAAGGTGGGGTCGATGCTGTGGCCGTAGCTGCCGTAGCCGTAGAGGAGCAGGGGTGCGCTGGCATCGCGCTTGGTGCCCTTGCGGTAAACCAGGCTCACCGGCACCTTCACCCCATCGCGGGCAGGCACCCACACGCGTTCGCTGGCATAGTCGGCGGCATTGAAGGTGCCCAGGACTTCCTGCTGCTTCAACAGCACATCGGTGGCGGCGTTCAGATCGTGCTCGTAGACGCTGCTCGGCGTGGTGAGCGAGGTGTAGCCGTAGCGGAGCTTGTCGGTGTCCCACTCCGGATTGGTGCCGGTGTAGGCCACGTAGGCGGGATCGTTGAAGCGGATCTCGTGCTCGTGCCCATCGCTCAATCGACGGATGCGCAGGTGCGTAAGGCCCTCCTTGCGCTCGCTGAACACGAGGTGGTCGCGGAAGGCGTCCACATCCTCCAGCAGCACCTCGGCGCGGTGGGGCAGCACTTCCTTCCACTTGCGCTTGTCCTGCGTGTCGCTCTCGGCGCACTCCATCAACCGGAAGTTCTGCGCCTCCCAGTTGGTGACGATGTACCACTTGCCGGGCGCGCCATTGTGGGCCTTCACGTGCATCACCGTATGCTCGTGCTCCTCTTCGCGCTGCAGGAAGAGGCGGAACTCCTCCAGGGGATGCGCCACGGGCAGGTAGCGGTGCTCGCTGCTAAGGGTGCTCTCGGTGGTGATGATCACGAACTGGTCCGACTGGCTGCGGTACACATCGCAGCTGTAGGCGGGGTCCTTCTCCTCATATACCACCACGTCGGTGGCGGGGTCGGTGCCCAGCACGTGGCGGTAGATGCGATAGCTGCGCAGCGTCTTGTCCTTGCGCGGATAGAACACCGTGCGGTCATCGGCAAAGGCACAGCCCCCTCCGGTGTTGGTGATCACATCGGGCAGGTCCTTGCCGGTGGCCAGGTCGCGGAAGCGGATCTCGTACTGGCGGCGTCCCACGCGGTCCACGCTATAGCCCACCAGTTGGTTGCTGGGGCTGATCTCGAAGTCGCCCAGGTCGAAGTAGCTGTGCCCTTCGGCGAGCAGGTTCTCGTTCAGGAAATCCTCGTCCTTGGCATCGGGCACATCCTTGCGTCGCACATGCACGGCGTACTCCTTACCCTCCTCGAACCGGTAGTGATACCAGTAACCGTGCTCGCGATAGGGCACGCTGAGGTCGGTCTCCTTGATGCGCGCCTTCATCTCTTTGAAGAGGTCCTCGCGGAGCCGCTCCACCGGCGCCAGCATGGCATCGGAGTAGGCGTTCTCGGCATTGAGGTGCGCGATCACCTCGCGGGTGTGGGCATCGGGCTCGGCGGCATTGCGCTGTTCCTCGGTGAGGCGCATCCAGTAATACTCATCGTTGCGCTCGTGGCCGTGGGCGGTGAGCGTATGCGGCTTGCGTGCGGCCACGGGTGGCGTGGGCCGGTCGGTGTCGTTCATGGAAGGGTCTCCGTTGGTACAGCCCGCGGCAAGCACGGTGAACAGCGCAAGGGATGCGGCGATGTGCTTCATGGTGTTGGCGGGGCCCGAAAGTACGCCCGGGGCGTTCATCCCAGGACCTGATGCAGCACGGCCGGGGAGCGCAGCTCGCCAAGGCCGTCGCGGTGCATGCGGAAGTAGAGCAGCAGGTGGTCCAGCAGTTCGCGACGCTGGGAGGCCGGCACGGAGAGCCGGTGCATATCCGCGAAGTCAACGTTCAACACCTGTGCCAAGGCCAGACTGAGCGGTGGGCCCAGCGTATGGCCATGTTGTGCAGAGCCGCTGGTAAAGTGGCCTTCCCGCAGATCGAACCGGT
The DNA here is from genome assembly GCA_040383865.1 of Flavobacteriales bacterium. Classification (GTDB taxonomy): domain Bacteria; phylum Bacteroidota; class Bacteroidia; order Flavobacteriales_F; family PHOS-HE28; genus PHOS-HE28. The sequence continues at coordinate 3,194 of JBEICT010000129.1, read as the reverse complement.
CCTCGCCGGGCGCAGGCGGTTCAGGCATGAATCCCAGATGGCCTGCCAGGCGCACCAGGAACACCAACGGGAAGTACCGCACGTCGGGAGCACTATCCATCGCCTCCAATGCTTCGTCCAGGAACTGCTGCATGTCCTCATCGGCGGCCTCCTCGCGCAGCACACGGTACAGCACTTCCTGCACAAAGAGGGCAAGGGTGGCCCGTACAGGCTCCAGGGAGATCCGGGTGTAGGGCCGCTCCACGCGGAGCTCGCGCACAGGGTGCAGCTCACGCTCGGGGTGTTCGTCCAGCACCAGTTCGATGCGATTGAGCGGCTGCAGCGCTGCCTGGCTGGTGCCGCGCCTGCCTCCGGTGCGCAACACGCAGGAGCGCAGTCCCGAGCGTTCGGTCCACGCCTTCAGCACCACCGTGCGGTCGCCGTGCCGGATGGTCTTCAGCACAATGGCGCGGGTGGTAACGAGCATGGCAGCTGTTGACCGGTGGCGCTCAGCGCACCACCATCACCTTGGTATTGCACTTGGTGGTACCGAAGCGATCGGTGGCGAAGATGAGGTAGACGCCGGTGGCCACACGGTTGCCGCTCATGTCCGTGCCCGGCCAGATGGCCTGTCCGCCGAGCGAGGTGGTGCGGTACACCAGGTTCCCGGCCATATCGGTGATCTTCACTTCGCTATCGCGAACCAGCCCATCAATGGCGATGGGGCCCGCGTAGCCCTCACGGACCGGATTGGGGAACACGCGCGCACATTCGGCGGTCTCGCTGCCTTCAACGGCATCGCCGCGGAAGCTCATGATGCCACGGTCAGTGGCAATGAACACCTCACCGGTGAGCTCGTTGATCGTGATGGCGTTGATCGTGTTGCTGGGAAGGGGACTGTTGGCCTCGGTGAAATGATGGATCTGCGTGCGGCCATCGGAGCTTACCAAGTAGACCCCACCGGTCTGCGTACCCATCCACTTGCGGTTGGCCCCGTCCACGACAATGGCGCTCACCGATTCGGTCTCCAGCAGCACCTGGATATTGCCGTCCTGCTCAATGAGGATCTGTTGTGCGTCGAAGTCCCCCGAGTCGAAGATGGCCGACGGGTTGTAGAAGACAGCGATGCCCTTGGAGGTACCCACCCAGATCTGGCCTTCGAGGTCCTCGGCCACGGCATACACATCGGGCGCTGGAAGACCTCCGCTCCCGGGCGTGTTATTGATCAGCTTCCACCGGTCGTCGCTCGCGTTGGTGGGGGTGCCACCATCGTCGAACACCAACAGGCTGTTGCCGCGAGGACGGATGATCCATTTGTAATTGTTGAACACCGCCGGAACGATGTCCGCAAGCAGGTTGTTCCCCGAGAGCAGGTTGCCCGGATTGAAGTTGCGCCATTCGCCATCGCGCGTCAGCACCACCACGGGGTTGAGCGACCATGCATTCGTCATCCACAGGTTGCCATTGATGTCGAAGTTCATGCCGGCCACGTTCACCTTGCCGTCGGCGCCGTTCTGCTCCTCTCCGAGCGCGCTGTTCGTGTGGTTGTGGATCTGCACGGGTTGCCTGTTCCTGAACTCGACCACGCCATCATCCCAGCTGCCCACGTAGGCATGCATGGGGTCGTTGGGGTCCACGGCCACGGACACCATATCGTTCACAGCGCCGCCAAAGTCGTTCACGCCCAACAGGATCGGGTCGGTGGACAGGTCGCTGGTGGCCCAACGGCCGTCGGAGAAGTGATGTACACCATCCTTGAGGAAGGTGCTGGACCAGTTACCCGCCAAGGCTCCGGTGGCCACGTAAAGCGCGCCGCCGCGAGAGGCCATCCGCCATGTGTTGGCGGTCTTGGGGCCATTGGGCTGTATGGCGGAACCGACATCGCCGCCCACCGCGCTGATCAGCCCTCGTTCGCGGTCGGCCACCCAGAACGCCCCGGAAAGGGCCCTGATGGCTTGTCCGGGATAGGCCGGACCATTCGCATAGCCGTAGATGAAGTTGACCTCGTTGAGCCCGAGGTCGTACATGTGGATATCGTACTCGTGCGGGATCACCACGAACTGCCCGTCCCTGGACAGATCGAGCCCACGGTTCTTCCGGCCAAAGAGCGGGTTGAACCGCGACCACGTGTTGTCGGTACCGAGCACCAATAGCGTATCCCGCTCGCCCGAACTGGCCCTCCAGTTCAGCAGCAGGCGATCGCCCAGGCGCACCGTATGGCTGAACGGACCGTTCACCATGTAAGGGCCCATGTCCGTGCGCTTGCTCCAATTCTCGTAGGCGGCCAGGTTACCGGCGTTCTTCCACGCCTTGAAGAGCCCCGTGTTGGTGGCCGCATAGATCGTGTCCTGGTGCACCGTGATCCCGTTCACCTGCACCTGTGCCCCGTTGGGCCCGATGAACCAGGTCTCACGGACCTCCCGACGTTGAAGGTCGACCAGCACGATCCCGAAACCGCAGCCCAGGTAGGCCATGTGACCTTCCATGTACACTGAGTAGATGCCTTTGTTGCCGAGGATGGAGCTGCGCTTGATATCGCCCATGTTGTAGCTCTGTCCGTTCTGGATCAGGTCCAGGTTGCCGTTGGTGTAGTACACGAGCAACATGGAAAGCTCCTCGTTCCAGGCGAGGCCCTGGATGCCCACATCGTTGAGCAGGTTGATCTTGTTGATGGGTTCCGATTCGCCGGAGGCCGGGTCGTAGCGGAACATGCCCGTGGAAGTGGCACAATAGACGAACCCACCTCCCTCGGCCACGGCAATGGTGTTGCGGTAGGGGAAATGGGCCCGCCAGGTCCCGATGGGCATCGCATCCTGTGCCATGACGACCGGGACGGAAAGAACACCGAGCAACAGGAGGAGCAGGAGCACGGGGGTACGGAATACGTTCATGATCAAGACTTCAGGGACTACAGAACGCAGCAGGACCGCGATCGGTATGGGACAAGGTAAGAGGGGATAAAGTTCGGCAGTGGATCCTTGCGGACGTAAGCGGAATTGTCCGGGATGGAGTACCGTGGCCTTCCTTTTTTCCCGGAATGGCCAACCTGCGGATGCCAAAGGGGCCGGTTGTGGGGAGCCTGTCGATCGACAGGCCCCGACCTTAGGTCGGGGGCGGTTCATGGGGCATGGGAAGCTTAAATCAAGCTTTGCCGACCCCACCCCAAGAACCGCCAGCGCCCCGGAAACCCGGGCGCTCGTCGATCGAGGGCGCGT
>JBEICT010000128.1:0-9452 GCA_040383865.1 Flavobacteriales bacterium | reverse complement strand
GGCTGCGAAGTGGGACGCCTACTTGAAAAGCGTTCCCGTGGAAGGCCAGCTGCCTGCCCTGCCAAAGCTTGATTCCGAGCAGGAGCGCAACTACCTGGCAGGTCGCAGTGTGCTCGATCAGTACTACGGGATCCGAGCAGTGTACGAGCGCATGGGCAAGTACAACGTCTCCGCACCGTTCGACGGGGTGGTGGTGGGCGCCGCAGTGGAGCCCGGCACCATCGTCACGCCGGGCACTCGTCTGGGTGAGTTCATTGCCCCCGGTCCGCTCGAACTGGAAACAGCCATTGGCGCCAGCGAACTGGCGCTTGTGCATGTCGGCGATACACTTCGGCTCACGAGTACGGAAGGTCCGGGCATTTGGGTCGGCCGGATCATCCGCACCGGCGAGAGCATCGATGCCTCCACCCAGACGGTGAAGCTTTTCGTGCTCGTCACGGGCAAAGACCTGCGCGATGGGCAGTACCTCAGCGGGTCCATCGAGGCCGGTGCATTGACCGATGCGGTTTCCATTCCCCGCAGCGCCTTGCTGGAGGATGGTTCGCTCTACACCGTGCAGGATTCGGCCTTGACGAAGACCCCGGTGGAGGTCCTGCACCAAGGGGTGGAGCAGGCGGTGGTCCGGGGTCTGGTGAACGGCCAGGTGGTGGTGACGGACCGCATCAGTGGTGCGTATGATGGTCTTCGTGTAGCACCGCTCATGCAATGAAAGGCCTGACCGCATACTTCATCAAGTACAAGGTGGCGGTGAACACCATCATGGTGCTCATTTTCATCTTCGGCTACTTCGGGTTGAAGAACACGCGCAGCTCGCTTTTCCCGGAGACGGAGAGCCGCACGATCCAAGTGCAGATCATCTATCCAGGTGCTGCACCGGAGGAGGTTGAACGAGGCGTGGTGCTGCAGATCGAGGATGACGTGAAGGGCGTGACGGGTGTGGAGCGCATTAGCAGTGTGAGCCAGGAGAACGGGGGCGTCATCACGGTGGAAGTGATCAAGGGCTTCGACACCGATGAGGTGCTGCAGGATGTGAAGAACGCTGTTGATCGGATCCCATCGCTTCCTGACGGCATGGAGCCGATCCGCACATTCAAGCTGGAGAACATCCGCCCTGCGGTGAGCTTCGCCCTGAGTGGTGCTGGGCTGGACCTGGAGGCCTTGAAGGTGGTGGCCCGTCGGGCTGAGCAGGACCTGCGCGGTGTGGAGGGCATCAGCAAGGTCGAGCTCTCCGGTTTTCCCGAGGAAGAGGTGGAGGTGGCCTTCCGCGAGGATGACCTGCGTGCCAACAACATCAGTTTCGCCCAGGCCGCAGCAGCGGTTCGCGGCACGAACGTGGATGTCACCGGCGGGAAGATCAAGACACTGGACGAGGAGTTGCTCATCCGGGTACGCGACAAGCGCGTGGATGCCGAGGGTTTGCGGAACACCGTGGTGCGGGCAGGGTCCGATGGCCGGGTGCTGCGCTTGAAGGATGTGGCCGATGTGCGCGATACCTGGGCCGATGATCCCGCGCGCAACTACGTGAACGGTGTGCCCAGCGTGGTGGTCACGGTGAGCAGCACGGTGAGCGAGGATATCCTTTTCATCGCGGAGACCACACTGAAATACATGGAGGACTTCAATACGCGGAACACCGCGGTGAAGGCCACCTTGATCAATGATGCCACCACGGTGCTGCGCCAGCGCATCGACATGCTGGTGACGAACGGCATTCAGGGCTTCTTTCTCGTACTGATCACCTTGGCGTTGTTCCTGAACTGGCGCTTGGCGCTCTGGGTCGCCGTCGGTATCCCCGTGGCCTTTGCGGGCATGTTCATCCTCGCGCCCGGCTTCATCACCATCAACGTGATGAGTTTGTTCGGCATGATCCTCGTGGTCGGTATCCTGGTGGACGATGGCATCGTGATCACCGAGAGCATCTATCAGGAGTATGAACGCGGACTGCGACCCGTCGAGGCTGCCTTCGTGGGCTTGAACAAGGTGCTACCCGCCGTGATCAGCTCGGTATTGACCACCGTTGCCGCCATGAGCACCTTCTTCTTCATCGAAGGACGCTTGGGCGATTTCGCGCCGGCCTTGGCGTTCGTGGCTATCGCGGCCCTGATGTTCTCCCTGGTCGAAGCGGCATTGACCTTGCCCGCACACATCGCCCACAGCAAAGGCCTGAGCCGTGGCAAGAAGAACAGGGTGGAGGCTTATATGGACGGATTCATGTCGCGCCTGCGTGATCAGCGTTATGGCAACTTCTTCGATCGGTTCATGCGGCACAAGATGCTCACGGCGGGCATCGCGTTCTTCCTGCTGGCGGTGACCATCGGCTCGGTGGGCGCAGGGATCATCAAGACCACCTTCTTCCCGGTGATCGAACGCGACGATGTGGCGGTGGACCTCGAGATGGTGACCGGCACGCGGGACCACCTCGTGTTCGCGGAATTGCAGCGCATCGAAAAGCTCGTCTGGCAGGTGAACGATGAACTCTCCGCCGGTCGCGAGGACAGCCTCGATGTGGTGCTGAAGGTTCAGACGATCATGGGTCCGCGTGCGGAGCAGGGAAAGCTGAACATCATCCTGCTCGATGGGGAAACACGCGGGTTCAAGAGCGAGGAGATCACCAACCGATTGCGCGAGCGGGTGGGTGCGGTGCCGGGTGTGCAGAACCTCACGTTCGGCCTCACCACGCCTTTCGGTAAGCCGGTCTCCGTGTCGCTGCGCAGCAATGACCTGAAGGAATTGAACGCCGCCAAGTTGGAACTGCGGGCTGAGCTCCAGAAACTACCGATGCTGCGCGATGTGGTGGACAGCGACAGGCCCGGTAACCGTGAAGTGGTGCTGAAGCTGAAGGACAAGGCGCAGTTGCTCGGCCTCTCGATGCAGGACATCGTGGGTCAGGTGCGCCAGGGTTTCTTCGGGTTGGAAACACAGCGCGTGCAACGGGGAGAGGATGAAGTGAAGATCTGGATGCGCTACGCCGAGGATGAGCGTGCTTCCTTGCGCGACCTGGAGGATATGCGGATCCGCACAGCGGATGGTCGGCAGTTCCCCTTGAGCGAGCTGGCCAGCTACCACATCGAACGCGGCATCCGGGCCATCAATCACCTCGATGGCAAGCGCGAAGTGCGCGTGGAGGCTGACCTCTCGAGCAGTTCACAAAGCGCTACTGATGCACAGAACCTCGTGGCCAACGACATCATGGGACCACTGCTGGCGAGCCATCCCGGCCTCAGCTACAGCTTCGAGGGACAAGGGGAGCAGAGCCGCAAGGTGGGCAGTTCGGCCATGCGTGTGCTGCCGATCACGCTCATCATCATGTTCGCCATGATCGTGATCACGTTGCGCAGTTTCTGGCAGATGCTGGCCGTGCTGCTCTGTATCCCGCTCGGCTTCATCGGCATCGGTTGGGGACACTGGATACACGGCGTGCAGATCAGCCTCTTCAGCTTCTTCGGCATGATCGCGTTGATCGGTGTGATGGTCAACGACTCGCTCGTGCTCCTGAGCGCCTTCAACGACAATATGAAGGAGGGTATGAACTTCGCCAAGGCGCTGCGCGATGCAGCGCTCTCCCGGTTACGGCCCATCCTGCTCACCTCGATCACGACCGTTGCCGGTCTCCTTCCCATCACGCTGAACAAGAGCTTCCAGGCCCAGTTCCTCGTGCCCATGGCCATCACCGTCGCTTATGGATTGGCCATTGCCACCTTCGTGACGCTGATCGTGCTGCCTGTGCTGATCGCCGCATTGAACGAGGCCCGTCGCGCCCTGGGCTGGGTTTGGAACGCTGAGCTGCCGACACCCGAATCCGTTGAACCCGCCGTGAAAGAACTGCCCTATGAGAACCTGGAGGAAACACGCCACTAGCCTCGGCTTCCTGCTGACGGCGGCCGTTTCGTTCGCGCAGGACACCTTGAGCCTGAGCGAGGCCGTTTCGCTCGCGCTCGCCAACGAGCACGGCATCCGTATCGCGAAGAACGAGGCGGCCATCGCCGATGCCCAAGCTACTGCAGGCAATGCGGGCCTGTTGCCACGGGTCGATGCGAGCGGTCGCGGCAACTACAGCAACCAGGACACCAAGCTCGACTTCACGGAAGGGATCCCTGACGTGGAACGCAATGCCGTGGTGAACACCGCGCTGGGCGGGCAGGTCGGCCTCACCTACACGCTCTTCAACGGCATGGGGAATTTCGCCACGCTTGAACGCGCGCAGTTGAACGCCCAACTGGCCGATCTCCGCACCCGTGCCCAAGTGGAAGGCACGCTCACGCAAGTGATCGCGCTGTATTACGCCATCGCTGCATTGGATGAGGACTGTCCATCACGCAGCGTATCCTGGAGATCAGCGCCGACCGGTTCAAACGGCAGGAAGGCAAGGCGGCCCTTGGCGGCGCGGGCCGCCTGGATGTGCTCAACGCGCAAGTGGATCTGCAGTCGGATAGCACAGCGTACATCCTGGCCTTGCAGCGACGCGAGCGCAGTGCGCGTGAGTTGAACGTGCTGATGGGGCGTATACCGGATTCTCCAGTGAACGTATCGCGGACCATCAGCTACGCCGAGGGCTTGTCGCAGGAGCGGCTGTTGGAGGAAGCCATGCAAGGCAATGTTCAGTTGGTATCGGCCACGGCACAAGTGCGCGCTGCGGAAGTGGATCAGCGCATCGCGAAGTCCTTGCGGTGGCCGCGTTTGGATCTGAACGCGAACTACGGCGTGAACGATCAGCAAAATGGAGTAGGACTGGTGCTGGGCACCTACACACAAGGCATCAACGCAGGGCTAACGGTCAGTGTGCCCCTCTTCGATGGAGGGCGCATCAACACCCAAGCGGAGCAGGCGCGCTTGCGCGCAGAGAACGCCCAGCTCGCCGAGCAACAGGCCCGACTGCAGGTGGAGCGCGATGTGCGCAATGCCTACACCACGTGGCGCAGCCAGCGGGAAGTGCTGCGCATCCAAGGCGACGCGGTATCCACCGCCCAACTCAACTTCGATCGCACGCGTGAACTGTTCCAAACCGGTCAGCTCACCGGACTTCAGTTCCGCCAGGCCCAGTTGGACCTGGCAAATGCCGAGCGCCAGTCCGTGGTGGCCGGCTTCGATACGAAGGTGGCCGAACTGCAACTTCTGCGTGCCAGCGGTGGGCTACTCCAAGCTCTCGGCGTCTCCGATAACGGGGTCCGGTGATGCCGTTCCTTTCAGCATGCGGAACAAGACCTCGAACGTGAGGCTGCCGTTGGTGCGGATATGGAAACTGCCGTCGAGCTGGGAGGCCAGCGCATCCACGATCTCCAGACCCAGCTTGCCCGATCCGTCCTTGTAGTCGGGAGATAGGTTTCTCCCATTGTTCTTCACCACCAGTCGGTAAAGGCCGCCTTCCACCTGGTGCAGACCAATATCGACGTGTCCACCGGTGGCGTGCGGAAAAGCATGCTGGTAGGCATTGCTGACCAGTTCGCATAGGATGATGCCCAGTTCGATGGCCGTGTCCTGGTCCGCTTTCAGACCGTCCACTTGGATGGAATGGCTCACGGCCTTGCTGCCTGGCTTGTGCATTTCCTTAAGGGCATCCACCAGCCCGGTGAAGAACTTGGTCAGGTCCACGTTCCGCAGGTCATCCGAGCCATAGAGCTTGTGGTGGACCAGCGCGATCGTATCGATCCGTCGTTTGCCGCGCAGGAATTCCTGTCGTACAGGACCTTCTTCAAGTCGGGAGGCCTGCAGGTTCAACAGGCTGCTGACCACCTGAAGGTTGTTCTTCACCCGGTGGTGTACTTCCCGGTTCAGGACATCCCGTTCACCCAATGCCTTGTCCAGCTTACGCGAGAGGTTGCGGTTCACACGTTGTTGCTTGCGCATGCGTTTGCGTACCTGGATCCTGACCCTCCAAGCCAGCAGTAGCAGGATCCCGATCGCGCCGAAGAGCGCGGTCATGATGATCAATGCCTGTCGCTCAGGACCGGTCCACAGGCGTAGTGTGCGCAGGTCGATCAGCGCGCCGATCAGCAGTTCCTGTCCATTCAACGAGTAGGGCAGTAGCAACCCCAGCAACTCGCTCTCGCCATGGGTGAACCGGAAGGTCCGGCGTGTACGCACCTGCGACCAGCTGGCCAGGGCTTCCTGTTCGGCCTTGATGAGCACACTGTCCCGTTGTACCGTGCCTGTGATCAACGGATGTCCTTCATCGTCGAGCAGGATGGAACGGAACAGGCCTGGAGCGGTCCGGCCCAGCTGCAGTCGTTCGGAGCGCGATGGGTCCAGATCGAACATGATGACCTGGTGCCCCGAGGCATGCTTCGGTCTTCGGATGAGATAGGACACCTGCAGGATGGGCTGGCGGCCTCGGGCATCGCGGCGGATGGACCAAATGGGGTCCTGACTTCCAATGGACAGTGTGCGGCTGAACCAGATCCGTTGCCGCGGATCGTGCATGGTGTCGGTATCCAGGTCCGGACCGCTCAGCTCCAGGCCGTTGCCCGATGAAATACGGGTCAAGAGGGGGGGCGCGTTGCGTGATCCCTCACGCGTTTCCATCCATTCCATCGCCTCGCCCCGTCGGAACAGTGCCAGTTCGTTGCCGTGCTCGTCAGCTAGGCGGACGGCAGTAACATCCCAGTGCAACGACAGCAAGGGCTCCCAGCGTTCCAGCAATGTGGCCATTTCGGCCGTATCATGGTGCGCAACGGCGAAGGCCTCCTGGCGCAGGTCCTCCTCCAGCATGTGGAACAAGGCATCGTAACGTGTGCTGGTCACTTGCTGGCTGCGTTCCAACGCCAGCTCGGCAAGCTCCGTCTCGCGATCGTTGATGCTTAATAGGGCGTAGACCAAATACACCAAACTAATGGTCATGACCGCTCCAAAGAGGATCATCAACCAACGGTCCGACAAGGGTCCTTTTTTCATGGTCGCTCACACGGTGATACGCTCGTGCGTGTCAGGTCCACGTCCACCCCACCATCCTTGATCTGAGGTGTGGTCACGCGTATGGGAATGAAGTAGATACCGTTCAGTTTCCCATTGAGCGTTTGCCCGCCGCGGATGCAGGTGTCGGCTTCGAGGCTTTCCACCGTGCGGCCCTGGTAGGCCACATCGATCACCAGCTCGATGCGCTTGTCGGTATCGGTGCTGTTCTTCAGGCGCAGTAAGAGCTCGCTGGGTTTGTTCGCGGGATGGTTCCAGCGGTAGGCCACTTCAATGCCATCATGCGTGCCCTTGGCGAGGTATTGCGGTGCTGCGCAACCAGCCATGAACGTGGCAAGCAGGGGAAGGAGCAAGGTCCTCATGGCCGGAGTTCCTGTAGGATGTTGATGGTCCGATCGATCTGTTCGTCGCTCACATCGAGGTGGGTCACCATGCGCACGGTGCCTGCGCCGAACGGCAGGGCCAGCACACCCCGTTGGCGCAGCAGCTCCAGGGCAGATTTCGCTTGCAGACCGCTCTTCAGGTCGAATACCACGATGTTGGTCTCCACGGATGCCACGGATGCCACGTAGGGGAGTTGTGCCAGCGCAGCCCCCAGGCGCTTCGCACGCGCATGGTCATCCTTCAGCCTGTCCACATGGTGCTCCAGCGCGAAAAGACCTGCGGCCGCGAGGAACCCGGCCTGGCGCATGCCTCCGCCGAAGCGTTTGCGCACCCGTCGTGCTTCGCGGATGAACGGTGAACTCCCCAGTAACACACTGCCCACCGGGCAGCCGAGCCCTTTGCTCAAGCACACACTGATCGAGTCGAAAGATGCTCCCCATTCCAAGGGCGTACGGCCATCCACGGTCATGGCATTGAAAATGCGCGCGCCGTCCAGGTGCAAGGCCAGCCCGTTCCTTTTACAGAACATTCCTATCCGTAGCACCTCCTTCAGGTCCCATACCGCGCCACCACCCCGGTTGTGCGTGTTCTCAATGTTCACCATTCGCGACCGCGCCACGTAGCTGTCGGCCGCGTTGTTCATGGCCGCCTCGACCGCTTCGGCCGTGTAACGGCCCCGGTCGTTGGGCACGAACTTCACGCTGCACCCACTGTTGGCCATGATGCCGCCGCCTTCGTAGCGGTAGATATGCATGCCATCCTCTCCGATCACTTCATCGCCCGGACGTGTGTGCACACGCACGGCGATCTGGTTGGTCATGGTGCCACTGGGGCAATAGAGGCCGGCCTCATGTCCGAACAGGGAGGCCAGGCGTTCCTCCAAGGCGTTCACCGTGGGGTCTTCGCCGAACACATCATCTCCAACGGGTGCGCGGAACATGGCCTCGCGCATGGCCGGTGTTGGGTGGGCTACAGTGTCTGAACGTAGGTCGATCATGGGGCCGAAAGGCAACGGCCCAAGATAACGCAGCGCACGATGCCCTCAGGCGTGGTGCTCCAAGTGCCTATGCAATTCGATGATCAGGGGCATCTCCTTTTTACCCACTCCATGGAACGCGGTGGCCACTTTGTCCGCAGCCATGTAGATCAGCGCTTTTCGCTCCTCGCCCAGGTCGTTGCGGTGGCGCGCCATGTAGGCCACGAACGAGTCGAACGCCTCGTCCACCGGAGCATCGCGCTCGGCGAGTACTTCGAACTCGAATTCCGTGATGTAGGCCTGATCGGTGCCGAAGTGGTCAGTGCTCGCCTCGTTGGGCGCCAATTCCTCCTTTACAATGCGCTTCAGCGTGGCCAGTTCCTTGTCCTGTACAACCCCATCAGCAGCCGCAATGGCATACAGCAGGCGGCCCAATTCCTTGTAGAACAGTTGTGCTTCCATGACGGGTTGAAGTTCGCCAAGGGCACGGGTTGCCGACCTGATGATCGTCACTTGCGGCGGCTCACCAACAATCCATCGCGCAGGGGAAGCAGGAGGTTCTCCACGCGCGGATCGTCCTTCACTTTTTGGGCATACTGCGCTAGACCTCGCGTCTCTCCGTCCTGCTTTTCCTCGGGCACCAGCACCTTGCCGCTCCACAGCACATTGTCCGCGATGATCAACCCACCGGGCCGCACACGGTCCACCACCAGATCGAAGTAGTTGCTGTAGTTCTGCTTGTCGGCATCAATAAAGACCAGGTCGAAGGTGCCTTCGATACGTGGGATCACGTCCATGGCCGGCGCCACATGTTGGTGGATGTTCCGGTGGAAGCCTGCCTTGCGCACGTAGCGGTCCACCAGCGATGCCAGCGGTGTCTTGATGTCGACGGTATGCAACACCCCCGCCGGTGCCAGCCCTTCTGCCATGCACAATGCGCTGTAGCCGGTGAACGTGCCTATGTCCAGCACAAGTCGAGGTGCCAGTAGCTTGCTGATCATGCTGAGGAAGCGGCCTTGCAGGTGTCCGCTTAACATCACCGGCATGTCCACCGTGGTGCGCGTTTCGTGCGCCAATTCCCGCAAATAGGCTGGTTCGGGAGCTGTGTTCAGCTCGGCGTAGTGCTCCAGTTCGGGCGAGAGGAAGTGCATCAGGGTAGTTTGATGAATGGTGCGCGCAGCTGTTC
>JBEICT010000127.1:0-9482 GCA_040383865.1 Flavobacteriales bacterium | reverse complement strand
GGCTCGCAACTGATGAAGACCGTGAAGGGGAGGCCATCAGCTGGCACCTGAAAGAGGCCCTCGGCCTGCCCGACAGCAAGGTGAAGCGCATCACCTTCAACGAGATCACCAAGAAGGCCGTCACCGAGGCCATCGCCAACCCGCGCGAGATCGACATTCATCTGGTGGACGCCCAACAGGCTCGCCGCGTGCTGGACCGTCTGGTCGGATACGAGCTCAGTCCCGTGCTCTGGCGCAAGGTGAAACCCAGCCTCAGTGCAGGACGTGTGCAGAGCGTGGCCGTGCGCATCATCGTGGAGCGTGAACGCGAGATCCTCGACTTCAACAGCAAGAGCGCTTTCCGCATCACTGCCGTGTTCACCACCTCCACCGGCGCACAGGTGAAGGCCGAACTGCCCGCACGTTTCGCCACGGAGCCCGAGGCCATGCAATTCCTGCAAGGCTGCCTGGGCGCCGACTACACCGTGAACGCGGTGGAGAAGAAGCCCGGCAAACGCACACCCGCCGCGCCGTTCACCACGTCCACCCTGCAGCAGGAGGCCAGCCGCAAGCTGGGGTATGGTGTTGACCGCACCATGCGCATTGCCCAAGGGCTCTACGAGCAGGGGCATATCACCTACATGCGTACCGACTCGGTGAACCTGAGCGAGCAGGCCATTGCCGCCGCCGCCGAGCAGATCACAGCGCAGTACGGAGCGCGCTACAGCAAGAGCCGCCGCTACACCAGCAAGAGCAAGGGCGCACAGGAAGCGCACGAGGCCATCCGTCCGGCGGACATGATGGTGCGCAATGCCGGCCAGGACCGCGATGCGGAGCGCTTGTACGACCTTATTTGGAAGCGCACGCTCGCCAGCCAGATGGCCGATGCCGAGTTGGAAAAGACCGTGGTGGACATCGCCATCAGCACACATCCCGGGCAGGCCTTGAAAGCTTCCGGCGAAGTGATCCTGTTCGATGGATTCCTCAAGGTCTACATGGAAGGCAAGGACGATGAGGACAGCGATGAGCAGGAAGGCCTGTTGCCCGACATGAAGCAGGGCGAACGCCTTGGCCTGCGGGAGATGACCGCCACGCAGCGCTTCGATCGACCCGCGCCGCGCTACACCGAGGCCAGCCTGGTGAAGAAGCTGGAAGAGCTCGGCATCGGCCGCCCATCCACCTATGCGGCCACCATCAGCACCGTGCAGAAGAAGGGCTACGTGGTGAAGGAGGATCGCGAGGGGACCAAGCGCAACTACCGCATCCTGGCATTGGCCGGTGAGCAGATCACGGAGACCACCGCCACGGAGAACGTTGGCGCCGAAAAGCAGAAGCTGTTCCCCACCGACATCGGCATGGTGGTGAACGATTTCCTGGTGGAGCATTTCCCCACGGTGGTCGATCTGAACTTCACGGCCAAGGTGGAGGAGGAGTTCGACGTGATCGCCGAGGGCAAGGAGAACTGGCGCGAGATGATCGCGCGATTCTACAAGCCCTTCCATGCCACGATCGGCACGGTGAGCGATACCGCCGAACGTGCCACGGGTGCCCGCGAACTGGGCGTTGATCCCGTTAGCGGCAAGAAGGTCTATGCGCGCATCGGTCGCTTCGGTGCCATGATCCAGATCGGCGAGGCGGACGATGAGGAGAAACCGCGTTTCGCCAGCCTGCGCAAGGACCAGAGCATCGCCTCCATCACCTTCGAGGAGGCCATGGACCTCTTTAAACTGCCACGCACCTTGGGCGAGCACAATGGCGATATCGTCTCTGTGGGCATTGGCCGCTTTGGGCCGTATGTCCGCATGGGCGCCACCTATGCCAGCCTTACACCGGACGATGATCCGCTGGAGATCGACCTGCGCCGCGCCGTGGAACTAGTGGACCTGAAGCGCATTGCCAATGCCACTCGCGATCTGGGCGAGCATCAAGGCGAAATGATCGTGCAGGGCCGCGGGCGGTTCGGGCCTTTCGTGAAGCACGGGAAGATCTACGCCAACATCCCGAAGGCAGAGGATCCCGCCACGGTCACTTTCGAGCGCGCTGTGGAACTGGTGGAGGCCAAGAAGGCCGGCGCCCGTCAGAACGTGCTGAAGGAGTTCGAGGGCTCGGTGATCCAGGTGTTGGATGGCCGCTATGGTCCCTACATCACCGACGGGAACAAGAACGCCAACCTGCCCAAGGAGACCAAGGCGGACGACCTTACCCTGGAGCAGGCCACGGCATTGCTGGCGGCAGCGCCCGAGCGCAAGGGTGGAAAGGCCCGCAAAGGGGCGCGTTCCGCAGCACCAGCCAAGGCTGCGGCCAAGAAGTCCGCAGCGAAAAAGGCCGCTCCCAAGAAGGCGGCGCGTAAAAAGTCCTGAGGACCAGCGCTGCGCAGGCATTCTCCCCGGTTGCCAACAGCCGGGTGTGGGCAGAACCTATGCACAGCCGGGCATGACCGCCGTATGCCACGCCGAACTTCGTCTCCGAACGGTCGGTCGTGGTCCAGATCATTTTCTGATCGCCTGATCGTCTGAGCGGTCATGGACATCAGCATCTATTTCAAGCCCTCGGAGCGCTTCGGTGTCAGCCGGCCCGAATGGCCAGCGAACAGCTTGGGCGACAATACCATCTTCCACACCCAAGGGAAGGGGTTCCCGCCGTTGGAGGGCATGCAGGTGGCCATCTTCGGCGTGATGGACGATCCCGGGCACGCCCGGCCGCGCACCTGCATCGAAGCCCCGGATGCCATCCGCGAGCAGCTCTATCAACTGTTCCTGCCTGCCGGCAACATGCAACTGGTCGATCTTGGCGACATCCATCCCGGCGCCAGCGCAGCGGACACGCAGCATGCCGTGGCCGAGACCCTGGCCGAGCTCATGCGCATGAACATCGTGCCCATCCTCATCGGCGGAGGACAAGGCCATACCTACTCGCAGTACCTGGCCTACGAAATGCTGGAGCGCACCGCCAACCTGGTATGCGTTGACGGTCGTTTCGATCTCGGGGAGCCGGGGCAGGGCCTGGCCGAAACGAGCTACCTCAGCCACATCGTGCTACGGCAGCCCAACTACCTCTTCAATTACAGCAACCTCGGCTTCCAGACCTATCTGGTGGACCAGCCGGGCATCGAGCTGATGGACAAGCTGTACTTCGATGCGCACCGCCTCGGCGAACTGCGTGCGCACCTGTCCGATGCCGAACCCGTTCTGCGTAATGGGGATACGGTGAGCGTGGACATGAACGCCGTGCGTCGCAGCGATGCGCCGGGCACCACGCGCCCCGGCCCCAACGGATTCCACGGCGAGGAGATCTGCCAGCTCATGCGCTATGCGGGCATCAGCGAGAAAGTGACCTCGGTGGGCATCTACGAGATGGATCCCGCCCGCGACCAGGACGGTGTTACGGCGCAGCTCGTGGCCCAGATGGTGTGGTGCTTCCTGGACGGCTTCCGCAGCCGTACCAACGACCTGCCCTGGCTGGACCGCAAGCGCTTTACCCGGTTCCGGATCCCCATCCGCGGCCACGAGCAGGAACTGGTGTTCTACAAGAGCAATGTGAGCGACCGTTGGTGGATGGACATCCCCTACCGGGCCGAACAAGAGGCCCGGTTCGAGCGTCACCACCTTGTTCCGTGCAGCTATACCGACTACCAGACCGCCTGTCGGGAGGAGGTCCCGGACCGCTGGTGGCGCACCTTCCAGAAGCTCAGTTGAACGACGTTGAGCGTTCGCTGGCACCCCGGGATCCCACGTCCGCCAATATCGTGGCGGATTTGGCGGGATCGGATCTTTGCTATATTGGCACCGGGATCGGACGGATACCCATGGGGTAAAACGTGCTCCATGGCCCGCCAACATTGAACGGAACACCAGCATGAGGGGGATAATCACCGCAGCGTTTTGCGCGGCCGTGGGCGGAACAGTGTTCGCCCAACAGGACCCGCAATTCACCCAGTACATGTTCGACCGCCTGTCGGTCAACCCGGCCGTTGCCGGCATTACTGGCCAATTGTGTGCCACAGCGATGTTCCGCCAGCAATGGACGGGATTCGACGGTGCACCGAAGACCGGACTGCTCAATGCCTCGATGGCCATCAAGCCCATCAGCAGCGGCATCGGCCTGTCGGTCTACCTCGATGAGCTGGGCCAGCAGAAGAGCACCTTCGCCCGCCTGAGCTATTCGTACCATAAAAAGCTGGGCACCGGCACCTTGGGCATCGGCCTCTCCGCCGGCCTTGTCAGCCATACGCTGGGCCGCGATTGGCGCACCCGCGACCCGCTGGCACAGGACGCCGCCATCCCGGCCAACGGCGATAGCGACTCCAGCTTCGATCTGGGCGGTGGCCTTTACTACACCTCGCCCACCTTCTGGATCGGCATCTCGGCCACCCACATCACCGAGGGCGAGATGGAGGACGTGAGCATCAAGACCGCCCGCCACTACTGGGTGCAGGCCGGTTACGATTGGGCCATCAAGGGTGATAAGAAGTACATCCTGCAGCCCTCTGTGCTGGTGAAGAGCGATGCCACCTCCACCCAGGTGGACCTGAACGCCACCTTCCTCTATAATAACATGGTGTGGCTGGGCGTTTCGTACCGTACGGAGGATGCCATTGCCCCGATGATCGGCTACCAGTTCAAGCCGAACGAGAAGTCGATGCTCCGGATCGGTTACAGCTATGATGTGACCACTTCGGCGCTCTCGAACTACAGCAGCGGCAGCCACGAGGTGATGCTCAACTACTGTGTATTGCTGGTGAAACCGCCCGATGTGCAGATCTACCGGAACGTAAGGTTCCTCTGACCGAACGAAACCAAAACGCTTCAACTGCCGTACATCGCCTCGTCCAAGGTGTTCACTTACCGGAATACCCGAAGACATAGGCCCCTGCAAGGAAAACCAATGGAACGGCATAACAGGAAGAGCATGATACGTCCCATTTTGTATCTCGGCGCTATTGGCTTGCTGGCGAGCTGTGGCGGTGGTGGCGGGGGGCAGCTGATCGGCGCCCAAGGACGCCCAGGCTGGTATCAGGTTGACCCGTACGGGATGAACTACATCCCCATGGGCAGCTACGTCATGGGTCCAAGCGACCAGGACGTTCCCTACGCTGTGGTGTCGAAGAGCAAGACCGTTTCGGTGCAGGCCTTCTACATCGACCAGACGGAGATCACCAACAACGAGTACCGTCAGTTCGTGTACTACGTGCGTGATTCCATTGCCAAGCGGACCTTGGGCGATGAGGATATCGGAGAGCACGTTATCACCGAGGACGAGTTCGGCGAGGAGATCGATCCGCCAGTGCTGAACTGGCGCGAGCGGATCAACTGGTACGGTGACGAAGAGCGTGAGGCCTTGGCCGACATGTTCCTTAGCGAGAGCGAACGTTTCTATCGCCGCAAGGAGATCGACACGCGCAAGCTCAACTTCGAGTACTACTGGATCGACCTCAAGGAGGCGGCACGCAAGGCGAACAACGCCCGCGACCTGGACCTGAGCTATACCAACGTGAAGGGCCAGAACAACGCCATCCGTGGTCACAGCGATCGCAGCAAGTTCATCATCAAGGAAGTGATCAACGTGTATCCCGATACGCTCGTATGGGTGCATGACTTCACCTACTCCTTCAATGAGCCGATGACGGAGAACTACTTCTGGCATCCGGCCTACGACGACTATCCGGTGGTGGGTGTTACCTGGGTGCAGGCCAATGCCTTCAACGTGTGGCGCACCCAGTTGATGAACAGCTGGTTGGAGATGAACGGCGAAGCGTATGTGAACCGCTTCCGCCTGCCCACCGAGGCCGAGTGGGAGTATGCGGCACGTGGTGGCTTGGACCTGGCCCCGTATCCTTGGGGAGGCCCTTATGTGCGTAACCGTCAGGGTTGCTTCCTCGGCAACTTCAAGCCCCTGCACGGCAACTACGTGGATGACGGTGGTTTCCACACTGTGCCGGTGGACAGCTACACGCCGAACGATTACGGCCTGTACAGCATGTCCGGCAACGTGTCCGAGTGGACGAGCACCGCGTTCGATGAGAGCGTGTACGACTTCGACCACGACCTGAACCCCGAGTACAGCTACGATGCCATCGCCAGCGACCCCCCGTCGTTGAAGCGCAAGGTGATCCGTGGAGGATCGTGGAAGGACATCGGCTACTATATGCAGACCGGCACGCGGAGCTACGAGTACCAGGACACCACCAAGGCCTACATCGGCTTCCGCTCGGTGATGACCTTCCTGGGCCGCGGCAAGGCCGTGAACGCCGAGGACCTATAGACCATAGGAACTGACGACCGTTACCTAACCTCAACGGCCGCATTCATAGACGTAAGGAACCAGACTCTCAGACCAACCAACAAACGCAAGGAAGAACGATGAAACCAGGCAGCAAGAGGTGGAAGAACTTCATGGCCAAATTGTACGGCATCGGTGCAGCGGTCGTGATCATTGGCGCGCTCTTCAAGATCCAGCACTGGCCGTTCGCCAGTCTTTTCCTGGTCCTTGGTCTTAGTACCGAGGCCATCATCTTCTTCTTCTCGGCATTCGAACCTCCCCATGAGGATCCCGATTGGAGCTTGGTATACCCTGAACTGGCCACCGGAGAGAAGGCTGAGGGAGATGAGTTCCGCAAGGATGACCAGCGCTCGATCACCGAGCAGTTGGACAACATGTTGGAGAGCGCCAAGATCGAGCCCGAGCTTATCGCGAGCCTGGGTGATGGCATGCGCAGCCTGAGCGATCAGGCCAAGCAGATGGGCCAGATCACCGGTGCCGCTTCGGCCACCAACGAGTACGCAAATAGCCTGAAAGAGGCTTCCTCGAAGGTGAGCAGCCTGAGCGACAGCTACGCCAAGGCCAGCGAGAGCCTGGTGGGTCTGACCGCCAATGTGGATGCTGGCCGCAACGCTGGTGAGAGCCTCCAGAAGATGAGCCAGAACCTGAGCGCGCTGAACGAGATGTACGAGCTGCAGCTGCGTGGCAGCCGCGAGAAGCTCGAGGTTGCCAACCAGATGTTCGAGGGAATGGGCGAAATGCTTACCAACCTGAAGAACTCGGTGGACGACACCAAGCGCTACAAGGAGAACATCTCCGAGCTCAGCGACAACCTCGCCAAGCTGAACACGGTCTACGGCAACATGCTGAACGCCATGACGGTCAGGGGCTGATCCCTCGGGATCGACCTTTCGGATCAAAGGAACCAGCTAAACCTGTTGCAAGAACATGGCTAGTGGGAAACAGTCGCCTCGACAGGCGATGATCAATATGATGTACTTGGTGCTGACGGCACTCCTGGCCATGAACGTGTCCAAGGAGATCCTCGACAGCTTCATCACCGTGAACAACGGTCTGGAGAACACCAAGCTCTCGCTGAACGACAAGATGACCGCTCAATACAAGAGCTTTGAGCAGTTCGCCGGCGAGAATTCTGCGAAGTACGGAGCCGCATGGGAGGAGGCGAAGAAGATCAAGAGCGCAGGTGGGGAGATCATCGCTTACGTGGACTCCATCAAGGCCAAGGTGATCATGACCGCTGAGGGATGGCCCCGCGATAGCGTGGTGCTCGGTGACGGTCGTATTGTGGACCTGGCCAAGGTGACCAAGAAGGATAGTCACGATGAACTCACCAACCTGTTGATCGGTGATGAGCCGGCCAAGCCCAAGGAGGGCCCGTTTTCAGCGGTTGAACTGCGGCAGAAGTTGGAGGCGTTCCGTGATCTGGTGAAGAACAGCCGGAAGGAGGACACCGAACTGGCGGCCTCCATGGACCGCGTGTTCAACTTCGCGAACCGCAAGGACGCCTCGGGTACGGACAACAACTGGGAAAGCATCAACTTCTACCACGTGCCCTTGGCTGCCGGTATCACCATTCTCAGCAAGATCCAAGCGGATGTGCGCAACGCCGAAGGTGAGGTGGTCAAGCGCATGATGGACGCCGTGGAAGGCAAAAGCTTCAAGTTCAACAAGCTCACCGCGATCGTGAAGCCCCAGAGCAGCTACGTGACCGTGGGCAGCAAGTACATGGCCGACATCTTCCTGGGTGCCTATGATGACCAGAACGCTCCCGAAGTGTACATCTGCGGCCCTGGTGCGCGGGTCGATACGGCGAAGAAGGAGATCATCGGTGAGTCCATCAAGCTGCCGATGAACGGTGCCATGGCCCGCTTGGAGCAGGTCGCATCCGGTGCAGGTCTCCGCACGGTGAGCGGTATCATCAGGTACAAACCGGTGGGTGGCGATGTCACCACGGAGGTGTTCACCACCGAATACGAGGTGGCCGCACCCAACCTCGTAGTGAGCCCCACCAAGATGAACGTGTTCTACCGCGGTGTGGACAACCCGGTGAGCATCAGCGTAAGCGGCTACAGCGACAAGGACATCGCCGCAAGCATGACCAACGGTTCGTTGTCGAAAGGCGGTGAAGGCTACATCGTGAAGCCGGGCAAGGATGCCGAGGCCGTGATCAGCGCCACGGTGACCAACCCCGATGGTACGAAGAAGACGATGACGGGCATGAAGTTCCGCGTGAAGAACGTGCCGAACCCCTCGCCCTACTTCGCAGGCAAGAGCGTGAACGACGAGAACATCAAGAAGGCCGAGCTCACCGCTGCTGCGGGTGTGATCGCCAAGATGGAGAACTTCGAGTTCGACCTGAAGTTCGAAGTGGTCTCCTTCAAGGTGACCATGATCGTGGGTGGCGTTCCCTTGGAGAAAGAGGTCAAGGGGCCTGCCGTATCGTCGGACATGAAGGAAATGTTCCAGAAGGCGAAGCCTGGCCAGAAGGTCTATATCGAAGGCATCAAGGCCAGAGGCCCGGACGGTACCGTACGGAACCTGGGTTCGCTTTCGTTCAAGGTGGTGTAATGACCCTGTAAACGGAGACCGAGATGAGGACCTGCAAGAACATCCTGACCACCGCGGCGATCGCCGTGGCTGGCCTGTGTGCGGCACCAACGGCCGTTGCGCAGACCGTGCTCGATGGTGCCTACATCAAGGAGCACACGAAGACCAAGCGCGTGGTGCCCTACACGCACATCCGCGAGGCGGACGTGATGTGGGCGCGTCGTGTGTGGCGCACGATCGACCTTCGCGAGAAGATGAACCATCCGTTGTACTTCCCCACGGAGGCCATCAACGACCGCAAGAGCCTGTTCGATGTGATCAAGCATGGTCTT
The DNA here is from genome assembly GCA_040383865.1 of Flavobacteriales bacterium. Lineage (GTDB taxonomy): Bacteria > Bacteroidota > Bacteroidia > Flavobacteriales_F > PHOS-HE28 > PHOS-HE28. The sequence goes on along the minus strand of JBEICT010000127.1, from coordinate 345 downwards.
CTTGTGGACGGTTCCATCACGGCCTACGACCCCGGTGCGCTGGCGAACGATGATGAGTTCAAGAAGCCGCTGCTGGCGAGCGACCTGAAGGACATCTTCATGCGCGTGGACACGCAGTACACGGAGTCGCTCACCACGGGCGACATGGAGATGGTGATCCAGGAGATCCCTTTGGAGAGCCGTGACATCAAGATGTACAACATCAAGGAGGACTGGATCTTCGACAAGCAGCGCTCCACCATGGACATCCGGATCATCGGCATCGCGCCGATGAAGGAGGTTCGCGGCGAGGACGGCGAGATCCGCGGTTACCGCCCGTTGTTCTGGCTGTACTATCCGGAGTGC
>JBEICT010000126.1:0-9518 GCA_040383865.1 Flavobacteriales bacterium | reverse complement strand
GTCAGCGTCACGCTGTACCACCCGCTCAAGGAGTCGCAGACCTGGATGGAGCCGGCCGTGCTGCCGTTGCTCCAAACCAATGAGGAGGGGGCAGCACCTTCACTGGTCGCAGTGATCGTGGTGCAGGATAGAGGCTCATAGCCCCAATAGGCGGTCACGGTGTCAGAGGAAAGGACCACACTGCATTGGGCGAGGGAGGACAGGGCGGACGGGAGCAGTAGCAAGGAGAGCAGCGATCGCTTCGTGGGTTCAAGTTACCACCTCACGGGTCGTGGGGTCAAGCAGATGCCTGTCCGACGCATGTGGACCGCGATCAGAACTGTTCAATCCACTGTCAACCGGTATGTGCGCGTTTCCGAGGCGCGGCTCGATGGCAACAAGGCCTGTCCGTTCCAAACGAGGTAGGTACGGGTGATGATGCGCGTGATGTACTCCTGGTCGGTGTCATCAGCCTCATCGATCGGCCGATCGTCGGACACATCTTCGCCCTCGTCCTCCCTTTCGGTCTCCTCAATATCCTCAACGGTCGTATCCTCGTAGGTGAGCTCTTCCCGAATGATCAGTTCGGGCAGGCCTTCCATGTCGGCCGGGAAGATGAATGATACGTTGGTGCTGTATTCCCCGTCAGGCGATCCCATCAGGTCGGCCGCATGGTGGAACCTGCCGCCGCTCCAGAATACCAGCACTTCACCCGTGGTGCATCCACAACCACCAACGCAGGGCACGTTCAAGGCAATGATGTCGTCCACTGCTCGCAGCCCACGGTGGCCGATGTTGCTCACCTCATCGAAGCCCCAGGCGAACGAGCGCACCACGATGCGGTCGATCTCCTTGCCATCCTTGAGGGCGACAATGCGATAGGAGTAGTCGTAGCGCCCGGTATCCGATGGGGTTACATGATCGATCCCTGCCACGAACTTCACGGTGGCGTCTGCCGTGGACCCGAACGTGCGCTGGGCGATCTGGCCTCCCCAGGTCCAGCCTTGGTGCTTGCCGGCTTTCACACGATACCAATGGCTGCCCACTCCATTCACGACCAATGTATCCGTGGTCCCTTCTTCAATGGTGATCGGCGTCCCGGCGCTCAAGGTCGTGGTCGTTCTGCTTGAACGTGATGGTCCTTCGCGCAAGGCCACATTGCCGTCCAGGATGTAGGAAAGCGGCATCTCTTCGGGAAAGAGGTATTGGTCGCGCGGGGTGAGGTGCACGAAAACGGGGTCCTGTGCGCAGACACTCATTGAGGTCAACGACAAGGAAAGGAGGAGGGAACGCATTCGGATCTGTTCGGGCCGGTATCCGCAAATGTCGGGCCCTGTTCCCTAAGGACAGCGAGGAGCTGCCAGCGTGCCCTTCGGGATGTACCGGGCGGCCATCGTTCCCGAATGAAAGGCTCATTTACTGGGAAGTGGCACGAACTCCGTTTCGCCCGGCACGGGTGCGAAGGCCTGTTCCATCCAGCGTTGTTTGGCCGCATCGATCAGTGCGCGGCCGGTGGCCACGAAGTTCCACTCGATGAAGCGGTCCTCCGGCAGGGGGGCACCTCCGAAGAGGAAAACCGTGCTGCCGGCATCCATCGTGAACGAACAAAGCGAGGCCTCCTTGGCCACCAGGATCTGCTTTGGTCCGTAGTGGTGGCCGTCGTTGCTGATGCCGCCCTCCAGGATGTAAAGCCCCACCTCGCCGAACAACGCATCGCCGATGTCCAGGGTCCGTGCTTCCTGTGCCGTGATCTTCACCATGTAGCATGGACTATGCACCGGCACTGGCGAATCATGGCCGAAGGCGTTCCCAGCGATCAGTTTGAAGTGGGCGCCATTCTATTACCGAACTGGAGGGCGAGTTCAAACCGCAAAAGTTCGTGCGACATGTGGTGCGACAGGAAGAGGCCGGGAAGGAACGTCGCTTTTGCCGTGCCACATTGGAAGCCCCAGTGAACGATAAGTACCACCGGGTTCAGTCCATTGCACCGGTGAGTGATGCGGTCTTCCTCAATGCCGCCTTCCTGCGAGCCGACGACAAGAGCGAACCCTTCCGCCTATCGGACCCCGACGGCGCGGTGATGCTCTACACCTCGGTGCCCGGGCGCGAGGGCAAGCTGATGGTGGCCCGCGTGGCTGTCGACGGCCGCATCGCCTGGCAAGTGGATACCGGCATCGAACGATTTAAGCTCGAACAGATACTGCCCGGCCAGCGGTCCACGGCCTTTGTGGGCACACGACCTCCGGTGGAAGGTAAGGTGTCCGAGCCGCTATTGGTCATCGTTGATCATGCCACCGGTGCCATGGTCAGCCATTCGCTGTGGCAGTGATCGCAGCAGAACATTCCCGGCCTTCGGGGTGTTGCTAGGCACATGCATCCCATTCTCATCATCGGTGCTTCCCGCGGCATCGGTCGCGCCTTGGCACAGCGCCTCATTGCTCAGGGGAGGAGCGTCATCACCCTCGGCCGCACGATACCTGATGTTGATGGCATCGTAGACCACATCACGCACGATGTCCTCGCACCGACCTTCCCCGTTGACCGGCTCCCCGAAACGCTGGGTGGCTTGGTCTACTGTCCCGGAAGTATCGACCTCAAGCCCATCCGAAGCACCAAGGCCGACGACCTGCGCGCCGCGTTCGAATTGAACACCATCGGTGCGTTCACCGCCATACAGGCCTGCGCCGATCGCTTGAAGAAAGCGCCGGGCAGTGGTATCGTGCTCTTCAGTACCGTGGCGGTGCAGCGCGGCATGCCCTTCCATACCGGTGTGGCTGCCGCCAAGGGGGCGCTGGAGGGCATGACGCGTTCGCTGGCTGCCGAGCTGGCGCCCACCGTGCGTGTGAACTGCATTGCGCCCAGCCTTACCCGCACGCCCCTGGCCGAGAAACTGCTGGCAACGCCCGAACGGGAGCAGGCCAGTGCCGAGCGCCATCCCTTGAAGCGCGTGGGCGAGGCGCAGGACCTGGCCGCCATGGCCGCATTCCTGCTGGGCGATGAGGCGCGTTGGATCACCGGGCAGGTGATCGGTGTGGATGGCGGATTGAGCGCGATCTGACATGGCATCGGACACCACGTTGACCCACATCGGCATCGATCTCGGCGCACGCTCGTCAGGCAACACAGCGGTGTGCCATTGGGCCCACGGACGGTTCCGGTTCGATCATAGTACCAAGGATGGCGACGGCGATGCGTGGCTGGAGGAGGTGGTGGCGAAGCTGCGCCCACAGGCCATCTATATCGATGCGCCCTTGAGCCTGCCCGGTGTGTACAGCGGTAGCGGCCAGGACTACTTTTTCCGACTGGCCGATCACCAGGCGCGGGGCATGAGCCCCATGTTCCTTGGCGGGCTTACCGCGCGGGCCATGCGCTTGGCCGCCACGTGGCGTGCGCAGGGCATTGCGGTGCACGAGGCCTATCCCGCCGCGCTCATCCGCCACGAGTGGGACAGCCTGAAGGTGGAGCCGCGTAAGGTCATACCGAAGCACAAGCTCCGCATCATGGCCGGCATGATCGTGATGCCGCCTCCCGAGCCGGCCGACCGCCACGAGACCGATGCGTGGCTCTGTTGGGTCATCGGGCACCGGCATCAGCGCGGTGAGGCCTTGGTGTACGGCAACGAAACGGAAGGGCTGATCCTCGCCTGAGCCATGCCCCGACACCGGCCGCCCGCCATACGCGATGAGAAAGTGTGCGCCACCTGTGCGCGTCCGTTCCAGTGGCGCAAGAAATGGGAGAAGGTGTGGACCGAAGTGAAATACTGCAGCGACCGATGCCGCACCAACAGGAACCCGGACAGGCGCGTATAGTCCGACTGGTCCTCGGTGATCAGTTGAACTTGGCGCATGGCTGGTACAATACGCCGGAGCCCGATGTGGTGCACGTGCTGATGGAAGTTCGCCAGGAGACCGACTACGCCTGGCATCATGTGCAAAAGGTGTTGGGCTTCTTCGGGGCCATGCGCCGCTTTGCCGAACATCTGCGGGCCTCAGGCCACCGCGTGCTCTACCTCTCCCTGAACGACCCACGCAACAAGCAGGACATCCCGGAGAACCTGTCATGGGTCATCGCGGAAAGCGGAGCGCGCACCTTCGCTTACCAACTGCCCGACGAATGGCGCTTGGACGAACAGCTATCAGCCTTCGCGGCGCGCTGCGGTTGCACAGTGGACGTGATGGATACCGGACATTTCCTCACCACCCGCAACGAACTGGCCGCGCTCTTCAAAGGGAAGAAGCAATACCTGATGGAGCGCTTCTATCGCGTGATGCGTGAGCGGACCGGGCTGCTCATGCGCAACGGGAAGCCGGAAGGAGGCCAGTGGAACTTCGATCAGGAGAACCGCCAACGACCACCGAAGGACCATGTGCCGCCGCCGCCGTTGCTCTTCTCCCACGACCTCCGCGACATCAAGACGATGATCGAAGAAGCGGGTGTCCACACCATCGGAACGGTGGATGCGGCGCACTTCGCCTGGCCGCTGGACCGTGCGGAGAGCCTGAAGCTGCTGCGCTATTTCTGCGATCACCTGCTGCACCGGTTCGGCACCTACCAGGATGCCATGACGCCGCACCATTGGGCATTGTACCACGCGCGCATCAGTTTCAGCATGAACGTGAAGCTGCTGCATCCGCAGGAGGTCTGCGATGCGGCCGTGGAGGCATGGAAGGCCGCGCCGGACCGTATTTCGTTGGGCCAGGTGGAAGGCTTCGTGCGGCAGATCATCGGGTGGCGCGAATACATGCGCGGGGTCTATTGGGCGCAGATGCCCGAGTTCGCGCAGCGCAACTTCCTCGGCCATGAGAACAAACTTCCGGCCTGGTACTGGACCGGAAGGACGCGGATGGCCTGCCTGCGTGACGCCATTACCGGCAGTCTTTCCAATGCCTACGCCCACCACATCCAGCGCCTCATGCTCACGGGCAATTTCGCCCTGCTGGCAGGGGTGCACCCCGACGAGGTGGACCGCTGGTACCTGGGCATCTACATCGACGCCATCGAGTGGGTGGAGATCACCAACACGCGCGGCATGAGCCAGTTCGCCGATGGGGGCATTGTGGGTACCAAGCCCTATGTGAGCAGTGGCGCCTACATCAACAAGATGGGCCACCACTGCGGCACCTGCTACTACGACGTGAACGATCGCACCGGTCCCAAGGCGTGCCCCTTCAACGCGCTGTACTGGCATTTCCATGCCCGCAATCGCGAGCGCTTCCTTAGTGATGAAGCACGCCCCGGCATGATGGTGCGCATGGGCATGACCTACCGCACCTGGGACCGCATGTCAGCGGCCACGCGACAGGCATTGCTCGATAAGGGCGATGCGTTACTGGATTCGATCAATGAGCTATGAAACGAGCGATCCTTTGGTTCCGCAGCGATCTGCGTGTTGCCGATAACGAGGCATTGCAGGCTGCATGCGTGAGCGCTGATGAGGTGCTGCCCGTGGTCATCATCGATCCCAGGCAGCACGGCGCTGGTCCCTTCGGTTTCGAGCGCAGTGGTCCGTTCCGCAGACGCTTCCTGGGTCAAGCGATCGCAAGCCTGGATGCTGAACTCAAGGCCCTGGGCAGTTCGTTACGTGTGGTGGTCGGCGATCCTGCGGAAACGTTGCAACGACTTGCCGAGGAATGGGGAGTGGATGCCGTGCACGCCCAGCGTCTATATGGTTGGGAGGAGCAGGAACAGGAACGCGAAGTGAACTCCCGGGTGCCCCTTCACCTGCATGCTCCGAACACGTTGTTACACCCGGATGATCTGCCTTTCCCGGTACAACGCCTGCCTCATGTGTTTACCGCGTTCCGCAACAAGGTTGAAAAGCACTGGAACATCCGTGAGCCAGCCTCTGCACCAGTGCGTATCGCAACACCGGTGAAGTGGGGCAGTGCTACGGTAAAGCCTCTATTGCCAGAAGATCCGGTCAAGATCGATCCACGCGCGCCGATCACCTTCACCGGAGATCGCGCTGCCGCTCTTGCACGGTTAAGACACTATTGCTCCAGTCCTGAACTTCTGGGCAGTTACAAGTTGACGCGCAACGGTCTGCTGGGTGCCGACTTCAGCGGCCGCTTCAGTTCATGGCTGTCCACAGGAACGCTGGGCGCGCGGGAGGTGTATCGTGCCGTGAAGGAGTACGAGGCCGTTCACGGGGCCAACGAGAGCAGCTACTGGATGGTCTTCGAGCTGCTCTGGCGCGACTTCTTCCAGTTCACCGCGGCCATGCACGGACGCGACCTCTTCCTCCGCCATGGCATCGCGCACAGGCCGCCCAAAGGCGACCGGAGCGAACGTCGCTTCGAGGCCTGGTGCGAAGGACGCACGGGTCAGCCCTTCATCGATGCCAACATGGGTGAGCTTGCCGCTACGGGATGGATGAGCAACCGCGGCCGCCAGAACGTGGCCAGCTACCTCGTGCATGACCTGGGCATCGACTGGCGCATGGGGGCCTACTGGTTCGAGCGTCTCCTCATCGACTACGACCCCTGCAGTAACTGGGGCAACTGGCAATACGTGGCCGGCGTGGGCAACGATCCCCGCGAAGGAAGGCGCTTCGATCCGGTGCGGCAGGCGGGCATGTACGACCCCGACGGCGCCTACGTGGAGCATTGGGGTTGAAGCCGGGTGCGTGGCGCTCCGTGCATTCCGTCGTTCCATACCACGATCGGGGTATTCCGGCATACCGCTTCCGAAGCGACCTTTGCACCCCTATGGACCAGGAGCGGATGGATACAGTACGGCTGGACGAGCTGCCGGAAGAGCGTTGGGCCACGGTGGCGGGTGTCACTGTGCCAGCGGATGCCGCTGACCAGGTGCTGGTACTGCGCCTGCTCGAACTGGGCTTTGTGCCCGGAGAGCAGGTATGCGTGGTGCGCGAGGGCAGGTCGGGTCGCGATCCGTTGGCCGTTCGCTTGGGGCACACCACCTTCGCGCTGCGCCGGCATGAGGCCGCTTTTATTCAGGTGACCCCCTCCGCATAGATGTCCGCCACGCTGCCTCAACGCATCGCCCTGCTGGGCAATCCCAACTGCGGCAAAACGGCGCTGTTCAACCTGCTCACCGGCAGCCGCCAAAAGGTGGCCAACTACGCCGGTGTCACCGTGGAACGCAAGGAAGGCGTGATGCATACCGCGAGCGGCCGGCGCGTAAGCGTGTTGGACCTGCCCGGGGCATACAGTCTCAATGCGCTGAGCAGTGATGAGGCCGTTACGCGCGATGTGATCACCGGCCATAGCCAGGAGGCCCTGCCCGACCTGCTGGTATGCGTGGCCGATGCCACCAACCTGCGCCTGCACCTGCGGCTGGTGCTCGAGGCGCGGCAGCTCGGCCTGCCCCTGGTGGTGGTGCTGAACAAGATGGACCGCGCGGAACAGCTTGGCATCTCCATCAACAAGGCGTTGCTCTCCCGCGAACTGAACCTGCCCGTGGTGACAGCGGTGAGCGTGCATGCTCACGGTGCCGACGAGCTCCGCGCTGTGCTGGACGGACCACTGTCCGAAGTGCCGCCGGCGCCTTGGAAACAGCCCGGTGTGGAACAGGTGCTGGCCACCCAGCGCGCCGTACTGGGCATCTTCGATCGCACCGTCACCGCACCGGCCATCGACAAGGACCCGAGCATCCGCATCGACCGCTTCCTGATGCACCCCGTGTGGGGCTTCGTGGTCCTGGGGCTCGTGCTCTTCGCCACCTTCCTCGCGGTATTCTCCGGTGGTGATGTGCTTTCCGGCTGGATCGAGGACGGCTTCGGTGCGCTTGCCGGCATGGTCGAGGCCAACATGGCCGAAGGCTCGCTGCGCGGCCTGGTCGTGGAGGGCGTCATTGGCGGCGTGGGCGGCGTGATCGTCTTCCTGCCGCAGATCCTCATCCTCTTTCTCTTCATCCTCGCATTGGAGGCATCCGGCTACCTGCCGCGCGCGGCCTTCCTGCTCGATAAGCCCATGAGCGCTGCCGGGCTCTCCGGCCGTTCCTTCATTCCCTTGCTCAGCAGCTTCGCCTGTGCCATTCCGGGCATCATGGCCACGCGCACCATCAGCCACTTGCGCGATCGGCTCACCACCATCCTCATCGCCCCGCTGATGGCCTGCTCGGCGCGCATCCCGGTCTACACGCTCATCGTGGCGGCCATGTTCCCGGATGATGCCACTTCCGCGGCGTTGGTCATGGTGGGTCTTTACGTGCTCGGTATCGTGGCCGCCATGACGGTGGCCTGGGTGATCAAGCGCAACGACAACAACGCCGCGCGCTCCCCGTTGCTGATGGAGCTGCCCGCCTACCAATGGCCCGATGTCCGCAGTCTGGTCATCGGCCTGTGGGAACGCGCCATGATCTTCCTGCGCCGCGTGGGCACCATCATCCTGGCGCTCACCATTGTGATGTGGGCGCTGTACACCATCCCTTCGCCGCGCACCAATGCCGGGGGTGTGCAGCGCAGTTTGGCCGGTGAGCTCGGGCACGCATTGCATTACGTGTTCGCGCCCATCGGCTTCAACGAGCAGATCTCGTTCGCACTGGTGCCCGGCATGGCCGCCCGCGAAGTGGTGGTGAGCGCACTGGGCACCGCCTATGCCATGGAAGGGGAGGAGGGTGATGTGGATGACCAATTGCGCGAACGCATCACCGTGGAATGGTCGCTGGCCACCAAGCTTTCCCTGCTGCTATGGATGGTCTTTGCGCCCCAGTGCCTCAGTACCTTCGTAGTGGTGAAGCGCGAGACCGGCTCATGGAAGCAGATGTGGATCATGGGAGGCTACCTGTTTGGGCTGGCCTATATCGCCAGCTTCATCACCTACCAATTGACGACCCTCTTCACCGCGCCGTGATGCAGACCCTCCTCGCCACCCTGATCGTGCTCGCTGCGGCCGGCTACCTGGCGTGGGTGTGGATACCCCGGAAGAGGGTCTCGGTGCATGAGCATGGCAACATGCCAGCAGGGCAGGACAGTTGTTCCGGTTGTGCCAGCTGCGGCACGTGCGGTCAATGAGCACCACCGGAGGCTTTTGCAGTTCTGCTCACCCAGAGGCGCACAGAACGCAGACTGGATTTCCGCTGTCCGTCGGTACGGACCATGAAGACCACTTGATCGAATAGCGCATTCGTGCGTAACGCGTCACACCGAGTCAGCTTGGTTCAACAGGCTCCCGCCCTTTCGCCTCCGCGTGAGCCCCTCGTTCACCAAGCTCTTCCCCTCTGCGTTCGCTGCGACCCTGCCTGCCGTCGGGCAGGTGTGCGAGAACGCTTCTCCACGCTCCCCCTCACAACCTCCCCACCACCTCATCGATCCCGTCCCTCAGCTTCTCGCAAGCGCGGATGGTATCGCCCAGCAGTTCGGCGCGTGGGGTAAGGGTGCTCTCGCGCAGGTCATCCACACGCTTCACAAGCTGCGCGCAGCGTGGCTCACTGGCTATGCCCCGCTCCATCTGCGCATCGATCTCGGTGATCAGCGCTTCATCCAGGCGGCCATGGCGCAGTTCGGTCTCCAGCATCAGCACCGTGCGGCGCAGGGTCTTCAGGCGGCGTGCAAGGTCGTTCATCGCACGGCAAAG
>JBEICT010000125.1:0-9549 GCA_040383865.1 Flavobacteriales bacterium | reverse complement strand
TACCTGCGCAGAGATCGGTCAGTCCGGGTCCTGTACCAACAATGGCACCTCCCTGTCCCCATGTGATGGCATAGGGCGCGGTTCCTCCTGCCACATCCACACTGACCTCGCCATCGCAAACGCTGCAGTTGCTTTGCACACTGCTGCCGGTGAGCTGCAGCGGTAATGGTTCCAGTATGGTCCACGTCCGCGTGGTGACACAACCGTTCGCATCGGTGACCGACAAGGTGATGTCACCGCTGCACAGGCCGGAGATGGACGTGGTTCCCTGACCGTTCGCAGGAGCCGGGCTCCAGACCAACACATAAGGGGCAGCTCCACCGGATACCAAGGCGTTGATGGAACCATCGCACGAGCCGGAACAGGAAACATCCTGTTGAACTCCAACGATGGATACGGGCTGGGGTTCAAGGATGAGGACCTGCACGGTCGTGTCGCAACCTGTGGCATCAGCGATGATCACGGAGTATACACCTGCGCACAGGCCACCCGCCTGCGGGGTCCCCTGTCCTGAACCCGGTTCGGGGCTCCAGACATAGGTGTACGGCGCCGATCCACCTGTTGGACCCACTGTGGCCGTGCCATTGCAGTCGCCCGCGCAAGTCACCGGTGTACTGCTCAGGTCGGGTACGATCACCTGGGACGGCAGTACCTCGGCAGTACCGAAGCTCACGCAGCCTGAGCCGTTCGTTACCTGAACGGTGTAGGTTCCGACGCAAAGGCCATCCACAGAGAGCAGGTTCTGGGCGATGATGTTGCCGTTGCTGTCGGTCCATGTGGTGGAACAGACCGGGCTTGAACAAACGAATTGAACACCGACCGATCCATCACAGGTGTTCCCGCAGGTGGTCTGTCCGTTCTGTGTGGTGAGCGTTTCAGCGTTCGCGTCCGCCACTGCTACGACCGCAAAAGCTGAACATCCGCCATTGTCGATCACGTTCACCTGATACAGTCCTCCGCAGAGGCCAGTGATCACGTCAGTAGTACCTACGATCGCTCCGCCGAGCGTCCATGAAATATCGAACGGCCCGGTCCCGCCGGAGATGACCAACGTGGCGGTACCATCACAAATGGGGCACGTGCTTCCTGTACTGTTTGCGGTCACCGCGAGCGGTTGGGGTTCGGTCAATACATACGTCGCGCTCAGCGAGCAACCGTTGGCATCGGAGACAAGGACATCGTAGGTGCCGGCACACAGCCCGAACAAGGCGCTGCCCGACTGGCCGTTGGACCAGATGAACGCGTATGGAGCGGTGCCACCCGTGGGGCTCAACACAATACTGCCGTCGCAAAGGCCGGCACAGCCCGGGTCGTCCACATCAGCGCCATAGCCCAGTGGCGAGGGCTCAGTGATCAGTACCTGGGCCGTGGTATCGCAACCACCGCCATCACTGATCGACACGGTGTAGACACCTGCACAAAGCCCCGATGCGAACGGGGTGCCCTGCCCGTTACCCGGCGCGGGCGACCAGGTGAACACATATGGTGCCGTTCCTCCGGACACACCAACTGTTGCGGTTCCGTCGCAAGCTCCCGCACAAGTGACCGGCGAACTGCTGATCGCAAGAACTGTAGGCAGCGGAGCCGTGACCACGGCTGTTCCAATGGTCACACAACCGGATGCGTTCGTGACGACAGCGAGATAATTGCCCGGGCAGAGCCCCGTGAGCGAGTTGCCGGATTGGCCGAGCACGTTCCCTAGACCATCGGTCCAGGAGATCGTACAGGCCGGGTCGCTGCAATTGAAGGCCACGCCCACTGTTCCATCACAAGTGTTCGGGCAAGTGGTGGAGCCATCCGTCATCACCAACACCTCGCCGTCGGAATCCGTTATTGCGACCGCCTGTTGAACGGAGCAACCGTTCGCATCGGTGACAATGATCGTGTACACACCGGCACATTGGTCCACAATGGAAGGGTCCGTACCGATCACATTGCCGCTGGCATCCGTCCATGTAATGCTGTAACCAGGTGAACCTCCACTGATCGTGGCCACGGCCGCACCAATGCATACCTGGCATTGACTGGGTGTGGCATCCACCGCTACGAGGAGCGGAGCCGGTTCGGTAACGGTGAAATTGAAGGGTACCGCGCAACCGTTCGCATCACTGATCACTACGCTCCAAGCACCCGGACAGAGGTCGGTGGCCGTGGGCCCGCCCTGGCCGTTCGGAGGCACAGGCGTCCAGAAGTAGGTGTAAGGTGCAACACCGCCCAGTGTGTTCAGGGCAATGCTGCCATCACACTGACCCGGGCAGGTAACGTTGGTGATCACAGCTGCGGCATCCAACGGAGAAGGCTCCAGGATCAGAATGTCGGATGTGATGCTGCAGTTCGCGGCATCCGTAATGGTGACCGTGTAAACACCGGCGCATAGTCCCGTTACGCTCGGTGTTCCCTGCCCACCTCCAGGTGCAGGCGACCACGCGTAGGTGAATGGGGCGATTCCTCCTGTCGGCCCAACGGTGGCCGTGCCGTTGCACACACCTGCACATGTGGCAGGAGTGCTGCTGCTGTTCGGCGTGATGGGCACATAAGGATCGATCGCAAAAGGAAAGACCTCCACACATCCGTTCGCATCGGTGAGCGAGACCGTATAGTTCGTTCCCGCACAAAGTCCCGTGACGTTCGCGGTGCCTTGGCCAGCACCCGGTGCCGGAGACCACAAAATGATAAAGGGGGCGACACCACCGGATGGGGTGACCTGCGCCGAACCAGTACAGGCCCCCAAGCAGGATTCCGGGACAACATTCAAGATCGCTTGGATGGGTGGTGGCGCACTGATCGTGAACGCGCTGGTGACACTGCATCCGTTCACGTCCGTTACGGTCACCTGCCATGCGCCAATGCACAATCCACTGACCGCATTCGTGCCCTGACCCACTGGGGGCTCTGGCGACCAGAGATAGGTATAGGGAGCGAGACCACCACTGGCCAACACTGTCGCACTGCCTCCGCAGGTATTGGCGCACGGACCATCCGTTGCGGATACGACCGCTTGCACAGCTTGCTCACCAAGTATGTTGAATAACACCGTGGTGTCGCATCCAGCACCATCCGTGATCGTGACCGACCAGGCACCAGGACAAAGACCACTGGCGGCCGGGGTACCCTGTCCTATTGGTGGGGCTGGTGTCCATAGATAACTGTACGGCGCAGTGCCTCCGGTGGGAGCTACAGTGGCCGTACCATCGCACGGTCCATTACAGGTCTCATTGGTGAACGTGTCGTTCGGGATGATCGCGGAAGGGGAACCCACGGTGAAGACGAGCACCGTATCACAAACGGCCGCATCAGTGATCTGAAGTGTCCATATACCGGGGCAAAGTCCAGAGACGTTCGGCGTTCCCTGGCCGGACGGAGGAGCCGGGGACCATGTGAACAGGTACGGTGGAAGTCCTCCTGTAGTGACGACATCTATGGCACCATTACAGGTGCTCGCACACGTCGCGTTGGTGACGGTACCCGTGGCATCGATCCCTGCGGGTGTGCTTACAGTGAATGTGGAGACCACACTGCACCCTGCCGCATCGGTGACGGTGAGCGTATAACTTCCGGCGCAGAGGTCGGAGGCCACAGGGGTGCCTTGGCCGGTTATGGTGCCCGGTGCCCAGAGGTAGGTATAAGGTGCGGTCCCGCCGGTGACACTTGCCGTGGCAGTGCCATTACAGACCCCGCCACATCCCGAGGGGACCACGACGATGTCCACTACCAATGCGGGCGGTTCGATCAACTGGAACGTGAGCGTTGTATCGCAACCGTTCGCGTCCGTTACCAGCACACCGTATGTACCTGCACAAAGGCCGGTGACCGAAGGCGTGCCCTGGCCGGTTCCGGGGGCAGGCGTCCAAACGAATGAGAACGGTGCCACTCCACTGCTGACTGTCACTGTTGCACCTCCATCACAAACGCCATTGCATGTCGGTGGAACAGGGCTGACCGAGGCGATAATGGGAGGTGGGGCCTGCAGAACGAAGCTGAGCGTGGTATCACAGCCTCCGGAGGAAACGGTCACACCCCATGTACCGGCACACAACCCGCTCGCCGTAGCCGTTCCTTGTCCCAAAGGCGGAGCAGGATTCCAGACATACGTGAAGGTGCCGTTGCCACCCGTGGACGTCAATACGATACTGCCATCGCACGTGTTCGAGCAGGTCGGCGGGGTCAGCGCAGGCGTCACCGCGATCGGTGGCGGGGCGGGTACAGTGAACGCGATGGTGGTATCACAACCCAGCGCATCGGTCACGGTGAGCGAATAGGCCTGCGGGCACAAGCCGGTCACGTTCGGTGTGCCCTGACCACCACCTGGCAAGGGAGACCAGAGGTACCCATATGGAGCGGTGCCTCCGCCAACGATCACACCGGCGGAACCATCACAGGTCCCAAGGCAGCTGGCGGGCACCACTTGCAGGGAGATCGTGATCGGCGCCGGGTCCGTGATGGTGAACGGAACGCTTAACGTACATCCGTTCGCATCCGTGATCAACACGGAGATATTCCCCGCACAAAGGCCACCTGCGTTCGGTGTGCCCTGTCCGGAACCCGGGGTAGGGGTCCACAAGTAACTGAGCGGCGCAGTGCCGCCGGTAACAAGCACGGATGCTGTTCCATTGCAGGCACCACCGCAGGTCACGTTCGTCTGACTGGGAGTGGCCAGCAGTGGTGGTGGGGCGGTCAGCAGGAAGGTGATCGTGGTATCGCAGCCATTGGCATCGGTTATCAGCACACCATAACTACCCGCGCAGAGACCGGTGGCATTGGCCGTGCCTTGCCCCGCACCGGGAGCGGGTGTCCACACATATGTATAGGGAACAACACCGCCGCTCACGGTCACCGTTGCCTCGCCATCGCACAAGCCACTGCATGATGGCGGGATACTGGTCAAGGTGGCCTGCAAAGGCGGAGGTGCGGTCACCGTAAAGGTCACCGCCGTATCACATCCCAGTGCATCGGTCACAGTGATCTGCCATGAGCCAGCGCACAGTCCCGAGACCGTGGTGGCACCTTGGCCAATGGGCGGTGCCGGGCTCCAGACGATGCCATAGGGGGCTTGCCCACCGGTGATGGTCGTTGTGATGGATCCATCGCAGCTATTGGCACAGGTGGCGTTCGTGACGGTGCCAGCGACAGTTATGGCCGGCGGAGATAGAATGTTGAACGTGAGCAGGGTATCGCAACCCGAAGGTTGATCGGTGATCAGTACCGTATATGTGCCTGCACACAAGCCTGTGGCCGAAGCGGTACCCTGTCCACCACCAGGCGCCGGCGACCACTGATAGGTGAACGGTCCCGTGGCCCCTGTGGGAGTGACTGATGCCGCACCATCGCACGTGCCGAAACAGCTCGCATTGGTGAACGTGCCCCCCGGAACGATCGGCGGTGGCTGGGTAATGGCGAAGGTGAGCGTGGTATCACAACCATTGGCATCAACAAGCAACACACTGTAATTACCAGCGCACAGACCGGTGGCGTTCGGCGTGCCCTGTCCACCGCCAGGTGCCGGGCTCCACGTCACTGTGAACGGAGGCGTTCCTCCTGTGGGGGTCACGGAGGCCGAGCCATTGCAATCGCCGAAACAAGAGGTGTTCGCGAAGGTGAGGTTCGGCGTGATCGGCAGCAGGTTGAAGGTGAAGGTCGTATCGAAAATGCATCCGTTCAGGTCGGTGATGCGGAGCGTATTGGTACCAGCGCACAATTGGAAGAACGAGGAGTTCGTACCCGCCCCGTTGTTCCAGCTGTAGCTATACGGAGCCACACCACCAATGGCCAAGGCGGTGCGCGAACCATTGCAGACATCGGCACACGTTGGCGGCGTGCCCTGCCCGAAGAATATGACCCCAAGGGGTGCTGGTTCCGTGACGTTCACTTGGGCAGGGCAGGAAATACCCTGACCCACATCCGTCACTACGACGATCTGAGGACCTCCGCATGCCGTTGTCCATGTGGAGCTTGCAGGGCCACCGAACAACCATGAGTACGTGAACGGACCCACCCCGCCGCTCACTGTGGCGGTGACCGTGGCATTGCACTGGCCCCTGCACTGAACACCGAATCCGTTGAAGTTCGTGGTCAACTGGGCGTTGACAATGAACGGGGTCTGCCCCGGACCGGTGCCGCAGACATTGATATCCCGATCGCTCTCGGCATCCCCGGTCGCAGGTATACCCCATTGGGCGGGAGACCCGTTCACCACCAGGATGGACGCCCCCGGATCCACAACGCCTTGCACCGCCGTCGGCATGCGCTCGAGCATGACCACGGAACGACCGGCGAGCAATCGTTTGTTCGAGCGCCCGTTCGCTACCAAGGCACGGGCCTTCAACAAGTTGCCATTGGTGATCACTGTGCCTTTCTCCAGCACGACATCCCCGTTGTTGATCACCAGGTCGCTTAGCACCGACCAAGGGCCGGTCCCAGAGAACACGACATTACCGCGGAGCGGAATGCCTCGCAGATCGATCTCCACACCCTGCCTGTCCGCCGTTAGCCGTAGCTCCCCGTTGTATGCCCAATCCACATTGGCGGCCAATGCCATCGAACCGCTTACGGTCAAACCAGAACGGGCGCCACCTGTCACCCGTAATTCACCATTACCACCAACCAAATTCAGGTCATGGCAGCTGGCATTGGTCGGCAACTGGATGGTCACGGCACCTACCACGTCGATCACCACGTCGGTGTTGGCATTGGGCACACCTGCCCCACCCTGTCCACCGGGGACCGCGCTCCAATGCGTAGCATCGGACCAACTACCACTACCACCGGTCCAGTATCGGGTCTGTGCCAGTGCCGACAGCGTGCATCCTAGCAGGAGCAGGATGAGGCCGTATTTGGACAAGGCTTGGGTTCGCATGGTTCGGGTCACGGTTCTATTCGAATGCAGGGCAGTTGATCATCTTCCGTCTGAGGTCCTCACGGCCACAAGGCGTGATGCCCAGAATGACCTCATGGGTGTTGCTGCTGGCCACGCGCAGTTTCGACGTCGTCACGTCGTAACTGTATCCCAACTGAAAATACTTCAGGAATGCCACCTTCATCAGGAACGCCAGCGCATCGCCATTGCGGTATCCCATTCCCAAGGCGATGGTGCGCTTCCATTCCACCATCCCGTTCAGGTCCATCGCCAGCGGAGCACCTCCCGCGAATTTCAGGAGCAGGCTTGGGGTAAAGGACATCTCCCTTCCAATACGATACCTGTAGCCACCACTGAGCATGATATGCCGGGCCAACCGACTGTCCTCACCGATCCCTTGGATCGGATTACCCAGGAGTTGATGAATGGACAAACCGCCCCAGGCCACCTTGTTATACAGGAAAATACCCGGGGTGACCTCCGGGAAGACCACCACGCTGGCGCGATTGTCCAATGCGGGATCATTGAAGTCGATGGCGTACACATTGCCCACATCGAACTTGACCTGCTGCACGCCACCGAACATGCCCAGCGAGATGAAGTAGTCGCGCGACATCTGGATGTGATAGGCATAGGCAAGGAGCATTCGTGTGTACCCCCAGTTGCCCGCCTGATCGGCCTCCATGAAGGCTCCAACGCCGTGCTTGTTGCCCAGCGTTCCCTTGCTCTTGGGCTTGATGGTAGCGTGGAGACTGGCCCATCCAGTGGTCGGTGCACCTTCGAAACCGACCCATTGCTGGCGGAAGCCCAAACGCACATCAATGCAATCCTTGCTTCCCGCCACGGCCGGGTTCACGCTGAACTGATTGAACACATATTGCGTGTACTGCGATAGCTGCTGGGAAGAACCCGGAATGGCGACCGCGACAAGAAGCAACAGTATCGGCCACCTCATCGGACAATGGATATATAGCCCGTGTAAGGCGGAGCCTGCCCTTCGAGCTGGTTCAATTGGATGTGGTAGTAATACGTTCCTACAGGAAGCTTTCGCCCATTGTTGGTGCCATCCCATGGCTCACGATAGCCATTGCTCGAGTACACCTTCTGCCCCCATCGGTCATAAATGAGGACCTCGGCCCCGGGATAGTCACTGATACCGGGGATCTCCCACGTGTCATTGATCCCATCCTCGTTCGGCGTGAACGTGTTCGGTGGAATAATGCGTCGGATGACGAACACGTTCACCACATCGGTGTAGGTGCAACCGTCAATTATGGTGGAAACCGAATACAGGGTACTGCCCGAAGGTGCGGCAATAGGGTCGGGGATCCCATTGCCACTGAGCCCCGACAATGGCGACCAGTCATACGGCGGTCCACCCGTGGCCGCCAACTGAGCGCTTTCCCCTTCCCCAATGGTAACGTCCGGACCGGCATCGAACGTCACGTTCACCACATCAACACCCGGCCCGCTAACGGTGATCTGGAAAGGACATTCGGCCGGTGCCAACGCACCATCGTCCTGCACTCCGGCCACGACCACGAAATACTCCGTATTGGGCAGGGCACCTGAGACAAGTACCGAAAAGTCGAGGGAGTCCTGTGTCATGCAGGGGTCGCCCGAGAGTACTTGGAACGATGCCGGATCGCAGGAATTCGTTGTGCTGTAAAGCACGACAACGCTCAACTCATTGTCCATGCCGGGCACCGCAGGGCAGCTGATGTTATCCAAGGACACGATCACATCGCCCGGCACACTGTTCGTAGTGAAGCTGTACCAGACCAGATTGGAAGTGCCGCAGTAGCCTGGAAGCAGGCCAACGGCACCGGTATTATCGCCGATCACCGGTTGCTGGGCGCACAGTTGCTGAGCCGTTGCACAGTCCGAATTGGCCGGCTGCGCATGGGCTGAAAGACCCATGAAAAGCAACAGTATCAAGGTGGAGAATATGCGCATAAGACCCGGTGCCACAGGCAGATGAGCATACACACCTACGGCCACGCCGAAGGTAGACGCCACCCGAACCCTGCTCTGCGCATGGTCTGGCGCAGTTTCACACACCATGGTGTTGAGGGCCCTTAGGCCATCCGCCACAGTCCCGCGAACATCCCGGAACACCTTCGATCAAGGGGAACAAAGGCGGGAAAAAGTGACCCCACCAGGAGTCGAACCTGGATCAAGAGTTTAGGAAACTCCTATTCTATCCATTGAACTATGGGGTCGTAAGACAAGGAACGCGCTTCGAAAAGCCGCGCAAATGTAGGATGCTCCCCCGTTCCAGAAGGACCATTCCAACCGATACCGGCCTACATTTCGAGCACATGTCGCGTTCGCATTTCCGACAGCTCGCTCTCGTTTGGTCCCTGTCCTTCCTCTGCGGTTGGGGGTGGAACCATTGGAACCTGCGTATCCTTGGGCATACACCCGGAGCGGAGGACCTGGTCCGCGAACAGCGCGCACTGGCCACCGCCGACGACCCCTCGTACCTGCGGCCGGTCGAGGACCTGTTGCTCCCTTCCGGACGAACCAAGGCCGTGCATGTGTTCCGCACCCCGGGTTACGGACTTTGGTACCTGCTCATCCGCCTGGTGCTGCCGCTTCCCGCGGCACTGACAGGCCTGGTGCTCCTTCAATGCGGGTTGTTCGCTTCATCCGTGACGCTAATGCATCACACGAACATCCGGCACTCATTGGCC
>JBEICT010000124.1:0-9551 GCA_040383865.1 Flavobacteriales bacterium | reverse complement strand
GCCCACATCCGCATAGTCAACGCTGGTGCCCTGCATGTTCTCGTAGGTGCCCACCGTGCCGCCACGGGCCAACTGGTCCCCGAACACCAGACGCGTGTAATCAACGGCATGGTTCACCCAGCCCACTTGCAACGCAGGACGAAGGAAGACCTTTCGTTTCAGTTCGATCTCGTAGGCATATTGGACGGAGACACTCGTATAGCGGAGCGCACCGGAACCTGAGCGATCGTGGTTGACCAACAGCCCGAAACCACTGTTCATCTCGCTCACATAATGGTCCACGGCGAAGTTGGTCGTCACGAACGCGCCGGGGATGGAGGGCCACTGATCACGGTACGACATGCCCAAGCGGGTTTGCAGACCCGTACCCGCAAAGGCCGGACTGATATACGTGGGTGTCGCATAGAACTGCGTGACCTGCGCATCCTGGGCCCTCATCAGGACCGGGAAGCACACGCCGAGCAACAGTACTATGAGGTAACGGTCACTCATTCCGGGTCAATCGATCATGCGATACTGAGGGCACCAGCACGATGTCCATGGAGGTCTCATTGGACCCGTCTTCACCCAACAGGGCCTTCAGGCCACTACGTTGCACCAGATAACCAGGGGCCTCCACGGTCAGATTGTAGTGCTGCCCTGGCTGCAGTACGAGCAGGAACCGGCCTGTGCGTTCGTTCGAGTTGAAGACCCCGATGACCTCCTCACTGAGCTCATCGGTGACCAGAATGCGTGCCTTGACCGGTTCCTCGGATGCATCAGCGACCACGCCGCGCACCAGCACATGGTCGAGCTGGCTTCCCGGGAACA
Source organism: Flavobacteriales bacterium (assembly GCA_040383865.1). GTDB lineage: Bacteria > Bacteroidota > Bacteroidia > Flavobacteriales_F > PHOS-HE28 > PHOS-HE28. The sequence continues at coordinate 8,741 of JBEICT010000124.1, read as the reverse complement.
CGACCTCATAAATATCCTGTTGACCAAGCCCGCCGGGGCGCTCACTGGAGAAATAACCTGTGAAACCGTCAGCGCTCAGGCTGAAGTAGATATCGTCATTCACCGTGTTCAACGGATAGCCCATGTTCTCCGGCAGGCTCCATCCGTTCATGTCCGCATCGACCAAGGTGGTCTTGAAGATGTCGTAGCCGCCCATGGTGGAATGGCCATTGGAACTGAAGAACAAGGTGATCCCATCGCTGTGGATGAACGGCGCATCCTCATCGAACGGCGTGTTCACCTTGGGACCCAGATTGAGCGGCAGGCTCCACTCCCCATTGGGCAGCCTGCGAATTCGGTAAAGGTCCCGGCCACCATACCCGCCTGGACGATCGCTGGTGAAATAGATCTCCTGGCCACCGGGAGCGATGCTCGCGCTCGGCTCATGCGACTTGCCATTGATCTTGTCCGTCATCAACACGGGTTGCTGCCAAGCACCATCTTGAAGGCGGCATTCGAACAGGTCGCCGCTCACCAGGTCCTTCTGGGTGCAGTAGATGATCATGCTACTGCCGTCCGGATCAAGACCTACGGTGGCATCATGTACCAACGAATTCAATGGAGCGCCCACGTTCTTAGCGGTCCCCCATACGTCATCGACCCGTTGTGCCATGTAGATGTCCTCATAGTATTGCCCGGTCATGTCCTTTGCACGGCCCATGCTACCCTCGCGGCGTGAAGTGAAGTACATGGTGTTCCCATTGGCGGTCACCAACGGGCAGTAGTCGTGCGCGCTCGAGTTGACCGACGCACCCATGTTCCGGATACGCAGGTCCACAGGGCGTCTCGTGAGTTCTTTCGCGGTAACGGCCATGGCTATGCGACGGTCCACCTCCTGGTCCTTCACAGCCCTGTAATGCAGTTGCCTATAGTGTTGAAGGAGATCGGCCGCTTCATCAAAGCGCTGGGCACGATGGCAAAGCAGTGCCAGTTCATAGTGCGCTTCCGTGTGCCCCCCTCGCACCGCCCGCTCCAGGTAAGGCACCGCCTTATCCCGCTGTCCCGGCAGGTTCACCAGGCACAGACCATACTCGTAGTAGACCTCCACGAAGGTGGTATCCACGGGCATGAGCCGCTTGTACAGCTTTGCGGCCTCCTGGTAATCCTCGGCCGCAAGCATGGCCTTGGCCTGGTCCAGCAACTGGTTGTGCGGACGCTTGTAGTTCTGGGCCTGCGCAGACGATCCGAGCAAGGCCACCAGTAGCAAAGTAGAGAGCGTGCGTTCCATTGTATCAGCGCAATAAGGTGACATCCCCCTTCAGCACGGTCTCACGACCATCACTGAACGTGGCGTGACATTTCCAGACGTAGACATCCTGCTTTGCAGGGCGGCCACGGTACCAACCATCCCAACCAATGGCCACATCCTCCGAGACGAACAGGAGCTCGCCCCATCGGTTGAAGATCTCGAGCCGGTAGTTCTCAACGCCCTCATGGACAGGGAAGAACACATCATTATCATATCCGCGTGGATCGTAAGCACCGCCGGTCGGGCCACCGCTACCCGGCGTGAACGCGTTCGGGAAACGGATGTCACCGCTGGCTATCGCCGTGGTAGCGCTTTCCAGCATGAACGTGTCCGGGCAATTCCATTCATTGTTGGCGATCAGGACCACATCATAGTCGCCAGCGGCCTGGTAATAGTGGACCGGGTTGAACGTGGTGTACGTTGTCCCGTCGCCCATGTCCCATAGAAAACTGGTCCCGTTGGCGGAGAGGTTATAGGTGAAGACCGGCTGAGTGGGAATGACCACCTCTTCAGGCTGAAGAACGAAGAATGCCGTGGCCGTGGGATGGACCACCACCGAATCCACCTTTACAGCCGTGCTGACGCCGCCACCAATGCCAAACGCAGTGAGCGTCACCGTGTAGGTCCCGGGGACGTTGTAGGTATAGGCCGGTTCGTCCGCAGTGCTGGTCCCTCCATCTCCGAAATTCCATTGATAGCTGAGCCCTTGGAGCGAGGTGTTATCGAAGGAAACCGTTAACGGGGCACAACCCTCGCCCTGGCCCAGGAAGCTGGCCGTTGGCAAGGGTGGTGTGATCACGACCTGCTGAGAGGCCGTATCCGTGCAGAACGTGCCGGAAACGATCAAGGTAATGGTGAACGTACCCCATGTACCATAGGTGTAGGACCCTGGCGCTTGCAGGCTGGAACCTCCACCATCGCCAAAGCTCCAGTCATGCGACCAGTTACCGGGAGCACTGTTGTTCGTAAGCGTGACGGTGGCGTTGGGATATTGCTGGGTGAACGGCGTGGCCATGAATGCGGCGCTGGGCACCGGGTATACGCTCACCTGACGGGTCATGGTGGAAACACAACCATAGGGCGAGGTGGCCGTGAGGGTGATGGTCCGGGTGATGTCGAACGGCGTATTGTTCACATAGGTGTAAGCGGGCGCATCGCCCACCAACGTGTTGCCGTCGCCCATGTCCCAGACGTAGCTGGAAGCACCACTGCTCTGGTTCACGAGTACGACCTCCACCGGTGAACAACCGGCCTCGGTCACGGTGAACGCGGCCGTGACCGCCGGGTACACTTGGATGGGGACGCTCACCGTATCGGTGCAACCGAATGCCGATGTGGCCACCAATGTGGCGTTAAAGACCACGGGTGTGCTCGACGGGTGCGAATAGCTATGCGATACATTCCCGGGGCCTCCGCTCACCGTTCCACCATCACCGAACTGCCAGTCCAGCTGTACCGCTCCAATGCTCAGGTCCTGGAACGGCACCAACAAGGGCTGGCAACCGCTTACAACGCCCGGCACGAACTGGGCCAAGGGTTGCGGATGAACACGTATCGGTGCACTTGCCGTATCCGCACAACCGAAATCCGACGTAGCGACCAACGTGGGCGCGAACAACACGTCCGCGAGCCCCTGGTTGAAATACGTATGGAGCGGCGAGGGGGCCGTGGAGTACTGTCCATCGCCGAACATCCATGCGTAGGTGGAGGCCCCGCTCGAGACGTTCACGAACTGCACCGGTAAAGGTGCACAACCCACCGAATCCGATACAAAGGCCGCCGTCACATCCGGGTAGATCTCCACCGGCAGCGCCATGGCACTGGTGCAACCGTGCACCGTGGTCGCGGTCAGGCTTACCGTTCGGACCATCGCACCCGGGCCGGCATAGTTGTACCAGATATGCTCGTGAACCGCAACGCTCGTATCCGAGACGACGCCATCCCCATAGTTCCACGAGAACATATCGGCACCGGTGGACAGGTTCGTGAGCTGTGCTGTCAGCGGATGGCACCCTTGCGTGTTGGAGAGCGTGAACTGTGCAGTGGGGTTCGGATACACGGTGACCGAGGCCGTTGCGGTATCCACACAGCCGAAGGCGTTGGCACCCACGAGCGTGACCGGAAGCACCAACTGGTTCGCGGTGCTATTGATGTAAGTGTGTGTCGGCGAGGGCCCGGAGGCGGTCGCCCCATCACCGAACGACCACTGATAATTCACAGCACCAACTATACTGGGGAAGGTGACCGTGAGCGGGCTGCAACCGCTATCAGGCTGTGCGACGAACGTGAAGTTCGGCGTAGGATAGACCATCACCTGCTGAGAAGTGCTCGCCTGACAGCCGGCCGGTGAATAGGCCGTGAGGGTGATGGTGTGGATATCCAGGAAGAACGTGTTGTTCACGTAGGTGTGCGATGGAACGGGATCAGTGCTCGTGGTGCCATCCCCGAAGTCCCAGAGGTAGGTGGTCGCACCCGTACTGTTGTTCACGAAGTCGACATCGAGCGGCGCGCAGCCGGGCTGGGCATTGTGTGTGAACGCAGCGACCACCCCTGGAGCTACCGTTATGTTCTGAAGCGTGGTGTCCGCGCAACCGAAGGGTGATGCGGCGATCAACTGGACCGTGAAAACGGTATCGCTCGAGGTGGTGTTCAGGTAAGTGTGAGCGGCATCCTGGTCCGTGGAGCTCCCACCATCACCGAACGCCCAACTGTACAAAGTTGCATCGCTGCTGTTGTTGATGAAGTTGACCGGGAAGGGGGAACATCCCAGCACGGCGTCGGGCGTGAACGCGGCGACCGGCCGGGGCTGAACGCTCACCCACTGCACGCCGGTGTTACCGCAATAGGGCGTCGCAACGGCCAACGAGATCACGTAACTGCCTGCGCTGGCATACTGATGCGTTGGCGACTGCAACGAGCTGGTCGTCCCATCGCCCAGGTCCCAGGCCCAGCTGATCACCGGATTACCCGCGTCCGTGCCAATGACCGGCGTGAACGTGGCCACTCCGCCAAAGCAGAGGTTGGTGACCTGTATACCCACCGTAGGCGGTGCGTAGACATGCACCACTTGAGATACGCTATGCGTGCAGCCCAGTGCATTGGTGACCGTGAGCGTGATCGTGCGATCTCCTGGTCCGATGTAGCTGTGCGGCGGAGGCGAGTCCAGGGTGCTGGTGGTACCATCACCAAAGTCCCAGAAGTGCGACACGGCACTGATGGATGAATTGGTGAGGGTGACGCTGATCGAATCACAAGCTGCATCCTGATCAATGGTGAATGCGGCCGTGGGTCTCGGCAGCACCGTAACGACCACGGTCGCCGTATCCGCACAGCCTGCCGTGGCGCCTTGGATGCTCGCCGTGTACGATACCGTGTATGTACCAGGCGTGTTATACGTGAACGCCTGATCACCGGCACCGGTCCACTGGAAGCCGCCTCCCGTGCCATAGTTCCATTGGAAGTAATTGGCACCACCCGTGGTGGTCTGGTCGAAGAAGGCGGTCTCACCAGCACAGATGGTATCGGGCGTTACCGTCAACGACACCGAAGGCGGTGGCACGATGTTGATGGTGATCAACGCGGTGTCAATGCCGCAGTAGTTGCTGTCCAGGAGCATCACCTCGTAGGTGCCGATGCCGGGGTATTGGATGGTACGCGGGAAGGTGGGAGGCCATGGTGTCCAATCGATGATGGAGTCCTGACCGGTGCCCCAATAGTCGCCGAAGTTCCAATACTCGTAGCGTTGGAAGATGTTACCCTGTTGGAAACAGTTCCGCTCCGTGGTGTTCGCGAAGGTGACCGTGCGGTCAGGCCAGCAAAGCAGGGTGGCGCTCGCGGCGATGCTGGCATCATCGATATCCCAGATCCGAATGGGATTGAAGGTGGCGAAGCTGGCCCCACCCTGCAGCGTGTTACACGTGTTCTCGGCGGTGAGGGTGACGGTTGTCTCGCAATCCACCGTGCCCTGCTGATAGGTATGGGATATGGTCTGACCCGAGTTCGTGTGATCGAACGTGAGCAACGGCGAACCATCACCGAAATCCCAGGTGAACACCGTGTTCGGGGAAACGTTCGTGCTGCTATTGATGAACTCCACCGCGTGGGGCGCACAGACCTGCGTGAGCCCACCGACGGGTATCTGGATGGAAGCACTGCTGCTCTGCTCCATGGTGAGCACACCCATGACCGCGCAGCCCGTGGACACCTCGGTGAATGTGACCGTGTAGGTGGCCACCGTGTCGGGATAAACGTGACTGACAGTAAGCGGGGGCATCAACGCTGCACCGCTCTGCAACGGACCTCCATCGCCCCAATCGATGGTGTAGGGACCCACTGTTTGCGGCGTGGCGATGAGCAGCGTGAAGGCCGTTCCCGAGCAACTGTACCATTGTGGCGCGGCCACCGGCACACCATAGTAGTCATACAGTAGCGGGCACTGGGCAACGCCCACCAAAGAGGCGAACGCGGCGATCAGTGAGGCAAACTGGCGATACACGTGATGGATGTTCGTGTCCCTCCTACGCCGGGAAGTGGTGAAAGGATACATGCGCAGTGACCGGACGACGACAAAGCCCCGGTAAATACCGATGGACAGCCCCACATGACCGGCCGAAGCGAACCCGATCGCAAGACCGACGTAGAACGGTTCTGAACTCCCATCTCACGGAACCATGCAACACTTCGACCTGTGCGTGATCGGCGGCGGACCTTCGGGATATGCGGCGGCCATGCGTGCCTTGGACCTTGGCAAGCGCGTGCTCCTGGTGGAACGCGACCGCATTGGTGGCACCGGCATCTATAATGGTGCGCTCACCTCCAAGACCATGTGGGAGATCGCCCAGCGCGTGTCGAGCACCAACGAACTGATGCGTGACCGGGGACGGGAGCCCTTCCGCTTGAGCTGGGAAGAAGTGCAACGCACCGTGAACGAGGCCGCCTTCGAACGGAAGCACCTCCATGCCTGCCACATGCAATTGCTGGGGACGACCGACCCCGGTGCGTTCCGACATGAACGAGGACGGGCACGTTTCACCGGACCACGGACCGCGCGCATCGAGCGCAACGACCATGCAATGGACATCAGCGCCGATCACTTCATCATTGCCACGGGCAGCCGTCCACGAAGCCTGCCCATCATAACGACCGATGAACAGCGGATCCTCTCCAGTGACGGCATCTTCAACCTCGAGGAACAACCGCAGAGCATCGTGATCATCGGTGCCGGGGTGATCGGCTGTGAGTTCGCCACCATCTTCGCCAACCTCGGTGGCACGCGCGTTCATTTGATCGACCGGGCGGAGCGTATCCTGCCGTTCGAGGATGCCGATGTGAGCGAGCTGATCGCCCGCAACCTCGAACGCAAAGGCGTGGTGATCCACCGAAGCTCGAAATTGGAGCGCATCGGCCTGGTGGAGGGTGGAGTGGAATACACGCTCAGCAACGCGGATGGCCGCACCGAGACCGTCCAGGTGGAAAAGGCATTGCTCTCTGTTGGTCGCGTGGCCAACCTTGATGGCCTTGGCCTGGAGCACACCGGACTGCACATTGATCCCGCCACCGGACTGGTGCCTGTGGAAGACACCAGCACCGCCCAACCACACATCCATATCGTGGGCGATGCCACCGGCAGCAACATGCTGGTTAACCTGGGCGAGATGGAAGGCAGGCATGCCGTGGAACGCATCTGGGCCGGACGAACGGACCGCATCAGCTACGCCAACATCAGCACCATCATGTTCCTGGACCCCGAGGTGGCCGGTGTGGGCATGAACGAACAGGAATGCCGGAAAAAGGGCATCCCGCACCGCGTGGCACGTATCGACTATTCCTGTCTGGCGCGCGCCATCGCCATGCGGCGCACCAAGGGCTTCTTCAAGTTGATCGTGAGCCATGATGCCGACATGCGCATACTCGGGATGCGTGCGGTGGGGGAACACGCATCCAGCGCGATCGAGGCCGTGGCGCTGATGATCAAACTGGGCATACCCGTGCGCGAGCTGGCCGAACTGGTCCACCCCCACCCCAGCATCACCGAAGGCGTGCAGGAGTGTGCACGCATGCTCCTGGGGCAGAGCATCTTCAAGCCATCGGTGTTCGCCGACCGCATGAGGTGCTACGACTGGGCACCGGACATTGCGGTGGTGGAGGCTGCGTGACGGACCGAAGTGGAAAGCCTGCCTACCGCAGGCAGGCCCGCAGCTGCAAAAGGAACACGTGCTGCGAGGACTTGCAACGCAGGGCCGGACGCCTGTGCGCCAGGCCGTGAGATGGGCAACAGCGGAACGCCCAAACCCTTCAGAAGGGATCAGTCCAACGTAGGAGGCCCCGGATCGTGGAAGGCCGGGTTGTTCACGAACGCCGTATCGGTCAGCGTGTGCAGGAAGGCGATCAGCTGAGCTTTCTTCTCCGGGGTTAGCTGCAGGCCTCCTGTGGTGAACTTCATGTTCGGGTCGATGGTGGGCGAAGGATGTCCCCCGCTGTTATAATGCTCAATGACCTCCTCCAGCGTTTGGAAGCGTCCGTCGTGCATATAAGGCGCCGAGAGCGCCACGTTGCGCAGCGACGGCGTCTTGAACTTGGCCCGGTCCGAGGGCAACCCCGTCACCCCGTAAAGACCAAGGTCCGTCCAGGCCGATTCGGGGTCCAGGCCGTTGTTGCGCAGGATGCCATCCGTGAAACGACCACCGCCGTGGGGATGGCAATGGAAGCAGTCCGCGCCACCCTGGCCCAAGGGCACTGCGGGCGGAACTCCACCTTCCAGCAGGGTCAACTGGAAGCCCAATTGCTCATCGATGGAAAGCTGTTCCTCGCCCCGTTGGAACTTGTCGAACTTGGAATCGCCACTGATCATGGTGCGCAGGAACTGCGCCATGGCCATGGCCGCCCGCTCCTTGGTGACACCCGGTGTACCGAAGGCGCGGAGGAAAAGCGTGGGGTAGACGCTGTCCGCCTGAAGCTTGGCCACGGCATTGGGCCAGGTCTCGTGCATCTCGATGGGGTTCTCCACCGGTTCCAGGACCTGCTGCTCCAGCGTGGGTGAACGACCGTCCCAGAAAAAACTGCTCTCCCAGCCCAGGTTCTGCAATACCATGGAGTTACGGTTGCCGGCTATGCCATCGATACCCACACTGAACTGGAGACCATGGTCGGTGAACACATTGGCCGGAACATGGCAGGAGGCACAGCTCTGTGTGTTGTTACCCGACAACCGTTCATCGTAGAGCAGGAAGCGGCCCAGGCGGATACCCTCCACGGTGAACGGATTGTCCGCTGGAATGGGCATGGCCGAGAAGTTCGGTGGAATGGCCAGCGTGTAGGGCGTTGGAGTGTAAGTGACACCACCGCTCGGCGGATCGGGCTCCGTTTCCTTGCGGCATGCGGCCAATACCACCACCATGCCCATAAACATGATCACGATCGATAAGGTCTTGTTGCGCATCATGGCACCTGGTCG
>JBEICT010000123.1:0-9596 GCA_040383865.1 Flavobacteriales bacterium | reverse complement strand
CTGCCAGCATGTCCAGCATGCCGGTGGAGACCACTGTTACCACGGTGGACGCACAGCTGAGCATGTTCCCCAACCCCAACCGTGGCGACCTGCTCAACGTGAGCCTGAGCGCTGTGGAGGAAGGTGTGAACACGGTAAGCGTGGACATCTACGATCTGACCGGTGCTGTGGTAAGCAGCCGTACCATCGCTGTGGACGATGGCATGGTGTACCAAGTGCTCGAACTGAACGAGATGGCCAACGGCCTCTACATGGTCAACATCACCGCCGGTAGCAAGCGCTACACCGAGCGCCTGGTGATCAACAAGTAGGTCGGTCGCCCAAGGAACGGACCCGAGCGCCCCGCTCACCCCGTTAGGTAACGGATGGTGAGCGGGGCGTTCCCGTTCTATGGGGTTGGTTGATCATGTTCCATTGCTCGGCGTGCGCAAAAGGATACTTGTGCCCGGTCCACGCATATCGCGACGGCAATGGAAAGAGTAACGCCCCGTTCATCGACCGATGAACGGGGCGTTCTCTTGACGGGATCTGTCAGTGTTCCAGACCTGATCCGTCGCGATGACCTTTATCGGCGTCCAAAGCCCATCGGCATGATCGGCTCCAGGTCCCAGCGCTCCACCGCCACTTTCTTGTTGGTCGGGTAGTACACCGCGCGTCCAGTTTGCAACAGGGTGGTCACCGCGATGAATTCCTGGGCCGTGTCCAAGGGCAGTTCCACGTATTCCACCTCCTCGTTCCGCTGGTAGTGCAGCTCGATCAGGTAGCTGGCACCAGTGCCATTACCGGGTGGGTCGGTGCTCACCAGGCACTGGCTGTGGATGATGGGGTAGGAGTTGTCCGCTTTTTGCGCACTGACTTTGCCGCTTTTCTTCGTTGCAGGCTTGCTCTTCTTTGTCTTGGCCATTGGGTTGGTTTATTCCGACCGGTCGGATCGGTTCAGTGGTTCAATAGGATAGTAGCGACCAAGGCTTGTGAGGGCCGTATGCCTGTGTGCACAAGGGCCATCGACATTCATCATGGCCGTTCCTGTTCGTGCAGGTAGGGCCAGCTCTGGGCGTGCGACAGTTCTGCGAAATGCAGTTCACCGGCACCGTCCTGCCATTGGAAGGAGACCGTGCGCTTGCGGCGGTCCATACGCATCATGGGCACTTCAAGTGCCGCACGTGTAGGCATCCTTCGGGCACGCCTCACGCGGGTGGGTTTTCGCGTGGTCATGAAACCAAGGTAAGGCGCCAAGGCACACAACGAACCGGTCTTTGTGATTTTTTACCTGTAAACGTTCGGGGTACTGTGATCGGTCAAAGACTGAGCAGTTCCTTGAAGCGGGCGGCCTGTCTCCGGCTCACTTCAATGGCTTCCGGTTGTCCGTCCTTCCCCTTGTGTTTCAGTTTCACCATCAGACCGCCACTGAACCAGGGCTCGATGCTTTCCACCCAGCGTAGGTTGATGATGTGCTTGCGATTGGCACGGAAGAACACCAAGGGATCCAGCTTTTCCTCCAGTTTGTTCAGGGAGCGCAGCACCAGTGGCTTCTGGTCGTCGAAACGGACCCGTACATAGTTCCCTTCGCTCTCGAGGTAGCGTACGTCCTTCAGGGTCACGAACCAGCATTTCTCGCCGTCCTTCAGGAAGATCTGGTCGCTTTCGCGGAGGATCTCGCGCTGAGGCATACCCGGTTCCGAGGAAGAGGCCGCAGCGAGTTTGTTCAGTGCCGCATCCAGCCGTTCCGGATCAATGGGCTTCAACAGGTAGTCCAATGCATTCACTTGGAAGGCCTTCAACGCATGCTCATCATAGGCGGTCACGAAGATCACTTGGGGGGCATGGTCGAGGGACTCCAGCAGTTCGAAGCCTGTTCGCCCCGGCATGTTGATGTCAAGGAACAGCAGGTCGGGCCGTTTTTCGGCGATGAGGGTCTCGGCCTCGTCGGCATTGGCGGCCTCGCCCACGATCTCGATGCCTTCGTGCTTCTCCAGCAGCGAGGCCAGTTCCTTACGGGCCAGACGTTCGTCGTCGATGATCAGCGCTTTCATGGTATGCGGGTAAGGGTCAGGCCGTTCCCAGGCCCGTTTGTTGTTCGTTGATGGGGAATTCCACCTGCGTTTCCACCATCCCGTCCTTGTTGCCGATGGTGATGCGGGCGTTGCTTCCGTAGATCAGCTCCAATCGTTTGCGCGTATTGCGCAAGCCAATGCCGTTGCCTTTCACCTGGCCGGGCTCGTAGTGCCCGCTGTTGCGCACGGTCACCACCAGGTGGCCGTCAGAACGTGATGCTCCAATGTGCAGGTCGCCGCCGCCGGGCAGGTTGGCGATCCCATGCCGAACAGCGTTCTCCACCAGGGTCTGCAGTAGCATGGGTGGTACGGGAATACGGTCCAGTCCGGTCTGTACTTCAATGGCGGTGCGCAGTCGTTCCTCGTAGCGCATGGCCTCCAGGGCGAGGTAGGCCTTCACGATATCAAGCTCCTCCCCCAAGGGCACGGTGCGGCGCTTCACGCTGTTCATGGCGTTGCGCAGGATGGCGCTCAGGTGGGTGATGGCGCGCTTGGCCTGCTCGGGGTCCTCGTCCACCAGGGCACGGATGCCATTGAGCGCGTTGAACATGAAGTGCGGGTTCAGCTGGGCACGCAGGGTGTTCAACTGGTTCTCGCGGTTCGCGGTCTCCAGGCGCAGGTTGCGGATCTCCTCCCTTCGTCCACGCACGAACCAGCTGTAGGCGAAGTAGATCAATGACCAGATGAAGAGCAGCACGGCCCAGTTCAGCAGCCGAACGAAAAGGTCCTGCGCGGGCTGATCGGCCAGGTGCTCGAACCCGGTGAGCACCAGGTCGTGCACGAGTATTTCAGCCCCGAAGGCCGCAAAGGCGAGCAACAGGGCCAGCGCGCTCAGTCGCGGTAACACAAAGCCGATGTCGCGCTGCAGCCATCCGCGTTGTAGCACTACATGGCGGTACAAGTGGCTGGTGCCTACACCGATCAGGAACTCCAGGAGTATCACCTGTTCCAGTCCGGGCACCCAGCGATCGGTGAGCAGGGTCCAGGCCGCGAAACCGCCTACAAAAGCCCCCCAGCCTCCCACTTGGGTGGCCCAATAGAGCAGTCGCGGGTCGCGCGACCATATGGAGGCTTTGGACATGCGCTGCAAGTGGAGTGCCCGACGAAAGTACCAAGGTGGCGGCAGCCGGTCGGTGCGATCACACGAACGGCATGGCAGCAATGACCAGCGGCCGGGGCTACCTTTCGCGGCGTTGGCATGAACTTCCTGGGACATCTTTTTCTGGCAGGTAACGAACCGTTGGCCATCGTGGGCAATTTCATGGCCGATGCCGTGAAGGGAAGGGACCTTTCGCGCTTTCCCGTGGCCATCGAGCAGGGGATCCGCAGGCACCGCGCCATCGATTCATTCACCGATGAGCATCCCTTGCAACGTGCAGGCCGCGAGCGCGTGCGTGCCCATGCGGGCCGATACGCCGGGGTGGTGATGGATCTCTTCTACGACCATCTGTTGGCGACCGAATGGTCGCGCTGGCACGCCGAGCCATTGGCCGATTTTGCGCAGCGGATGTATGCCTTGCTGCAGGAACATGAACACCTGCTGCCCGATCGGACCCGGCAGATGCTGCCCTACATGGTGCGGAACGACTGGCTTACCTCCTATGCATCCACAGAGGGTCTGGCAAGGGCCTTGCAGGGGCTTTCGCGCAGGGTGCCTGCCGGCGACGTCATGCAAGGAGCGGAACATATTCTGTTGGAGCATATGCCGACCTACCGGAACGAGTTCGGCATCTTCCTGCCTGCCATTTCCGTACACATGCAGGACCTGCCATGAAGTGGAAGCGCTCGCATACCGGACTGCTCGTGGTGTTCTCAGTGATGATCGCGCTGGTCATCGTGTACTGGGAACAGCGCCTGCCCGGCTTGGACAACGTGCCCGTGCCATGGGCCGCGCCTTTCGTGGAGCGTGACCTGGATGTGGTCCAAGGCGACACGCTGCGCATTCTGGTCATGCAGGACCCGCTCACCTGGGAGCAGCGGCCCAAGGTGGAAAGTGGACTGGAGTTCGAACTGATCGAAAGGTTCGCGCGGGAGCAGGATGTTCCTGTCAAGGTCATTGTAGCGGAGCACCGCGACAGCCTGTTCATGTGGTTGCAGCAGGGTAGGGGCGATGTGATCGTGGCCCAGCTAACACCCCGTTCGCGCGAGAAAGCGTGGGTGTGTTTCACCAAGCCATACCGCAACGTGCGACCCATGCTGGCCCGCCTGCGCACCGATCCACTGCGCGATGATCTGGAGGGTGCGGTGATAGACACCCCCTTGGACAGCGTCCTGCTCAGCCCGTGGTCGCCCTTTGCGGACGGGGCCTATCGCTTCGACCGGTCAGCCGAGCGTTTCGTGGTGCCTCACACGCTGCCCGCACTCACTCCAGAGGAACTCCTGACGGAAGTGGTCCTGGGGCGTCACCGCGCCACGGTGGTCAGCGATGCGCGTGCGGCATACATGCCCGAGGTGTATCCTGTGCTCGAGTTCGAGGGACCCGTGGGTCCGGTGCAGCCGCAGTGTTTCGCTGTTCGTCGCAACGCTCCGCGCCTGGCCAAGGCACTGGATACGTGGCTTGGCGATCCCGATGAACAGGCGGCACAGGCCCAACTGGCCAGGGCCTATGGCACCGTACTGCCACGCACCGGCCCATTGCGCACCAAGCGCGGCGTACCCGTGGTGGGTGACAGCATCAGCCCCTACGACAGCTGGTTCAGGCAGCATGCCGATGGCATGGCCTGGGACTGGGAACTGTTGGCCGTGATGGCCTACAAGGAGTCGCGTTTCGACAGCACCGTCACCTCGCGGAAGGGGGCCATGGGCATCATGCAGTTGATGCCTCGCACCGCCGCCAGGTTGGGCTTGGACAGCACCCACGCGATGGATGACCACATCCGTGCCGCTGTGCGCTACCTATCCAAGCTGGATACGTTGTGGATGCGGGCCGTGCCCGACCGCGACCAACGCCTTCGGTTCGTTCTGGCCTCGTACAACGCCGGTCCGGGCCACATTATCGATGCACAGCGTCTGGCTGAACAATTGGACCTGGATCCCAGGCGTTGGGAGCATAACGTGGAACGCACCATTCTCCTGAAGGCCATGCCGGAATTCTACATGCGACCGGGGATGAAGAACGGTTACTGCAAGGGCAGCCAGGTGTTCCACTACGTGCGCGATGTGGTGGCCATGTACGCTCAGCTCAAGGCGCGGCGCGGCTCTTCCAACAAGCGGTCCAGCAAGCGGCCTGCCGGCAGGGCGGGGGAGTAGTTCCGGTCGCTGTAAACGGTTACCAGCACCCGCAGGTGCTGCAGGTCGTCCGCGGGGCCAAAGGCTTCCAACAGCACATTTCCGTAGCGCTGGTCCATCGTGCCCTGAACGTCGGCCGCGGTGATCACTGGCTTCAGATAGTGGCGCTCCCGCACGCTGCCGTCCACCCCCAGGCGTATGTCACTGTTCTGCACACGGTAACCTTCGGCCAGCACACGGTCGCGCCAGAGGTCCATCAGGTGGCGCAGGTCATCGGCCGTGGCACTGGCAGGACGTCTGAACTGCAGGCCTGCCGCTTGCGGGGTCTCCAACAGGTGCAGGTCGCCAGTGCCCGAGAGCCGTTCGTCCTGCAGGCGCCGCCGCAGACCGCGCAGCATCCTGTCCGTTCGGCCAAGGGACAGCCAGTCTGTGTGTTCAGTAGCCCAGCGTAAAGGGCGTATCAGCGATCCCTGGTACAGGCGTCCGGTGCTAAGCTCAGGGCTCCCAAAGAGCTTTTCACGCAATCGGTCCAACCATTCCATGTGTGAAGGAACGCTCAACGTCGACGAAGGTTTGATGCCCCCCTTGCGTGCTTCCAAGAATGGAGGCAGTCACTCCTTGGCTGGGCCGTAGGGCTCTACTTACCTTGCGCTCATGCGTACACTTCTACTCGCTGCAAGCGCTTTGCTTTTCACCCTTTCGGGACTCGCACAGGAACCTGCAGGCCTGCCGCACACCTTGGCCCCGCACGAGCAGGAGCTCATTCGGCCCTACCGGGACAGCCGCGCAACCGCCTCCCGTGGCATCACCGCGCCCCCCGACTTCGTTCCTCGGACCATGGCCGAGTGGGAGGAGATCCAGACCCTCGTCATTACCTGGACCAGCTATTCCGGCATCCTCAAGCAGATCGTACGCGCCGCCAAGGCCGAATGCGAGGTGATGATCGTGTGCAGCAATGCCACCACCGTGCAGAACTATCTGCTCAACAGCCAATACGGCGGGCCCCTGGACGATCTGGACAACATCACCTTCCTCGAGGCACCCTTCAACAGCGTTTGGACGCGCGACTTCGGGCCTGAGAGCATTTATGCCAACGAAGTGGATTCCCTTCACCTGCTGGATTGGCTCTACAACCGTCCGCGTCCGCTCGACGATGGTCTCAGCGACGAGCTTGGTGCCGCCAAGAACATCGCCGTGTACAGCACCACCCAGGCACCCTACGACCTGGTGCACACCGGAGGTAACTTCATGTCCGATGGTTTCGGCACCGCGTTCAGCAGCGAACTGGTGGACGAAGAGAACGGACCCAATGGAGAGTACAACCAGACGGTGCGCACCTCTGCCGGCGTGGATGCCATGATGCAGCAGTTCATGGGCATCGCTCCTGGTCGCTATGTGAAGATGCAGCGCCTGCTCTACGACAACATCAACCACATCGACATGCACATGAAACTGCTCGATGAGGAGACCCTGCTCGTGGGCGAGTTCCCTACAGGGTTAAGCGATGGGCCGCGTATCGAGCAGAACGTGCAGATGATCATCGACGATGTGCCTTCCGTGTTCGGCGACCCCTACCGTCTGGTGCGCATTCCCATGCCGTCCAGCACCGGCGGCCAGTTCCCGCCCAACGCGAGTTACCGCACTTATGCGAACAACATCTTCATCAACGGCACTGTACTGGTGCCCACCTACCGCACCGAGTACGATACCACTGGCCTGCGGATCCTTCGCGAAGCATTGCCTGGCTACAATGTGGTGGGCATCGATTGCGACAACAGCGATCAGAACATCATCAGCGCCAGCGGGGCCATCCACTGCATCACCAAGGGCATCGGGGTGGCCGATCCACTGCTGATCAAGCACCAGCGGCTGGTGGACACCTACGAGACCATCACACCCTACACCGTGGAGGCCTACATCCGCCATCGCAGCGGCATCAGCGGGGCCGAGGTCTTTTGGACCACCGACACCACAGCGGGTTTCAGTGCACTGCCCATGACCGCTGGTGCCGGCAATACGTGGAGCGCTGCCATTCCCGCGCAGCCTGCCGGGACGGAGGTCTTCTACTATATCCACGCTACCGCCAACAGCGGCAAGCAGCAGGTGCGTCCCATTGTGGCCCCGGAAGGCTGGTGGAAATTCCGGGTGCTGGGGCTCGCGACCTCCATACCAGATGCCGCTGGTCCGGTCATTGCCGAGGTGTTCCCCAACCCCACCTCTTCATTGCTGATGGTCACCGTGGACGGGGCAGGTGCGGCACCGGTGCGCATGACATTGCTCGATGCCACAGGCCGCGAGGTGATGCTGCTTCACAACGGCACCCTGCATGCCGATCGTCGCGTGTTCGCCGACATCAGCTACCTGGCCGAGGCCACCTACCTGTTGGTGGTGGAAAGTGCTTCGGGTCGCAGTGTGATGCGTGTGATGAAACGCTGAGGGAGGCTCTGCGACAGTTGCCCGTTGACAGTCGTCAGGGGTTCAACGCAGGCTGGGGCTTAACGCAGCACTTCCACCTCCACCCGTCGGTTCATCGCACGGCCCTCGGGCGTGGCGTTGGTGGCCAAGGGAACGCTGCTGCCAGCGGAACTCACCAGGATGGATGTGGCCGATGCACCGCGCGTTACCAGCAGTTCGCGCATGCGCACGGCGCGGGCCATGGCCAGTTGTTGGTTGCGCACCGCCGTGCCCGATGCATCGGTGTGGCCGGTGATGCTTAGTTGCGCACCGGGCGTTGCTTTCAACATGGCCACCAGTTCGTCCAATAGCTCGGTGTCCACGGCCAGGGGGTGGTCCTGGTCACTGTCGAAACGGATCACTAGGAGTTCGGGCATTGGGGCCGGTGGCGTCGGCTCCTCGGCCACCAGGGGCTTTGGTGCCGTGCAGGGGTCCATGCAGCCGGGCGTGTGGGCCACTGCGGTGAGGTGTACGTTGTCCACGAACACATAGGCAAAGGGCCCATCTCCTTCGGCACCGACTTTTACGATAGTGGTGGTGCTGTCCGCGCCGAAGTTGCCCACCAAGAGCTGGTCAGCGCAGGCGGAGGGTTTGAAGGTACCACACAGGGTGAGGGCCTGATCGCTGTGCATGAGCAGCGCACCGGGCGGAGAACGCCAGGCCCAAGGCAGGTCGATCAGAAGCCTGTCATGCCGCGTGCTGAAGGTGTCCGTTACGGCCACGCCGATCGCATCCACCGCATAGGCGTAGGTGGGGTTCAGGCGCACCTCCATGCTGATGCGGTAGGTGCTGCACGGGCTCAGTGTGGCGTTCAGCGGTGTACGAATGTATTCGCGGTTGTCCGCATGACCGGCCGAATAGAGGTAGATGCCCGTTACGCCTTCCAACAGGTCGGGCGTGCCGGCCGATGCGTTGCGCCAGCTGGTGGGCGTGGGATGTGCATTGTGATCGAAGCCG
The DNA here is from genome assembly GCA_040383865.1 of Flavobacteriales bacterium. GTDB lineage: Bacteria > Bacteroidota > Bacteroidia > Flavobacteriales_F > PHOS-HE28 > PHOS-HE28. The sequence goes on along the minus strand of JBEICT010000123.1, from coordinate 903 downwards.
GGGTCGGCCACCAGTTCAGGGCCCATGGCCCGTGGCACATCCATGGAGCAGGCCTGTTCCGCGGTGATGGGCGCAATGTGTTCCGGCGTGGTGCTGTCCGGCATCAGCGAGACCCCATCGAGGTACACGTAAGCTGTGCGCGACATCCATTCCCGCCAGGCACCGCGCTTGGCCACGGGGTCGAGCCGTGCGGCGGCCTTGCGTTGCATACTGGCCTTAGTGCCGGCGTGCATGCGCACACGCGTGCTGGAGTTGCACGGGTGGAAGTTGCCGATGATCACGAAGCGCTCGCCCCCCATGGCGTTGTAGATGCCCGTCACGGTGGTCCACCCGCTGGTGTCGTTCAGCATACGGCCCAAGGGGTTGGCCACATCGGGGCGTTCGCGTAACGCGGGTGGCAGGCCTTTGCGGGCAAGGTCATCCGTGCTGAAGCGCGCGGCCACGCGGTCGGTCACATAGCCGCTTTGCTCCGCCGCGCTCACGCGGAAAGTGAGGCGGTAGCGGTTGCCGGCCTCCAAGGGCGCGCTCAGCGGGAACTGCAGATACTCGCGCATGCCGCATTCGTTGGGCATGTCGCTGGAGAGCACCAGACCCGCGTACGCTTCACCCTCCCACGCCGCTTGGTGGCCGCTCCAGTTTTCGGGCACGCCGAACGTCTCGCTGCAGCTGGCATACAGGTCGGGGTCGCCCTGCACGGTCTTCACGCGGCCGTCCACCTTCAGCTTCTTCACGGAGGGACCAGCGGGACAGCGCGACCGGGTCTCCAGCCCACCGTTCACCACCAGTTCCTGCGCATGCAGCACCGCAGGCCCCGTGCACAGCAGTGGCAACACGAGCAATAAGGACCAACGGCGTAGGAGCATGGCAGCGAAGGTGAACGATCGCGGGGGAAGGATCCGTATT
>JBEICT010000122.1:0-9603 GCA_040383865.1 Flavobacteriales bacterium | reverse complement strand
GTGATCGGCGACGCCATTACGCTGACCGGCACTGTTGCCGAGTTCAACGGTCAGACCCAGCTCACCGGTCTTTCGAGCCTCAACGTGGTAAGCAATGGCAATGCATTGCCAGCAACGCCCATCAGCACTGCAGCCGGCAATACCGAGCCCTATGAGAGCGTTCTCGCCGTTGTGGCACCAGCCACCTGCACGGCTCAGGGATCCTTCGGACAGTTCACTGTGAACGATGGCGGAGGCGCCCTGCTCGTGGATGATGTGATCTACGCACACCCCTTCGTGGTCGGCACCACTTACAGCATCACGGGTGTTGTGCAATACGCCTTCAACGAATGGCGCATGCTGCCCCGCTTTGCCGCCGACGTGGAACTGTTCAACAGTGTGACCGATCTGAATACGGCCGTACTGCGCAGCTACCCCAACCCGGCAATGGACCTGTTCACCATCGAGCTCCAGCGTACTGCGGTGCGCACCGAACTGCGCATGATCGACGCCAATGGACGCTTGGTGCGCAGCCAGATCATCACCGGGGACCGAGCCATCCTTGATGTATCCGGAATGGCCGAAGGGCTCTACACCGTTAGCCTGATGATGGACAACGGTGCCGAGCACGTTCGGATGATGGTGCAGCACTGATCGCTGGACGCCCATGAAGAAACCCCGCTCCGATGCTCGGAGCGGGGTTTCTTTTTCTGCGGATGTGCCGCTTACTTGTTCGCGTCGCGCACCAGGATCAGGAACACCGGGAAGTGGTCGCTGTAACCGACCTGGTAGGTATCCCCCACGAACGTGCGCAGCGGGTATCCGGCGAAGTTCCCTTCATCCTGCCGCAGGTAAGGCTCATTGAAGATCCGGACCCCATAATACCGGTAGCGCCCACCTTCACCGGTGAGCAGCGCATGGTTGATCACGATCTGATCGAACAGGTTCCAGGAATCCCGCCAGGCCAGCGTGCCCACGCCCTTGCGATACGGGTCGGCCATCGGGTTGAACATCACCGGCCCCAAGACCTTTGCTTTATCACCCGTGGCGTTCAAGGAGCGGGTCAGGCTCGCGTTCTTGGGGTCGTCGTTCAGGTCGCCCATGTACAGCACCCGGTGGGCCGGGTTCCGTGCAAGCAATGAATCGATGATATGGCGTCCCAGTTCAGCCGCCGCTTTGCGGTTGGGCTCCGAGCGCTTCTCGCCACCCCGACGTGAAGGCCAGTGGGCCACGATCACATGCGTGGTATCACCGTCCAGCACGCCGCTCACCAGCAATTGATCACGCGTCCGGAAGGCCGAATCCGGCATGTGCAGGCGATAGCTCTTGTGCGCGTAAACCTTGTACATGGAAGGGTTGTACATCAAGGCCACATCGACCCCCCTCCGATCCGGGCCATCGACATGCACCACCTTGTAGCCACGGTCCCTCACGGCCTTGCGCTTGGCCAGGTCCTCCAACACATTGCGGTTCTCCACCTCGGCCAGACCCAGAATGGCCAAGCCTTGCGGGTGCAGGTCCTTCCCCATGGAAGCGATAACCCCTGCTAGCCGGTCCAGCTTGCTCACATAGCGCTCTGTACCCCATTGTTTGGCTGAGGCCGGCAGGAACTCGGCATCATCCACACCGGGCGCGTCAACTGTGTCGTACAAGTTCTCAACATTGTAAAAGCCCACCAACGCAGGCACCATTTCCTGTTTGACCTGGGCCATGCCCATCAGGGGAAGGGAGAACAGGCCAACAAGCAGGCCGGGGCGTAAGATTCTGAACGTTCGATGCATCGCGGGCCAAATTAGCCGTTCAAGGTGGTGTGTATGTGAAGAGGACTGAAAGAGACCGGCCCGAGAACCGGTGCGACCTACAGGGGGAAGCGTAGTGGATGGATCTCGTTGTAGGAACGCAGGAAACGGAAAAGCAGCTCGGGACTATTGCGTTGCTTCTTCGAGAACGACATGAACTCCTCCAGCAGCACCGGATCGCCAGCAAGGGCCTGTTCCATGCCGGCAGCATCGAAAGGCTGCATGGTGCCCGCCGACACATTGATGAGCTGCTGCTGCAGGATGGTCCGTGTGGTGGTGCCATAGCCATACATGAACGGGTCCCAGTCGCGGTAGCTCTGTTCGTATACCAAGTGGGACAATCCGCCCATCAGGCCGATCCGGTAGAAACCATCGCCGGCACGCACGTACACCACATCGTTCTGGCAGAAACCCCAGATGCGCTGAGGGTCGATGGACTGCCGCACTCCGGTATCGGGCTGGTAGGTAAGACGACCCAACGCGGACCGGATATCGACCACGGGACGGCCCTGTTGGTCCCTCAGGTCTTCGACCTGGACAGTGGGCCTGTTGGAACGAAAGGCCTGCATGTTGGCATAGATCCCATCGCGCAGGTCCATGCCTGGCGCATAGCTCACCCACACGGTATCCTCCTGGGCCATTCCAGGGCAGGCCCAGAGCAGCAAGCCGAAGAGGAACGGACGAAAGCTCATGGCTCGATGGCAACGGCACGTATCATGCCGATCACTTCATCCGGAGCCTGTGCATGCACCCAATGTCCGGCATAGGCCACCGTCTCCACCCGCGCATGAGGAAACTGTTCCTTGATGGCCGGCACATCCTCACGAAGGATGTAATCGCTCTGGCCGCCACGGATGAACAACGTGGGAACACGCACGGTCCCCGGCCCGATGGACGCCAGGATCGCATCGAGGTCGCGCGCCAAAAGGGGCACGTTCACACGCCAAGCCAGTTCATCCTCGGTACGCCAGTACAGGTTCTTCATCAGGAACTGCACCACACCCGGCTCCTTCACCAGCGATGCGATGTGTGCCTCCACATCCTTTCGGGTGCGGCCTTTGGAAAGGTCGGCGGTGAGCAGGGCCTCTATGATATGCCCATGGTTGTTGGCGTGTTCCTTTGGGCTGATATCAATGACCACCAAGTGTTTCACCAGCTCGGGCCATTGCTGTGCGAAGACCATGGCCGCCTTCCCTCCCATGCTGTGCCCTAAGAGGATGATGTCACGAAGGCCCAGCCGTTCCGTTAGCGCATGGACATCGGCCGCCATCAGCTGATAGGAAGTGGAACCGGTGTGCGGTGAACGGCCATGGTCGCGCAGATCAACGAGCAACACATCGAAAGCCTTCACGTTGGCAGAAGAGGGCTCGGCCAGTTCACGGCCAATGCTTCCCCAATTATCGGAGGTGCCGAAAAGGCCATGCAGCACCACAATGGGCATCGCCCCCTCCGGCCCCAAGCGGCGATAATGGAGGTCAACGGTCATCGCAGTTCCCGGAGATAGAGTTGAACGGTGTTCTCCAGACCAAAGGTGAGCGCATCACAGATCAGCGCGTGGCCGATGGACACCTCCAGAAGTCCCGGCACATGGCGTTGGAAGAACCCGAGGTTGTGCAGGTCCAGGTCATGCCCGGCATTGAGCCCAAGCCCGACCTGTAATGCCCGCTCCGCAGCTCGCACGAAAGGCTCCACAGCGGACTCCCGGTCCAGGTGGTAGAGGGCGGCATATGGCTCGGTGTACAATTCGATGCGGTCCGTTCCAGTGTCGGCCGCATGCTCCACCTGGACCGGATCGGCATCCATGAAAATGGACGTGCGGATGCCTTCCGACCTCAATCGGGCCACCACTTCCTTCAACATGGCCTTCCGGCCGCGAGCATCCCAACCCGCATGGCTCGTCAGCACATCGGGTGGGTCGGGGACGAGCGTGACCTGGTGCGGTCGGACCTCCAGCACAAGGGCCATGAATTCCGAAGAAGGATAACCCTCGATGTTGAACTCGGTGGTGAGCAGCGGACGCAACGCCCTCACGTCGCTTCGGCGGATATGCCGTTCATCGGGTCTGGGGTGCACTGTAATACCCTGGGCACCGAACCGTTCAATGTCCAACGCCGTTCTAACCACGTCGGGGTTGTTGCCACCCCGGGCGTTCCGTAGCGTGGCCAGCTTGTTGATGTTGACGCTAAGTCGTGTCACGGGTGATGCGTTACCTTGGCCCACGGGTTGCGGAGCCACAAAAGTAGGACCCAATGCCAGCGCCCACGAGGCGGAACGACCATGCACGCCATCGACCTGATCACCCCGGACATCCCCCCCCTTCGCCCGCAGGACGATGTGTCGCGCGCACTGGACTGGATGGAGGAATTCAAAGTGGGGCACCTGCCCGTGGTGGAAGGCAGGAGGCTGGTGGGCCTGGTAAAGGATACCGACCTGGTGGACCGCAATGACCCGCGGGCTTCCATCGCTGCGGTGATGGACCAGGTGGAAGTGCCTTTCGCCAAGGGAGGCCAGCACATTTACGAGGTGATGAAGCTCTTCAGCGAGCGGGGCCTGACCGTGGTGCCGGTGGTGAGCGACATGGGGGAATACCTCGGCACCATCACCGAGCACGAGGCCCTGCGCCGCCTGGCGCAGGTCACCAACATCAGTGACCCAGGGAGCATCGTGGTGCTGGAAATGAACCAGGTGGATTACAGCCTGCAGCAGATCGCCCGGATCGTAGAGGGCAACGATGCCAAGGTGCTGAGCGTGTACGGCCACTCCCTGCCCGGTTCCACGCGCATGGAAGTGACCCTGAAGATCAACAGGGAGGACATCAGCGACATCCTGCAGTCCTTCGATCGATATGAGATCCAGGTGAAGACCACCTATCAGGGATCGCGCTTCCACGACGATCTGCGCGGCCGCTACGACGAACTGATGCGGTTCATCAACCTATAGGCACAGGAATGAGCATGTCCGTGGCAATGCGACCGCCATGGCGCTGCACGGCCCTGCTGATCGGCTGGTCGCTGTGTTTCCCGGCCCTTGGGCAGGTGGCCGCCGTGGACCCTGTGCTGAGGATAACCGGCATCGATATTTCGGGCAATCGCGTTACCAAGGAGCGGATCATCCTGCGCGAACTGCTGGTGCATGAGGGGGACAGCCTCACTGCCTCACTGTTCTACGAGCGCTTGGAACGGAGCCGGCAGAACCTCGTGAACACGGGCCTGTTCAACACGGTCGCCGTAGCCCCGTTGTTCATTGATATGAGCACCGTGGTGGTGCAGGTGACCGTGAACGAACGTTGGTACTTATGGCCGGCATTGATCTTCGACCTGGCGGACCCCAACTTCAACACCTGGTGGCGCACCAAGGACCTCAGCCGGGTGAACTACGGGGCCTACCTCTACCGGTACAACTTCCGCGGGCGCAATGAAACGTTGTATGTGAAGGCCCAGTTCGGCTACACGCAACAATTCGCACTGCGATACAAGGTGCCCAATCTGGACAAGCGCCAACGCTGGGGACTGAGCATTGGCGGGGGCTACCTGCAGCAAGCGGAGGTGACGGCGGGCACGGTCGGCAATGAGCGCATCCTGCTTTCCAACCCCCAGGGCCCCAACCGCACCGAATGGAAAGCGGACCTGGAAGTGAGCCTTCGGCGCAAACATGATGTACGGCACTTCGGGCGGCTCGGCTTCGTACAGGCCCAGGTCACGGACACCGTGGTGATCATGGCCTTGGACTATTTCGATGGCACTGCCACCAACACGCGCTTCCTCACCCTGGGATACGGCATCGTCTGGGACCGCCGCGATGTGCGCATCTACCCCCGAAAGGGCCATTACACCGAATTACGGATAGACCGTTTTGGCCTTGGACCATTGGATAAGGCAGCGCCTGACATCACAACGGCCTATGCCAGCGTGAAACGGTGGTGGCAGCCTGCGGAACGCATCACGCTCGGCCTCTCGCTGCGAGGCAAATACACCGATGGCACGCCGCCCTATTTCGTGCAACAGGGTCTCGGCTACTCGGACCTGGTCCGGGGCTATGAGTACTATGTGGTGGATGGCGAGCACTACGCCCTGGGCAAGGCCAACTTCATCCTGCAATTGGTGCGTCCCACCACCAAACGAATGGAGGCGATGCCCATGGAGGCCTTCCGCACGCTTTACTTCGCGGTGTACCTGAACGCCTTCACCGATGTGGGCCGTGTCTGGGACGCGCGGTACGCTGAACAGAACTTCCTCGCGGGCCAATGGATGAGCGGATATGGGATCGGGCTCGACGTAGTCAGCAGCTACGACCAGGTGATCCGGGGCGAATTCACCTTGAACGCCCTCGGTGAGAGTGGTTTCTTCCTACATTTCACACAACCCTTCTGAACCCATGCGCATTGGCGTACACGGTCGTTCCATGGACCCGGCCCATACCTCAACGGTAAAGCAGGTGCTGGAGCGCATGGTCAACCATGGCCTAGAGCCATGCCTCACCCCTTCGTTGGCCATGTGGCTCCAGGCCCAGGGGGAAAGCACGCCGCACCAAGTGCTGGGCGAGTCACTTTCCCCTGCGGACGATCTCGACCTTTTCATTGGATTGGGAGGCGATGGCACCCTGCTCGACGCGGTGGCCATCGTGGGACGGCAACAGGTACCCGTGCTGGGCATCAATCTGGGCCGGCTGGGTTTCCTGTCCAACGTACGCCTGGAGGAACTGGAAATGGCCCTCGCCGCTGTGAGCACACGCCGCTATGCACTTCAGGACCGGTCGCTGTTGGAAGTGACCGACCACCCCGATCAATTGGGCGAGCACAATTACGCCTTGAACGAGGTCAGTGTACACAAACGCGACAGTTCATCCATGATCGCGGTCCGCGTACACCTTGGTAACGACTACCTGAACACGTATTGGGCCGATGGCCTCATCATCGCCACGCCAACGGGCTCCACAGCCTATTCCCTGAGCTGCGGTGGCCCAGTGCTCTACCCCACCAGCGATGCACTGGTCATCAACCCCATTTCACCGCACAACCTCAACGTGAGGCCGTTCGTGGTGCCGGACCACTACACCATCCGCCTACAACTGGAGGCCCGCCGGGACAAATGCCTGCTGAACCTCGATTCGCGCAATATCAGCATTGAAGGGAACAGTACCGTGACGGTGCGCAGGGCCCCGTTCGCCGCCAAATTGGCCTTGTTGGACGGCCACGACTTCCTGGACACCTTGCGGACCAAGTTGAATTGGGGATTGGACCTTCGGAGCGGATCGACCGAACACTGACCGGAACCACCCCCAAAGCGTATTTTCGGCCCCGAAAGCCGGTGGGCATACCATGCCCGCTGAGCAAGCGTTGTGCACCCTATGAACCGCCTCCTCCTGATCACCTTGTTCTTGTTCGCCCTTGGCGGAAGCGTGAACGCGCAGGTGAACGAGCTGGGACTGACCATCGGAGGCACCTATTACCTCGGCGACCTGAACCCCACCCGCCACTTCCCAAGGGACACCAAGCTGGCCGGTGGCATCATTTTCAGGCATAACATAACCGACCGCTGGGCTCTGCGTCTGCAAGGCCTGTATGGCACCCTGCAGGCCTACGACAGCGACTCCCAGGACACGCTCCAACTGATCCGCGACCTGCATTTCCGGTCGCGCCTTTTCGAGGCTTCGCTGCTCTTCGAGGTGAATTTCTTCAAGTACCGTTCAAAGGACAAGGACAGTCGCCGATGGACCCCCTTCGTGTTCGGAGGTCTCTGTTATTTCAGGGCCAACCCCCAGGCTCAACTGGACGACACGTGGTACGACCTTCAACCGCTGGGCACCGAAGGGCAGGGCACAACTGCGCGTCCCGGAAGCGAAACCTATAAGGTGGACCAGATCGCAGTTCCCTTCGGGGCCGGTCTCAAATTCAACCTGGGCAAGGTGGATATACAGTTGGAATGGGGCATGCGCCGCACCGGTACGGACTATATTGATGACGTTAGCGGCACTTACGTGGACAACGACCTGCTGGCCTTCGAGAACGGCCCTCTGGCCGCCCTGCTGGCCGACCCCTCCGGCATCGACGACATACCCGGCCTGACCAACACGGACCGGGCCCGTGGCAACAGCAACACCCGCGACTGGTACAACTACACGGGCTTCACCATCACCTACGTCATCAGCCGTTTCTCCGACTGCGAGGAACAGTACGACTGGATGCGCCGCAAGCGTTGACAGTGCTTTTTGGCAACTTTGCGATCCTTTGGACCAAGAGACAGCACGGACGGAAGAACTGCGCGGACGCATTGATGCGGGCCGGGTGCCCCAGCACGTGGCCATCATCATGGACGGCAATGGACGATGGGCCAAGCAGCACGGAGAGGAGCGCATCATAGGGCACATGAACGGTGTGCGCGGTGTGCGCGAGGCGCTCACTGGCGCTTCGGAGATCGGCGTGCGATACCTGACCTTGTATGCCTTCAGCACAGAGAACTGGAACCGACCCCAGGCCGAAGTGAACGCATTGATGGACCTGTTGGTCCGAACGGTGGTGAACGAGCTCGATGAATTGCGCCAGAACGCCGTACGCCTGCGGGCCATTGGCAACCTGGACAGCCTACCCACCAGTTGTCGTGAGACCTTGGACGATGCCATAGCACGCACCGCCGGGAACGACCGCATCACACTTACCCTCGCATTGAGCTACAGCTCGCGTTGGGAACTTGTACAGGCAGCGCAACGCATCGGACAGGCCGTCAAGGACGGTCGTTTGGACCCCGGGAACATCAACGAGCAGGTGGTGGAGGCACAATTGGCCACACACGGAATGCCTGATCCCGAGCTCCTGATCCGCACCAGCGGCGAACAGCGCATCAGCAACTTCCTGTTGTGGCAGATCGCATACGCCGAGCTTTGGTTCACCAATATCCTCTGGCCCGACTTCCGCAAGGACCACCTTTTCCAAGCCGTGCTCGATTACCAGAACCGCGAGCGCCGGTTCGGCCTGATCAGCGAACAGGTCACCCCCTCCTGAACATGATCCGCCTCCTTCCGCTACTGGTCCTGCTTTTCCAGCTTGTTCCGGCCCTCGGCCAGTTCGAGCAGGGCCCTGTGATGGACCCCAATTTCCCTCAGGAGTATGAGATCGGCGGCATCACGGTGAGCGGCACCCTGGTGACCGACCCGAACGCCGTAAAGCTGTTCAGTGGGCTGCAGGTGGGCGACAAGGTGACCGTTCCCGGCGAACGGATGACGCGGGCCTTGCGGAACCTCTGGGACCAGAAGTTGTTCAGCGACATCCGGATCGAGGCCGCCGAAGTGCGCGGACGCACCATTTTCCTGCACATCATCGTTGTGGAAAAGCCGCGCCTTTCGCGCTACCGCCTGAACAATGTGAGCCGGAACGAGAGCGACAAGCTGCGCGAGGAGATCCAACTGGTGCGGGGACAACAGGTCAACGAATCACTGTTGGCCAATACGCGTACCGCCATCAGCACGTATTATCGCGACAAGGGGTACCTGAAGGCCGATCTTCGGATCACGGAGAAGCCGGATACGGCGCGCAGCGCACCACCCAATAGTGTGGTACTGGACCTTGATGTGCTGAAAGGACCCAAGGTGCGCATCGAAGAGGTGGAGTTCGTAGGGAACAGCGAGCTGAGCGACGACAAGCTGCGCAGGGCCATGAAAAAGACCCGCACCCGCCAATGGTGGAACTTCTTCGGCAGCAGCAAATTCCTGCCTTCCGAATACAAGGCGGACAAGGCTAAAGTGATCGATGCATACAACAACGAGGGGTTCCGCAACGCCACCATCGTGAACGACACCACATGGTACGTTGGTGAGGACCAGTTGCATGTAC
>JBEICT010000121.1:0-9614 GCA_040383865.1 Flavobacteriales bacterium | reverse complement strand
GCCTACCTCTCGCGCTTCAACTTCAGCGGCACCGACCAGAACAAGAAGGTGGGCATCCTTTCCGGTGGCGAGCGCAATCGCCTGCACCTGGCCATGACCGTGAAGCAGAGCAGCAACGTGCTGTTGCTTGACGAACCCACCAACGACCTCGACGTGAACACGCTCCGGGCCCTGGAAGAGGCCATCCAGGACTACAGCGGCTGCGCGGTGATCATCAGCCACGATCGCTGGTTCATGGACCGTGTCTGCACCCACATCCTCGCCTTCGAGGGCGACAGCAAGGTGTACTGGTTCGAGGGCGGCTTCAGCGAGTACGAGGAGAACTACAAGAAGCGGGTGGGCGACATCGTGCCCAAGCGCCTGAAGTACAAGAAGCTGGTGCGCGGCTGACCGGTCCTTTCAGGCTCAAGGCCATGGAGATCACCAAGGTGTTGGGCATGACGTTCCGGACCGGACCGCTCGTGCTCACGGACATGTACAACGGTGGGTCCATTTCAGGTGTCATCTATGTGCAGGTCCTCTCATTCGGTCGGAACGGTGAGGTCATCCTGCATAATGAGGTCGAGACGGACCGCTCGATCGGTATCGGATGCATAGGGTGGTTGGAGCAGGAGCGATGGACCGGTCCCTGCCATTTCGATCCGGATGGAAAGCACGTGAAGTGCACCTTGAGGAACGGGCGAACGCAGCGCGAGAAGGTCATCTATGCTGACTTTGCCGGCGCCGATCGCTTGATCGCCGAGGTGTATGACGAGGGAAGTGCGCGCGGCAGGGGGCAGGTGTTCACGCGTATTCACTGAGGCCCAGGGAGCACCTCTTGGTGGACATCACGGGGCATGATCTCAAGCACAGGCAGTTCATGCAGCGCTGATCCAGGTCACCTAACAGAACGAAGTCCGGTGATGAGCCGGGCTTCGTTCATTTTGGATCACCCAAGACCGCTTATTCCTTCGCCTTCGGTCCGCTCACTTTCCGGCCGGCGTAGGTGCCGAAAATGTGGCGACGGGCGAAACGGGGTTGGCCATTGGTGGCCACGAACTTGTTGTACACGTTGGCGGGCACGCTGTAGTACTCGTATACGCTGCCATCGCCGAACGTGAGGTGCAGGGTCTGATGCTGGTAGTGCCAGTTGGAGATGTTGGTGGCCACGGTCGCCTCGAAATCGGTGGCGTTGGCCGCGTGGGTCTCGGGGTGAATGCTCTCCAGGAACTTGTAGGCCTCGATGATCTTGGTGCTCAACTGCTCGGCCTCGGCGCGCTCGGTCTCGTCCTGGAAACGGTCCGGATGGTGCTGTTTCATCAGCCCCTTGTAGAGCTTGGCCAGTTCCTGCAGGTCGCTCTTGGCGGTGGCGCCGAGCAACTTGCGGCTGTCGATGATCTTCTTCATGGTGGGGCTTTCGGGCGGCAAAGGTCGCCATTTCAGCCCGAAAGAAGAGGGGTCAGCGGCCCTTGGTCGGAGGGCAGGCTGTTTCCAACTGCTGCCGATAGCTCGAAGACGCCGTGGCACCGCCGAGTTCCAGGTACTTCCGGTACCATTCCCACGCCGCAGGACATTCCTTAAGCAACAGATGGCAAACAGAGCGTTTGTAAGCGCTGTCCGCGTGGCGTGGATCACTGTTCAGTGCCCGTTGCAGCAGTTCCAATGCCGCCTTGGCCGACTGGTCGGCGCGTGTGGCATCCGTGGGTCGTTGGGCATATTGTTCAGCAATGAACGCCGTGGCGAGCCCGTTCAGGAGCTGCACGTTCGTGCTGTCGTAGGTCAGGCCCTCCAGGTATTGCTGTCCGGCCTCGGTGGTGCGGTCCAGGGCCATGAAGAAGGCGCCATAGCCGTTGAACACCATCGGGTTGTGCTGGTCCAGCAGGAAGGCGTGGTTGAAGCGGTACATCGCGCTCACCATGTCGCCGCCCGCGAGCAGTCCCATGCCCATGCCTGCCAGTCGGTCCGATGCCTTGCGCCGATCGGGCTCCGATTCCATTACACGCTGCACCAGCACAGTGTCCGCCAACACCTGTTCGGCGGTCTTTTCCTTGTTACCATAGCGGGGCAGCAGCCGCAGGTCCTTCGCCGATCGTTCCTGCCACTCGGCATACGTAAGGTGTTGGGCGGCTGCGTTGGTGCCCACGGCCAGCGCGGCAAGCAGAACGAGGGAAGAGAAGGTGCGCGAAAGTGCCATGGGGGGACCCGGGTCGGTGCAAAGTTCGTGCGACTTCCGCGACAAAGACCGGGCCGGGGTTCAACTGTTCACCGTGAACCGCGTGTTGAAATAGAACGTGCTTGAACCGGTGGTCCATGGGGCCTGGCAAACCGTGATGCGCCAACTGGTGGGCGACAGTTGTTCCATGTACACCGACGAGCCGGCCGCGAGCACGGCATTGTAGAAGCCGGACACAAAGCTGATCCGGGCAAACCCGGGAGCGGGGTCCGTGTTCGTGGTGGTGGTGTATATGCCTGTGCCCATGCCGCCCCCGAACCGGTACGTAATGAAGTGCGCGTTGGTGTTCGCTTGGAAGCTCCACACGTTGAAGTACTCCTCCGGGGCTTCAATGGGGTAGTAGGTCTGGGCAGGAGTACCGGTGCCAATGCTTGCCGTGTTGTTCGCAGGTATGCAGGGAGGCTCCACCGGCACGGCGGCGATACTGTCCAGCGAGAGCACATTGCCGTAGCTGTAGCCATGTTCGTTGGTGGCCCAGGCCCTGAAGTAGTAGGTGTCGTAAGGGTCGAATCCGCTGTAGAAGGCCGTGAACTGATCTCCGTTCAGCTCGGCTATGGCCTGGCCATCGAGCATTTCCGGTTTGGCCGTGGTATCCGCACAAAAGCCGACATATTCCACCGGGGCATCGCCTTCAGAGAGTATGCGTCCCACCACTTTCACGGTGCCATTGGGCATCAGGGTCACCGATTCCGTGCGCACGGTGGGATAGTAGTCGGCCATTTCGTCCAAGGGCTTCTTGCAGGCCTGGGTCAGCACAACAAGGGCGAGAGCGGTCAGGGTGAAGTGCTTCATGGCTCAGAACTGATAGCGGACCCCAAGTCCCAGGTCGTTGAACGTGTAACGGCCGCCTTCTTCCTGATAGTAGGTGGCGGTGCTCCATTCCAGGTTGGCACCGAAGTGGTCGTTGAAGGCCCACTCGGCCCCAAGGCGCAATCGCAGCCCACCGATCATGAAACCGCCGGAGAACCCGCTTGAACTGATGTCAGGGGTGTAGCTCTCGTATTCCATGTTGACCCCTCCGAAAATGATGTCGAGGCCGGGATAAATGGCCAGGTCGTAGTCGAAGAGCTCCACTACGGCGTAGTCCAGGCCCCCGGTGATGAAGTACATGTTGATCTTCGAGAAGGTCTGCCAGCCGGGCAGTACGCGGAAGCCGTTGCTGTCCGAAATAAGACCGGTGGTGGGGAAGGTATCCAAGCGGGGTTGCAGGTTCAGGTAGAGGAATGAAGCGCGCATGCGGGTCTTTTCCTCGAAGTCCTGGATGTACTGGAGTTCGGGCATCCATTTCCGTTCCACCACATAACCCAGGTCACCAGTAGGCCTGAACTGGGTGAGCTTGATGCCGATCTGGGCTACGGCTGGGATCACGGAAAGTGTAACGAGCAAAGTGAGCAGCACCCCTTTCAACGGGAAGTCACCCATTGCCCCCCGCGTGGCTGCTTGTTCATGTTCGTTCTGGACCATGGTGCAATATACCAGTGACGGTGGAGGTGTATATCCCGGCGAGCGGAAGGCGGGCAACAGTGAAGCAAAGGCGGTCCGTTCAGCGTAACCTTGGCATGAGCGAAGGCCCTGCCTGAACAACAGGGTACGTTCTGGTCGGCGGACCGCCCAAAGGCACAGCCAGGGCGGTTCCGCTGTTTTTGGGGGCGGGGTAAGTCGGGAAGGTGTAGTTCCGTAAGTTCACCTTCCCATTCACCGTTCATCCCGTTCACATGAGGTCCTTCCTGACACTTGTTCTCGCCGGTGCAGCATCAATGGCATCTGCACAGTTGACCGTAACGGACAGCCTTACGACCGGGTCGGTCGCCCAATTGCTCGAAGGGCTGAACGTGAGCATCCTGAACGTGGAGGTGAACTGTCCGGAGCAGGCCATGGGGCACTTCTCGGGCACTTCGGAATTGGCGATCACCGAAGGGCTGGTGCTCACCACGGGTTCTGCGGATCTGTTGGCCGGACCGGTCGCTGGGTTCGTTTCGGGGTACCTCGGAACACCCGGTGATGCCGACCTGGATATCGAGGTGGTGATGATGCCCACCTACGACGCCTGTGTGCTCGAGTTCGATTGCATTCCCTTGGGCGATACACTACTGTTCAACTTCAGCTTTGGTAGTGAGGAGTATCCCGAGTTCGTCGGGTCGACGTTCAATGATGTGTTCGCCATCTACCTCACCGGTCCGGGTTTCCCAATGCCCACCAACGTGGCTGCACTGCCGGACGGTACGCCTGTGGCCATCAACAACGTGAACGGGCTGGTCAACGCGGAGTACTTCCATGACAACGAGGCCGCTGCGGGTGTTCATGTGGCCTACGATGGATTCACCACGAACCTTACGGCCTTCGCGGTGGTGGAGCCCGATGGGGAGTACCACTTCAAAGTGGCCATTGCCGATGTGGGTGATGGCGTGATCGATAGCGGGGTCTTCCTGGAGGCCTTCAGTTTCCGTAGCGTTTCGTTGCTGACCACCGGTCTCGATGAGCAGGCGCCTCGTCTTCGCACGTTCCTGGACGGTGATCAACTGGTGGTGCTGGTGCCCGATGCCGCTGTGGGTGCGCAGATCGAACTGGTGGATATGCGCGGTGCTGTTTTGGAACGTACTACGGCGCAGGCACAGCGCGTACCGTTGGATCTTTCCGCCCTGCCTTCGGGGGTATATATCGCCCGCATCGCACGGGACCCGACCTTGGCCCCGGTGCGCTTTGTGAAGGAATAGGCAGCAGTTCTTCGTTCACTTCATCCTCCGCGCGTAACGGTCGAACCGGGCATGTAGGTCCGGTGCCGTTTACCTTCGCGGCCGCAGAACGGTGGTGTCGAGCACCTTCCTTGATGCTTGCCCCTTGTTACTTGAAGCTTTCAGATTAATGAAGCCCTCCATCCCCAAAGGCACCCGCGACTTCGGTCCGCAGGAGATGCTGCGTCGCAAGTACATCTTCAGCACCATCGAACGGGTCTTCCAGAAGTATGGCTTCCTGCCGCTGGAAACGCCCGCCATGGAGAATCTGGAGACCCTCACCGGCAAGTACGGGGAGGAGG
Source organism: Flavobacteriales bacterium (assembly GCA_040383865.1). Classification (GTDB taxonomy): domain Bacteria; phylum Bacteroidota; class Bacteroidia; order Flavobacteriales_F; family PHOS-HE28; genus PHOS-HE28. The sequence goes on along the minus strand of JBEICT010000121.1, from coordinate 4,368 downwards.
GAGATCGGCTGATCTTCAAGGTCCTGAAGCGCGGTGCTGAACTGGATCGCGCCCTTGAGGACCTCAGCAAGGGATTTGCGGATGAAGCGCTCCGCTACGACCTCACCGTGCCCTTCGCCCGCTATGTGGTGCAGCACCAGAACGAACTGGCCTTCCCCTTCAAACGCTACCAGATCCAACCCGTGTGGCGTGCCGACCGGCCGCAAAAGGGCCGTTACCGTGAGTTCTACCAGTGTGATGCGGATGTGATCGGCAGCACGAGCTTGCTGAGTGAAGTGGAGCTGGTGCAGCTCTTTGATGATGTCTTCACGCAACTTGGCTTGAAGGTGGTGGTGAAGATCAACGACCGCAAGGTGTTGAGCGGTATCGCGGAGGTGAGCGGCCAGCCGGAAAAGGTGGTGGACATCGTGACCGCCATTGACAAGCTGGACAAGATCGGGCGCGAGAAAGTGGAGGAGGAGATGCGGGAGAAGGGTTTGAGCGAGCAGGCCATCAAGGGCATTGCACCGCTGTTCGAGCTCAAGGGCAGTTGGAATGAACAGCGATCGAAGCTGGAACAATGGCTGGCCACTTCATCCATTGCTCAGCAGGGCTTGAAGGACCTTTCCTTCACGTTCGAAGCGGTCGGCCAATTGAAGAGCGCGGTGCTCGAGTTCGACCCCACCCTCGCTCGTGGCCTCGACTATTACACCGGCGCCATCTTCGAGGTGAAGGCCGCAGAAGGCTCGTTGCAGAGCAGCATCTGCGGTGGCGGTCGCTACGATGACCTCACCGGCGTGTTCGGGTTGAAGGGCATGAGCGGCGTGGGCATCAGCTTCGGTGCCGACCGCATCTACGACGTGCTGTTGGAGACCGGCAAGTTCCCCGCAGAGCTCGGTGGCAGCACGCAGTTGCTCTTCGCCAACTTCGGCGAGGCGGAAGCGATGCATTGCCTGAAGCTGTTGCGCCAAGTGCGCGAGGCCGGCATCGCGGCCGAGCTCTACCCCGATGCCACCAAGCTGCCCAAGCAGTTCACCTATGCCGAAAAGAAGGGCATTCCCTACGTGGCCATCGTGGGCGAGAGCGAGATGCAGCAGGGCATGGTAACGCTGAAGCGCATGGGCGCCAACGAGAAGGGAACGGCCATGTCGATTGAAGCGCTTATCCAAAGGCTTCTGCAACACTGATCGAACACCGTCGGCACCGTCGGCCCACCGGGTCGATCATTCCACAACGAACCCCATGCCCCCGACCCATCATCCCATCGGCACCGTTGGCCTCGAGCTCACCGAACTGGCGCACATCCTCAACAGTGGTACGCCCATCACCCTGAGCCCCGAAGCTGTTGCGGCCATCAAGCGCAGCCACGCCTACCTCAGCAATAAACTGAAGCAGAGCGATGCCCCCATCTATGGCGTTAACACGGGTTTCGGTTCGCTCTACGACAAGTCCATTGCGAAGAAGGACCTGGCGCAGTTGCAGAAGAACCTGGTGATGAGCCACGCCTGCGGCAGCGGTGACCCGGTGCCTGCCGAGATCGTGCGCGCCATGCTGGTGCTGAAGGTGCAGAACATGGCCTTCGGGCACAGCGCCGTGGCGCCGGTCACCGTGCAGCGCCTGGTGGATATGTACAATGCCGACATGCTGCCGGTGGTGTATGAGCGCGGCTCGCTCGGCGCCAGTGGCGACCTGGCCCCGCTCGCGCATCTCAGCCTGCCCCTGCTGGGCCTTGGTGAAGTGGTGCTGGCCGGCAAGCGTATGAGCATTGCACAGGCGCTGAAGAAGCTCGGCTGGAAGCCGCTGGAACTGGGGCCCAAGGAGGGTCTGGCCCTGTTGAACGGTACGCAGTTCATGAACGCCTATGCGGCGCTGCTCACGCTGAAGGCCACGCGACTGGCCCAATTGGCGGACATCATCGGGGCGGTCTCGCTGGAGGCCTACGATGGTCGATCGGAGCCCTTCCATGCCTCGGTGCATGCCGTGCGTCCGCATCCCGGACAGGCGGTGGTTGCCGGCCATTTCCGTGAGCTGCTCAAGGGCAGTGAGCTCATCAAGCGGAAGAAGGCCCATGTGCAGGACCCGTACTCCTTCCGTTGCATCCCGCAGGTGCATGGGGCCAGTCGCGATGCCATTGCCTACGTGGAGCGCGTGGTTGAGCGCGAGTTGGAGAGCGTGACCGATAACCCCACGGTGTTCGATGACGAGGACCTGATCGTCAGCGCTGGAAATTTCCACGGACAACCCCTGGCCCTGGCCCTCGATTTCCTTGCCATCGCCGTTGCCGAACTGGGCAGCATCAGTGAGCGCCGTACCTACAAATTGATCGGTGGCCAACGCGGACTGCCCGCCTTCCTGGTGGCCGAACCGGGCCTCAACAGTGGCTTCATGATCCCGCAGTACACCGCAGCATCGCTAGTGAGCGCCAATAAGCAACGCTGCATGCCCAACAGCGTGGATACCATCGACAGCAGCAATGGCCAGGAGGACCATGTGAGCATGGGCGCCGCCGCAGCGATCAAGACCTGGCAGGTGGTACATGATGTGGAGCGCGTGCTCGCCATTGAATTGTTCACCGCAGCACAGGCGCTTGAGTTCCGCAGGCCGCAACGCAGCTCGGCACGCTTGGAGTCGCTGGTGGCGGCGTTCAGGGAGCGCGTGCCCTTTGTGAGCAGGGACGTGGTGATGCACGACCACATGGAGGCCGCACTGTCCTTTGTGCGCAGTTGCCCGCTGTTCTGAGCATGGACCTGTACCTGCTGCCGGGATTGGGTGCCGATCATCGGTTGTTCGGCAAGCTCGATCTGCCCGGCCATGCGGTACACTACCTCGATTGGCCGGAAATGCCTGAAGGCAGCCTGCTGCGTGACTACGCTGCAGTGCTTGCGGCGAAAGTGGATGCTTCGGGACCGCACGTAATGATCGGGGTGAGCATGGGTGGTATGGTGGCGCAGGAGCTGGCCATGCTGACAAAGCCCGCTGGCGTGGTGATCATCTCCAGTTGGAAGGGCCCGCAGGAAATGCCGCCGCCGCTGAAGTTGTTGCGTGGCACACATCCCGAGCGCATTCTTTCCAAGGTGTTCATCCAGCGTTCGCTGCCGTTCATGCGCTGGCAGATGGGGGTGGAGTCGGCCGGGAGCGCTGCGCTGTTCGACAGCCTGCTGATGGTGCACCCGCTGGCCCAGTTGAAGGTGCAGATCAATGCCTGCCTGTGCTGGGATGGCCCTGCGGCGCGCGTTGAAGGCCTTGTCCACATTCACGGCGATCATGATCGGTTGATGCCCATCGGATACATCGAACAGCCTGTTTTGGTAAAAGGAGGTGGCCATTTCATGGTGTTCGATCGCGCGGCAGAGGTCTCCGAGCGCATCCGGTCGGCCTTGACGGAAAGTTGATCGCTGGAACTGCTGATCGGCGCAAAGGGCAACTGTTCGTCACAAACGAACGTCTTGATCACACGATGCCGTTGATAACCAGTGGGCTTGACGCTAAACGCGTCTGTAGGTCCGGGTACCTTCGTAGGTGCTAATGTGTGCTCGAAAAATGAACGGTCCGCTACGCTGGCTTGCCGTGCTTGTGCCCTTGTTCTGGGTGCAGTTCGTGCATGCCCAGCCCTGTAATGTCACTGCGAACGCGGGGCCTACGCAGTATACCATTTGCGAGGGCGCGTCGCAGCAATTGAACGGTTCGGCCAATAATGGACAGCAGCCCTACAGTTATAGCTGGTCGCCCACCACAGGGTTGAGCAACCCCAACGTTGCCAACCCGATCGCATCACCCACGGTCACCACCGTGTACACGCTCACGGTCACCGACGACGACAATTGCACGGCCACGGACGCCATCACCGTGAACGTGACCCCGGCATCGCCTGCAGCCCTCACCAGCACAGGCCCCGAGCAGGTGACCACCTTCAATAACCTCACCACCTTCAGCATCTGCGATCCCAGTGGTTCGTGGAACTTCAGCTTCACGGACCAGAGCGCCAACGTACCGGGCGCTGTGCGCAACATCAACTGGGGCGATGGCTCGCCGGTCGAGAGCCCCTCGCAAGGATGGAGCTTGAGCCACAACTATGCGCAAGGCCTCTGGACGATGACCTACACCATCGCCTACCCGAACGGATGCATCCGCAGCCAGCAATACCAGGTCTTTCTTGGTACCAACCCCGGCGGAGGTATCAGTACGGACCCGAACACGAACATATGTACGGGTGGCACGCTGCCCTTCTACATCAATTCCGTTGCGGGCAATTCGCCGGGAACCACCTACATCATCAACTTCGGCGATGGCAATAGCGTGACCCTTGCCCATCCGCCGCCTGCCGTTGTCAATCACACGTACACCACGTCCACCTGCGGCCTTGCTGGAGGCCAGCTCAACGTCACATTC
>JBEICT010000120.1:0-9646 GCA_040383865.1 Flavobacteriales bacterium | reverse complement strand
CATTCGATCGTGGGATCCGTGTTGGATCGCTGAGCTGATCGTGGTAATCGGCTGAGGCTCAGCAGTGCCTTCCAGAGGCTTTATCAGGAAGCATCAACACCGGCGGTGGCGGCCCTTGGCCACGGTAAATTCGCGTCCCGCCACACGGACCATGATCGCCCCGCACGCCATACAGCAGGTAAAGGAAGCCGCCCGCGTGGAGGAGGTGGTGGGCGAGTTCGTGGCGCTGAAACGCAAGGGACCGCGCTATCTGGGCCTCTGCCCTTTCCACAACGAGAAGACGCCCAGCTTCAACGTCAGCCCCACCCTCGGCATTTACAAGTGCTTCGGCTGTGGCGAGAGCGGCGACTCCATCAGCTTCCTGCAGAAACACGAGCACCTCAGCTACGTGGAGGCCATCCGGTGGCTGGCGAAGCGCTACCAGATCGACCTGCCCGAAGAGGAGCAGAGCCCCGAGCAGCAGTTGGAGCAGAGCGAGCGCGAGAGCCTCGCCGTGGTGCAGCAATGGGCCCTCAACTGGAGCGTGGACCAGCTGTGGAACACCGATGAAGGCAAACGCATCGGTCTCTCCTACTTCCACGAGCGGGGTTTCACCGATGCCACCATCAAGGCCTTCCAGCTCGGCTATGTGCCCGAGTTCGGTGCCGCCTTCGCGAACGCGGCCATTGCCAACGGCTTCAATCCTGAGGTGCTGGAAAAGGCCGGTTGGATCAAGCGTCGCGACGATGGCACACCGTGGGACTTCTTCGCGGGGCGGGTCACCTTCCCGGTGTTCGGCCTCAGTGGACAGCCCATCGCCTTCGGGGCGCGCACGCTGAAGAGCGACAAGAAGCTCCCCAAGTACTTCAACAGCCCGGAGAGCGTACTGTACATCAAGAGCCGTTCGCTCTACGGCATCTTCCACGCGAAGAAGGCCATTGTGGAGCAGCAGCTCTGCTACCTGGTGGAGGGCTACACCGACGTGATCAGCCTGCACCAGGCGGGGATCACCAACGTGGTGGCCAGCAGTGGTACCAGCCTCACCGAGGACCAGGTGCGCCTGATCAAGCGCTACGCCCCCACAGTGTGCATCCTGTACGATGGCGATGCCGCCGGCATGAAGGCCAGCCTGCGCGGCATCGACCTGGTGCTGAAGGAGGGACTCAACGTGAAGGTGGTGACCTTCCCCGAAGGCGAGGACCCCGACAGCTTCGCGAAGGGCCACAGCAGCAGCGAGGTCACCGACCACCTTACGAAGACCGCACAGGACTTCCTGGTATTCAAGGCCACGCTGCTTATGCAGGACGTGGGGGACGACCCTGTGAAGAAGGCCGCGGCCATCCACGATATCGTGGAGAGCATCGCCCTGGTGCCCGACATGGTGTTGCGCTCACTGTACCTGCAGCAGTGCAGCCGCTTGCTGCAAGTGCCCGAACAGGCACTGATCAGCGAGACCAACAAGGTGCTGCGCAAACAGTACCGGAAGAAGCTGGGCGGCGATGAGTTCGTTCCGGATGAACAGGTGGCCCCCGAGATCGCGCCGCCACAGCCCACGGTGGAGGACCTGGGCACCACCCCCCAGGAGCGCGACCTGCTGCGCATGCTGCTGAGCTACGGGCACGAACGCCTGATGGTGCCCTTTCAGCACGAGGATGGCAGCACGGCCGAGGACGAGACCAGCGTGGCCGAACTGATGTTCGAACTGCTGGCACTGGACGACATCCTTTTCGACGAGCCCATCTTCCGCGAGATCTACCTGGACTACCGCCACACCAGCAACCTCGGCCAGGCCGTGGATGCCGCCCGCTACATCGGTCACGAGCACGACCATTGGCGCCGCACCGCCATAGACCTGCTCACCGAGAAGCATGTGCTGAGCCCCAACTGGAAAGAGCGGCACAAGATCCACGTGAAGCGCGAGAACGAACAGCTGCTCGATGCCCTCGAAGAGGCGGTGGACATCCTGAAGGAACGACGCGTGGACCGCATGCTGAAGGAGCGGCAGGAACAGTTACTGAGCGCCGACGACCTCACCATGATGGCCCTGCTGCAGGAGATCATGCAGCTGAACGAGGCCAAGAAGAAGCTCGCGAAGAAGACGGGCCGCGTGGTCGTTGGGTGATCGGCACCCCGCCTACCTTCGCCCCATGGGCCACGACCACGGGCATGTACATGCCGGTCATCACCACCACCATGAGCATCCGCACGGCCATGTGAATGCCGCCGGTGCGAAAGCGCTGGGCGTTGCCTTCCTGATCAACCTTGCCTTCACGCTCGTGGAGGTGGTGGGTGGTCTCTGGACCGGCAGCATTGCCGTGTTGACCGATGCATTGCATGATGCCGGCGATTGCCTGGTGCTCGGCACCGCTTGGTACCTGCAACGCGTGGCCATGAGGGGCCGGGATGCGTACTACAGCTATGGCTATGGCCGCTACAGCATGCTGGGTGGCTGGCTCACCGGTGTGGTGCTCATCATCGGCGCCCTCTTCATGCTCACGGTGAGCGTGCCCAAGCTTTGGGCACCCGAGCTACCACACTCCCTGGGCATGGTCGGCTTTGCGCTGTTCGGCCTGGCCATGAACGGCCTTGCCGCGTGGAAGCTGCACAGCGGCAGCACGATGAACGAACGCGGTGCCTATCTGCATCTCTTGGAGGATGTGCTCGGCTGGGCCGCCGTGCTGGTGGGCGGCATCATCATCCATTTCACCGGCTGGGCCATCGTGGACCCCTTGCTCAGCGTCGGCATCAGTGTCTATATCCTGGTCAATGCCATCGGCACCTTGCGCAAGGGCACAGGCATCCTCATGCAGGAGATACCACCGGGCCTTGACATGGAGCAGGTACGCGAACGCTTGATGGCGATCCCTCACGTGATCGACCTGCACGACCAGCACACCTGGACGCTGGATGGCAGCTTCACGGTGCATACGGTCCATATTGTGGTGGAAGGCGTGGACCACCGCGAGGCCCTCGATGTGAAATGCAAGGCCCGAGAGGAACTGAAAGCCATGGGGATCCACCACGCCACCATCGAACTGGAATGGGAGCACGAGGAGTGCGGACTGCAAGATCATTGACCATGAGAAGGACGCTGTTCCGTGTGCTGGCCCGGATGAACAAATGGGTGCTGCCCAAACTGTGGGACAAGGACCTGACACGGCTGACCAAGCTGCAAAAGCTCCTGGTGGCCTGGAGGTACTGGGTGACCTGCAATGCCCTGTAACGGGCGGCCGACCGGATCCCCCTAATTTCGGCAGGTGCGTATTGTAGCCATCGTATTCCTGTTATGTGCCGCCACACTGGCGATCGCACAGCCACGGCTGGTGATCAACGAGCTGCAGGCCTCCAACCGGAACACATTACGCCAAGCGGATGGATCCACGCCCGACTGGATAGAGCTCTACAACGCGGGCACGGCCACCGCTGACCTGGCCGGCATGCGCATCGCGATCAAAGGACGGCAGCATGTGATCGATGCGCCATTGCGGCTTGCTGCCAAGGGTTTCCTTCTGCTGTATTGCGATGGTCTTTTGGATGAAGGCCCCGAACACCTGGGCTTCACGCTGGAACGTACAGGTGGAACGGTGTTGCTCATCGCCGCCGACGGCTACACCGTACTGGACCTGTTCACCTACCCTGTCCTGCCCGCTGACGTGAGCATGGGCCGCCTACCCGATGGCAGCAGGACCTGGAGCTACTTTGAGCGACCCAGCCCGGGAGCGCGCTGTGACCATGGTCGTTCCCCCATTATCCGCACATGGGCCTCAGCCCCTGCGGCCAGCTGGACCGAAGCGACCACTTCGCAACTGCTGGTAGTGACGCTGAAGGCAACGGAAGCACACGATATCCGCTACACCACCGACGCCACGCCACCATCCGCTTCGAACGGACTTCCTTACACGGTCCCCTTGCAATTGCCCCGTGGCACGGTACTACGTGCCATGGCCTTAGCGCCGAACGCCCTGTCGAGCCCGGAGCTGTGCATCACGCTGCCGGTGTTGAACGCCGCGGCACCTACGATGGCGTTGATGCTCGACCCCGCCGACCTATGGAGCGACAGTACAGGCATCCTTTCCCATGGCAGCTTCGCCAACCATACACGCACCGGGCGTACCTGGGAGCGCATGGGATGGATGCAGCTTGGTGAGGCACCGTCCGTAACGGTGGGCGTTCGCGTGAGCGGTAGCGGCTCGCGCGGGCTGGCCAAGCGTTCGCTCAAGTTGTTCGCACGCGGTAGCGATGGAACCATGGGGCAAGCGTTCACCTTCTCCGATGGAACGACCTGCGATGAACTGATGCTTCGTGCGGACGCCGGGCCGCTGGCCTTTCTGCGCAATATGCTGATGGAGACGGTGGTGCAGCGATACGGACTGGCGTTGGAGGTGCAACCCTCTGAGCCGGTACAGGTACTGTTGAACGGCGAGCCTTGGGGCCTCTATCGGCGCATGCCACCCAAGGACACTGAATGGCTTGCGCAACGCAGCGGTGCCGAGGCGGTGGACGTGCTGGAAGGTCCTGCCTTCGTCGCCCGTTCCGGCAGTAACGCACGTTTCCTGCAAGCCCAACAAGCGCTCATCAACGGGGCCGATGTGGACAGCCTGGCCGCACACATCGACCTACAGAGCCTCATCGACCTGGCCTGCATCGACCTGTACACGGGCCGTGCGGACCATGACCTCAACGTGCGCAGCTACCGGCCGAGACAGCCCGGCGGGCGGTGGCGGTGGGTGCTTTTCGACATGGACCTCTGGGCTCCCGTTCAGGAGAACAGTGTGGAGCGCATGTGCGCCGCTTCGGTGGCCGAGACCCCGTTCATTCCGCAATTGCTGCAACACACAGTGCTCCAGGAACGACTCCTGGCGCGAATGACCGCGCTACAGGCCACGGCCTTCCAGCCGCAGAACCTGCGGTATCTGGCCGACAGTATCCACCGTGCTTACGCCGCGGCATTGGTGTCGGACCATGCCCGCTGGAGCCAACAACTGGAACGCCCGGACCCGGCCACGGCACTGGCCCGGCTGAAGCTGTTCGCGAGCGAACGACCCGGATACCTGATGGACGACCTGGCTGAGCGCACGGGAAGACGCATCCGTGAAATGGTGATCGAGGCACCGCCCATTGACTCAGGACATTTGTACCTTGAAGGACTGCCCCTGCCCCCGGGCCGCAACGTGATCCGCTGCTTTGAGGGCGTGCCCATGACCCTGATCGCTGAGCCTGCACCCGAACACGAATGGGCCGGTTGGAAAGGAATACGGAGCGAGGCTCCGATCGTGACCCTGGACCTTTCGCGAAACGGAACGGTCAAGGTCCTGTTCAGGCCGATGACACCTTAAGCCGGGCCGCTCAGGCCAGCACGCCCTTCAACAGCGAATCGAACAATGAGCGGCCGTCGGTATTCCCCAGACGTACGTCGCACGCCCGCTCGGGATGCGGCATCATGCCGAACACGTTACGGCCCGAGTTGCAGACACCAGCAATGTTGTCCCGGCTGCCGTTCGGATTGGCGGCATCAGTGATGCGACCCTCGACATCGCAATAGCGGAACAGTACCTGGTCATTATCCTTCAAGGTCTTCAGGGTCTCGGCATCGGCATGGTAGCGGCCTTCGCCGTGGGCGATGGGGATCTTCAAGGCCTTGTCCGGCACAGCGTTCGTAAGGGCGGTATTCGCCGTGCTGCGGCGGATGTACACGTTCTTCGAGATGAACTTCTGGCCCTCGTTATGCAACAAGGCGCCGGGCACGAGGCCGGCCTCGCAAAGCACCTGGAAACCATTGCACACCCCGAACACCAGGCCGCCCTTCTTCGCGTGCGCCGCCACCTCCTGCATGATGGGCGAGAACCGGGCAATGGCCCCGCTACGCAGGTAATCGCCGTAGGAGAAGCCCCCGGGGAGCACCACCATGTCCACTCCGCGCAGATCATGCTCCTTGTGCCAGAGGCGTTCCACCGGCTTGTTGGTGAGCGACGCCAGGACATTGATCATGTCCTCATCGCAATTCGAACCCGGGAAGGTGACCACTCCGAACTTCATGCTCTTGGCGCAAGGCATGGTTGCCCGTTACGCGCTGCGAAGGTAGCCGAAGCCGCTGGGACAGGAACGTTGGAACTATCCCCATTGCGCCCAGAGCGCCATGGCCAACAACGCCCAAGCGGCCGCACCCCGGAGGGCCCTTCGTCCCCCGCCCATAAAGGTGTGCACACAAAGAACGGAGAGCGGAGCGGCCAACAGCACCGGAGGAAAGGCCTGGTTGAGCAGGTACACCCCGATCATCACCACGGTGAGCGCCGCACCCCAGGCCAGGAAGGAGGAGCGAAGGTTCTTCACCTGCATCACCCCGCGCTGGTAGCTGGCCGCCAGGTCCACCAAGGCCACCAGCAACACCGGCACGAGCACCGCATAGTGCAGCACACGGAACAAGCCTGTGGGCGGGACCTCGGTCACGGCCGCTCCCCGCTCGGCGATGGTGAGCAGGGGCCTCCACGGGGTGGCACCGTTGAGATGGAGCACGCCCCAGGTGAGGTAAAAGACAACGGCCAGCCCCAGCACCGGCACCAGGTACTCGCGTAGCTGGAACGGCCTGATGACCGACACCGAGGCCCAGAGCACGACCACCAGAAAGGCGTACGGGAGGTAGAACAGGGCGGCCAGGCCCAGCAGGAACCCAGCATCGAACAAGGGCGAAAGGGCCGGGCCGTTATTGGAAATGGACCACGCACGACGCATGGCCCAGACCACCAGGGGCATGCCTACCAGCGCTGGATCGAGCAATGCCGACCTGTCGAACAAGGCCAACAGCACCGGGAAAAGGAAGGCCGGCAGGTGGTTCCGGCGATCGGCCAGGTCGGCGTTGTTCACCAATGCAGTGAGCTGCACGGCGAGGAGCAGGACGAGCACCATGGCGAACAGGCCCTGCACCCATGCCTTGGGCCCCAGCAGCACCAGCAAGCGGTCGAACAACACCATGCCAGCCCCGGGCTGGGGCACCGGACCGGCCAGGTCGCCCAGGAACAAGGCGGGCACCAGCACCAGCAAGGTGAGGAGCACAGCAGGTTGGTTACTGCGGAAGAGGCCTGAAAGCATGGTACCGGTGAGTAATTTCCGGACGCTATCTTTGCGCGGCCCCAAGCTTACGCATGATGCAACAGATCTCCTTCGCCATCGGACATTTCCTGGAATGGACCTTCCAGATCCTCAGCGCTCTGGGGTGGTTGCCGAGCATCGGCATTTCGGTGTTGTTGTTCGTGGGCATGCTCTACTGGTTGAACCTGCAGGGCAGGTACAACCGCAAGGCGAAGCAGGACGGCACCATCGCCTGATCCATTCGCTCAGGCCTGCTGCTGCGCCCCGGCCTTGTTGGCCCGCATGCGCACAAGGTCGTGGCCGATATCGGTCCTCATCACCTTCCCCTCGAAATCGATCAGCATGGCGCTGCGATAGGCAGCAGCAATGGCCTGTTCCAGGTCCTTACCGAACGCTGTCACGGCCAGTACACGACCACCGGCCGTTACCAGCTGACCGTTCTTCTCTGCCGTGCCGGCTTGGAACACATAGGCCTCTCGCACCAGTTCCAATCCACCAATGGGCCGCCCAGTGGTCACCTTGCCCGGATAGCCTTCCGATGCCAGCACGATGGTCACGGCCGTACGGTCGTCCACATCCACATGGCGTTCGCTGAGCGTGCCGGTGGCAATGCCTTCGAACAGGTCCAGCAGGTCGCTCCGCAATCGGGGCAGCACGGCCTCCGTCTCGGGGTCGCCCATGCGCACGTTGTACTCGATCACATAGGGCTCCCCGTTCACGTTCATCAGTCCCATGAACAGGAACCCGTTGTAGGCAATACCGTCCTTGCGCAGGCCACGGATGGTGGGCGCCGCAATGCGGTCATGCACCTTCTGCATGAAGTCCTTGTCGGCGAAGGAGACCGGTGACACCGCGCCCATTCCACCGGTATTGGGACCGGTGTCGCCATTGCCGACGCGCTTGTAGTCCTTGGCGGCCGGCAACATCTTGAACGCCTCCCCATCGGTGATGAGGAAGGCGCTGAGCTCGACGCCATTGAGGAACTGCTCGATCACCACGCGTTCGCCGGCCTCTCCGAAGCTGCTGCCATCCAGCATGCCTTTCAGCACGGATACCGCTTCCTTCCGGTCGCTGGTGATCACCACGCCCTTGCCGGCGGCGAGGCCATCGGCCTTGATCACATACGGGGGCTGCATGCGACCTACATGGTCCACTGCATCCTGCAACTGACCCTTCACGAACGTGCGGTGAGCGGCCGTGGGTATGTTGTGGCGGAACATGAACTCCTTGGCGAAATCCTTGCTGCCTTCGAGCTGTGCCGCCTGCTTGCGCGGCCCGATCACGGTCACCTTGCCCGCAAGCTGGGGGTCGGCGGCGATGCGATCGTGCAGGCCTTCGACCAGAGGCCCTTCCGGACCCACCACCACGATGCGGATGTCCTTCTCAAGCAGGAACTTGCGCAGGGCCTTGTGGTCGTTGATATCCACCTCGGCATTGCGGCCATGGCGCACCGTGCCCGGGTTCCCCGGTGCCACCCAGAGCGAGTCGAGCAGTGAGCTCTGGGCGATCTTCCAGGCCATGGCGTGCTCACGACCTCCACTACCGATCAGCAGTACGTTCATACCGTGCGTGTTTAGTGCAAAGGAACACCTTGCCCCTCGGCAATGAGGGGGTTTGTTTTCAACAGGAACGGCAGATGCCCGCGGCCCATCGGGGTCTGCCGTGTTCAAAGCCGACCGGTCACAAAAGCAGCGCGCCGTGCCTTCGTCAGGCACGGCGCGCTGTCATTCCAGGTCCATTAGTGCTTGTGCTCCTGGGCCACACGCTTGATGCTGCACCCGATGTTCCGTGTGAGCGCTGGCTCAATGGCCTTGCCACTGGCGAGGTTCTCGATGGCGTTGTGCAACCAACGCTCCTTTACTTCAGCGGCGCTCGCCACGTTGTCGTCAATGGCGCCCTTGTAGACCAACTTCATGTTCTTATCGAACAGGAAGACGTGAGGCGTGGTACGCGCCCCGAAGGCGTCGGCAACCACATGCTTCTCGTCCAGGAGATAGGCGCCGCTATAACCCTTTTCCTTGTAGCGGGCCTGCATCTCGGCGAAGGAATCCCCATTGTCACGCTTGGCCTCATTGCTGTTCACGAAAGCCACGCCAACACCGAAACGCTTGGCATAGGCGCCCAATTCCGGATAGCGCCCTTCCCAGCCTTCACTGCCCTCGGTGCCCACCACGAACGGGCAGGTGTTGCAGGAGAATACGACCAGCAGGCCCGAGCCACCGACCAGGTCCTTCAGGGCAATGGTCTTGCCGGAGACGTCCTTCATCTTGTGGTCGGCCTTGGGGAGCACAGTGCCCAACTGGAGATCGGGCAGCGGATCGTGGGCCACTGTGGCGAGCAGGCCGAAAGCGGCAATGGAAGCAAGCTTGAGGATCATGGGAACGACTATGGGGTTAATGAGCCACCAAGGTAGTGCCCTGTGGCCAGCGGTCCGCAACGGTCAACGTCCGTTCACGAAGGTTAACGATCACCCTAACGCACCGGTCCCGCTTTGATGGCCACCCTGACCAGGCCGGCCAGGTTGTGGATGTCAAGCTTCTTCATCAGGTTGGTGCGATGGGTGTCCACGGTCCTGGGGCTG
>JBEICT010000119.1:0-9807 GCA_040383865.1 Flavobacteriales bacterium | reverse complement strand
GCGGGCGGGGGGGGCGGGGGCGGGGGCGGGGTGGCGCTCGGCGGGATCACTTCCTCTTCCAGAAGGTCGAGCTGGAGCTTGCCCATCTCGGTCAACTTCTCTTCGAAGGCGGTCCACTCGAAAGCCACCAGCGTTATGGCCAGTGCGGTGAGCAGGCCGATGAGCATGAAGCTTGACTTGCGCCGTTCAAGATCGGCCTCGGGATTCTTCTTGGCTTCCATGGTTCCTTTTTTCTTCGGTACCCGCGAGGGGCTTCAAGGTTCAAAGCTATACAACCCGTTCCATTTCCCGGGCCCGTTGCCTGTTCAATTGCCACCGCAGGTAGATCATCCCCAGCAGGGCACCCACGGTATTCGCCACCAGGTCGTTCAGGTCCCCGTGCCGCCCAAGTGCCTCCAACTGCTGCATCCATTCGGTCAACGCACCATAGGCCACCGTTAGTACAAAGGCGACCCACAACGGTCTTGCGGGCCGGAAGGCCTGAGAACGGGCCGTGCGGAAACCCTGAACAAGAAGCACCAAGAGCACACCGAACAGAACGGCATGCACAGGCTTGTCGAGGTTGAGCAGGTCCGTCCAGTCCCAGGAAGGCACTGCTTCACCGGGCATCAGGCACAACACCAGGATCAGCAGGGCCCAGGCGATGGCCGGACGCAGGCCGCGCATGGCGCGCACGGGATCAAGCGCCTACCTGTGCAGCGTACTGCTCGGCGGTGAGCAGGCCCTCCACCTCGGCAGGATCGCTCAGTTTCACGCGCACCATCCAGCCTTTGCCGTAGGGGTCGCTGTTCACGGCGGCGGGGTCGTCGGCCAGGCCAGGGTTCACCTCCAGCACGGTGCCGCTCACGGGCATGAACAGGTCGCTCACGGTCTTCACGGCCTCCACCGTACCGAACACGGCCTCGTGGGCCAGTTCCTGTCCTTCGGTGCCGATGTCAACGAACACGATATCACCGAGCTCGCTCTGGGCAAAATCGGTGATACCCACGGTGGCCTCGTTGCCTTCGACACGGACCCACTCGTGGTCCTTGGTGTAGCGCAGTTCCTGCGGAATGTTCATGGCTGTTGGTGTGCTGGTAGCGGCCAAATGTAGAATGTTCCCGTTGCTTATTGGGTCAACGTGAAGCGCAGGCTGATCCCCATACTGGAATTGGCCGAGGGGAAGGAGGTGGAGATCACCGGCGTGTTCACCACGCGCTCGTAGAAGGCCCGCACGTTGAGGCGCTGGTTCAGCACGTAGTCCGCGCTGGTCTTGATGGAGAGTATGCGCTGGCCGGCGGTCACCTGGTTCTGCAGTTCCTCCATCTTGCGGATCACGGTGAGGTTGTCGCGCATGCTCAGGTCGACGCGCAGGTTGAGGTCGCTGTCGGGCTTCTTGCCTCCGAAAGCGAAGGGGAACTTCACCTTCTTGAAGCGATAGCCGGTACCGATCACATACTCCACACCGGCGATCTCCGTGACCTGGTAGTTGGTAAGGCTGAGGCTGAGGTTGCGGTCGCGGTTGTACTCGAACTTGGCCAGCAGGCTGTTCTTCAAGGTGGCATCGATGCCCAGCAGCGGTCGCATGACCTCCTGGATGGTGACCACCGTGATCTGGCGCTCGGGGATGAAGTTGCCCGCAGCGTCCACCTCGGCACCTCCCGGGACGTACAGCATGTTGGTCTGGAAGTTCGAGATGTTGAAGGTGGAGCGGTAGCTGTTCTTCACGGTGAAGGTGCGGAACCACTTGCCGATCAAGGGCAGCTTGGTGAGGCCATCGTAGGTGATGTCCCAGTTGGGCGCCGGGGCCTGCTTGAAGGGGTTGAGGTTCACTGAGGCCGCATCACGTCCCGTGTAGGCCGCAATGAACGCCGGGATGACGACATCCTGGTTGGTGGCACCATAACCGGTGAAGTAGCCCGTTTCGATATCCAGCAGGGAACCCTCGGTGGTGGCGCCCAAACGCTGGCTGATCACCGGTCGGTTGGCCAGCAATTGCTCGAAGTTCGGGTTGGTATAGCTGTTGCGGTCGTTGCGTGCAAAGGCCGTGCGCCAGTTCAGCATGGTGATGCTGAAGTTGCCGGTCTCCTGGGGACTGTCGTTCACATAGTCGCCCAGATCATCATTCCAGCGGAAGAAGGAGACACTGTTCTCCGCGATGGTCCGGTTGGCGCTGATGTCCACCCGCATGCCACGGAAGGGCTCCAGCGAGAGCCGTGCGTTGATCGTCTCGGTGCGACCGGTGGCGTACTGGGTGAAGATGGAAGGGGTCTCCACCAGCCAGCCGTTGCTTGCGGCCGTTCGGGCGAAATCGCGGACCGGGTCACCGCTCAGGTTGTGGTTCTGCTGGCCCAGGACGAACCCGAAACCCGGCGCCCCGAAATCATCCATACCGATGATGTTCGTCTTACGGTCGTAACCGGGCAGCAAGGTGCCGGAGTTCTGGCTGTAGGTGAAGGTGCCGGTGCGGATCATCATCAGCAATCGGGCAACACCCTCCAGCACATTGATCTTGGAACCCTGCTTGTTGTCCGGGTCCGGCTTGGCGGCCGGGTCGGTCGGCTTCGCGGCGTTCTGGGGCTTGGCGCCGGGCCGCGAACGCCCCTTGTCGTTGATCTTCTTGAGGTACTTCGACTTGTTGTACAGGTTCACGAAGTTCAACTGTCCGTTGAAGCTGATGTTCTGCGAGTTCTGCACCACGGCACCGAGCGAATCCTGTGTGAACGGTGCACGGTCCCACTGGTAGCCTGCGGTATAGGCCGTGTTCGCGGTGATCCAGTCCGTAAGGGGGAACTTGTCCAGTGGCAGGGTGTAGTTCAGGGTCACCGTATGGTCGTAGCGGGTGACCTCGCCCCAGTTCGTGATGCTCGTGAGCACACTGTCCTTCCACAGGTCATACTCGTCCTGGTACTTGGGGTTCACGCGACCTGGCGTTTCGCCGATCACCGCCATGTTGTTCGCATTGAAATCCAGCTTCAGCGACTTCGTGATCTCGTAGCGGAACCCGTACTGGCTGTTCCAGTTGAAGTTCTTGTTGTAGGTGGCCCTCGGCGGGAGCGTTTCGATGTCGGGGTTCGGCCGCACCTGGCGCTCCAGGTACATGCGGTCAATGGAGGTCCGCACCGACACCTGCTTGAAGCCGATGTTGAAATTGAAGTCGCGCACGAGCTTCAGCCATTTGCTCTTGTCCACGAAACCAATGCCCTTGAAGGGCTCCACCACCACCGGCCGTGGATTGTGGATGTAGGCCAGCGAGCCCCGGTAGGTGCGTGTGTTCTCAAAGGCGGTGTTCACATCGAAGTATTCCTGGTCCGAGTAGGCATAGGTCAGGCTCAGGTTCTCCACGTCCCACAGGTGCTCCTTGCCACTGCTGCCCTGGCCCCTGTCCTTTCGTACGTTGGTGAAGTTCAGGCTTCTTCGTCGGGTGTACGTTCGCGATTCCTTCAGGCGTTCCCTGCGTTCTGCGGGTGTCAACGTTCGTGTGGCCTCGTTGAACTCGATGTCCGGGTTGAGCGGATCGAACTGGGGGTTGCTGACCTGCTCGGAATAGCCCACGTACATGGGGATGCGCACGTTGGTGCTTTCGGGCAGGAACTTGCCCAGTTCCAGGTTGGCGGCCACGTCCACGCCGTACTTCGTTTCGCGCTGGCGCTCGCTCACCCGTTTGTCGATGCTGCCCCAGAACGGGGTGCTGTAGTTGCCCGCCACGCTCACGTTCCCGAGATCGGCCAGTTGCGCGTTCATGCGCGCCAGGGCCGCCCAGCCTCCGCTCTGGTCGAAATCCGTCAGTCGCAGTTCGTTCACCCACACCTCCAGGCACTTCGCCAGGCCGTTGTCGTTGTTCCAGGGGTTCGCCTCCTCGCCATCCTTCTTCGGGTTGCGGATCCCGATCATGATGGTATTCATCTGGCTCAGGTTCGGACTGCCCTTCACGAAGATCCGCCGGTCGCCTTCGGTGCCCATGTAGCGCTGGTTGCGCGCAAAGCCTTCCTGGTCGCGCCGGATCTTCAGATCGTTCAACTTGGCGAACTCGATCACCATGTTGTTCGCTTCGGGCCATACGCTGTACGGATCGCGGTTGAAGAAGGTGGAAGGCTGCACGGGCACTTCGTACTCGTAGTAGTTCGCCTCCAGGTCGTTGCCCAGTCGAACGAACACGGTGGCATCGCCATACGCAATGGGCTGCGAGGGGTCGGAACTTTCGGCGTGGATGAACATGCGCAACTTCTTGTAGCTGCGGATGTCGAAGCTCACGTTGCGGAAGGCGGCCCGGGCATCACCGTCACGCAGGTTGCACACCTTCATCTGCAACGACTGCTCGTTCAGGTTGCGCAGGTTGGCGCTGGCCACATCCACCTCCGTATTGATGTCCGGAGGCAGCACGTAGTTGATAGGTGTGCGGTTGCCGTTCTCCTCGATGTTCACCGCGGCCACCTCGAACAGCGTGGGATCGGGGTCTCCACCGGGCACTTCGCCCGGGGTCTCCAGGGTCTGCAGGTACTTGCGCCATTCGCCCCGCACGAACTCCAGACGGGCAAAGCGCAGGGTCACTTCCTGTTGCCAACCCTGCAGGTACATGCGCATGAAACGGATGCTCCGGAAATCCTGGATGCCGTTCACCGCGCGCTCGGGCATGCGGATGGGTACCTTGAACTGGTACCAATACACTTCCTTGGCGCCTTCGGGGGTGCTGGCCGTGGCCCGTATGCGGTCGGTGATGAAGTTGCGGCCCACCACCATGTCCTGGGGAAGCAGGCTCACCTTGTAGTGGAAGTAGCTCTCGGCCTCGGCCAGGTTCTGGTCCTGATTGAAGTCCTCACTGCTCGGAATGGTGGTCTGCTGCGTGGGGTAGCTCTCGGGGCTGTCCTCGTCGGTGATGGAGTTGCCTTCCGGCGCGTTGAACCGCTTGTAGCGCTCCAGGATGTCCAACTGTTGGCTGTCGTAATCGCTGCCGCGGAAGAAGTGGTAATCGTCGTTGCTGGGGTCGTTGTTCCAACGCTGGCGGGCGCTGGGCGGAAGGGCATTGAGGTAATCGTCGAAGAAACTCTGTTCGTTGCGCAGGGCGGCGTCGGTCTGCACACTCGCCAGTCCATCGAGACCCACGTCCTGGAACCGGTTGCTGTTCTCCTGCGAGAGGGCGAAGGCGTTCACCACGCTCTGGGTGGTGGGTACCACGCCCCAATTGGTCTCTTCCGTGGGGGATGAAACGTCGGTCAGGTTGTTGGGCAGTCCGTTCTCGAAGAACTTCCTTCCGTCGCGCTGGATGTCCTCGCTGATGTTGCCCAGGTCGATGTACAGGTAACCTCCCGTACTGTTCACCGAGTTCTCGTTGCTGGCCGGTTCACCATTGCTGTTGCTGGTGTTGAAGAAGGGGTCCATCAGCCAGAACTGCACGATCTCGATGTTGCTGCTCTCGAAATCCGTGGTGGTGATGCGCCGGGTGATACCCGCCCAGTTCTCCGTGGGATCGAAAAGGTCACCGTTGGGGTCCAGGTCCGGGGTATAGTTGTAGGGGCCGCGTTCGCTCGGGTAGTAGGTCAGGTCCAGCACCGGGATGTTGGCCGGGGTACCCGCGGGCAGCTGGCGGTTGGGGAACACCTCCTGCTCCAATACCTCACGCATGCGGTTGTCACTGCGCATGACCGGGTCGTTGGCAATGTGCTGCGGCGTCAGGTTGTTGTTGCGGAAGAAGAGGGGATCAATAACGTACCAGGCCAACTGTGCGCGACGGAACCCGTTGCTGAGGTCGTTGACCCGATCGCCCTCGGGGAACAGATCGGGCAGGCCCGATGGAGTGGCCGCATGGAACCAGAGGCTCTGCGTGCGCAGGTCGATGGTGCTTACACTACCTTCGAAGTCATCGATGTAGCTCGTTCCGTTCTGCCCGATGGCCCTGCTATGCCCGGGGATCAGGTAGGCCCCTTCCATGCTGGCCGAGAAGTTGCTCTCCTGCTTGGTGGCATAGAACGGCAGCTTGTCCACCATGTCCGTCAGCCATTGCGAGCGGGTCTGCCAGTTCCCGTCCAGCCCTATCACGGTGTTTGAAATGGGCTCCTCACCCACGTTCACCTTCTGGGTCAACGGACGTTCGTACAGGTTCATGATGGTGCCGCCCACCACCAGGTCCTTGCTGAAGTTGTAGTCGAAGCGCGCCCCGGCCAGTGTCTTGGTCTGTATGCTGAAGAGCGAGTTGCTCTCCAAGGCGATGTTCACCGGTGTACCGCTCTCGAGGATGCCCTGGTTGAGGATGCGCACACGACCGAGGTTGTAGTCCACCGTGTAGTCCTGGTTCTCCACCAGTTGCACGCCACCCGCGGTCACGGTCACACTGCCCTGAGGGATGTTCACGCTGTTGAGCGAGATCACATCACTGCTTGCGCTCCGGTAGCTGCCCTTCAGTTTGAAGCGGTTGAGGCCGGGCAGGTTCTGGGCCGCCACCTTGGTGCTGTCGTACAGCGCGCTGTAGACAATGGCGCGTCGCACGGGCTCGGGTTGTATGGGGTTGTTCGGGTCGGGCCCGATGAGCTGTGCGTCCAGATAACTGCCAAAGGGCTCCAGCACCGGGAAGAACACACGTCCGTTCTGCGAGTTGATCGTTCCGCCCACGGTGGCGGCCCCGTCGATGTAATCGAACCAGCCATCGGGATTGGGTGCGTTGTTGGGGTCCAACCGGTCCATGCCCAGGGTCTGCAGCAGGGGGATCTGGTCCACTGGTGCGCGGGGGATGTAGTTGATATCCACCCCGCTCACCGGGTTGTTGTAGATGAGCTCCAGCCGGAAGTTCTCGCGGTTCACCTGGAAGGCGCCCAGCGAGTACACGTTCTTCATCATCAGGTCCCACAGCGGTATGCGCGGGTTGATGATGGAGGCTCGCAGCAATTTGAGCATGAGCGCCGCGGGCGGGGCCACACCATCGGTGGAGAACTCACCCACCTGGTACGTCTGTCCATTGAAGGTGTATTGGTAGGCCACCGCCAGTACCTCGTCGTTGTTGAGCGATTGGTTCAGCGTGATGAATCCCAGTCTTCCGTTGATGGTGTATTCGTTGGGGCCTAGCAGGCGGGCACTTTCCACCTTCTCAAAGTGCCGCGCGGCCACCAGGCCCAATGCCTGCAACGCACCGGTGGCACCCGTGAAACCACGGATCCCAGCGTTCGCGCTCACAAGGCCGTACAGGGAGTTCTGCGTGTTCTGGGCCTCGCTGCCGGGCCCGTCCACCAGCAGCCCGGAAGCCACCAGGTCCGCGCTCGCATGGCCTGCGGCCACTGCCTGCGCGCTGGCATCCTCGCCCAGGTCCGTGAAGGCCACGATGTTCCGCGTTTGCTGGAAATCCTGCCGCATGTTGGTCACCCATACCTCCACCCGGGTGATCTGTGCCCCCGCGTTCACCAAGGGCAGCGTGCGCAACGCGTTCTCGTATTGGTCGCGGAAGAAATAGCTGAGGAAGTAGTGCTTGTTGGCCTCGTACTCGTCGGCCTTGATGTCGAAGTTGGTGGTCTGGGCGCCCCCCTGGGTCTGCACATTTCGCCGCTGGCCTTTTTCCTGGCTGAAGATGGCCGTTGCGGTCAATCGCCCGAACCTCAACTGGGTCTTCAAGCCGAACAGGCTCTGGCTTCCCTGAATAAGCGTTCCGCGCAAGGGCAGGCTCACGTTGCCCGCCTCGAACTTCTGGATGATCTCGTCCTCGTAACCGGTGTAGTCCAACTTCACCTGGTTCTCGAAATCGAAGGTGGCCTGGGTGTTGTAGTTGGTGTTGATCTTCAGTTTCTCACCAATGTTGCCCACCAGGTTGATCTGGATGCGCTGGTCAAAATTGAAGGTGGTGATGCGCCGCTGGTCCACCGGGATCCGGGGGTTCTCGGTCTTGCTCACGTTCACCCCGAATATGACCTCGGCCGAGCCTCTGGGCTTGATATCGATGGTGTTGCCCCCGAAGATCCGGTCGAACATCTCGCCACGCACCTTGATCGCCGGGATGAGACGCTTTTGGGCGCTCTCACTGTCCTGTTCCACACGGTCCAGCCAATAGTTGTCCATGGCCTTCGACATGTCGTAGTTGAGGTATTCCTCCAACGACATGTTCATGGGCGGCCGGTAGTCGAACGACCCGCCCACCGTGCTCTCTAGGATGTACTGGCCCGTGACCGGATCGTAGACCACGTTGTTCTCGATGTTCTCGGGGTCCTGCAGGTTGATGCTACCGCTCGGCGGTGCACCCGGGGTGACGGGATCGGTGATGGGATAGACCAGCTCGATCTGCGGGCTGTCCACCTGCATGTACTCCAACCCGAACGGCGATGCGAAGCCTTCCACCACGCCCAGCACCACCGCCGCCAGCACCAACAGCACGCGAAGCGGCCATCCGGTAAGGACCAGATGGACAAGGCCATGCGCGCATTGAAGCACCGTCACGAGGTCAGAGGTTCTTGAGGGTGAGTCGGATCAGTTCTTCGAGACGAGGAGGTTGGGCCCCATGCTCCTGCATCACGGCATGCAGCGCCCGTTCCGCCTTCATGCGGTCCAGGCCCAGGGAGACCAGTGCCGATAACGCTTCCGCCTTCAGTGTATTGCCCCCGACCGTGGCAGTTCCGGTGGAAGGAAGCGCCATGCCGGCGAGCTTGCCTTGCAGATCGGTGATGATCCGCTGGGCCAGTTTCGGCCCGATGCCCTTGATGCCTTTCAGCACCGATTCATCGCCGGTAAGGATGGCCGTGTGGATGTCCTGTGGGCTGCGTTGCCCCATGATCGCCAGTCCCAGCGTGGCGCTCACGCCCTGCACCTCGATCAACTGGCGGAACAGCCTGCGCTCGTCGGCATGCAGGAATCCGAACAGGCGGTGCTCGCTGGAACCTGAGCGCACATCCACGGACACGGAATAGTGCACCAACAAGCGGACCCGGCCCTGTGCAGGCAGACGTTCAATGGCGCTCTGAGGCAATTGCACCAAATAGCCCACACCGGCGCAGTCCACCACTACGTGGTCCTGTCCGCGCTCCAATAGCTCCCCGCTCAGGCTGTCGATCATCCTGTCCCTTTCCGCTGAAATAGTCTGTTCCGAAGGGGGTAAAGTAGCCTTATGGGCGCTGGGGTTTTCGCGAAGGGCACGAAAATAAGGGAAGCAACGGATCCGGCACCATGACAACGCACCCCCAGGCACCCCTACTTTTCGGCCATGGAAAGCAAGCATCTCGTGGTGCTCAGCGGAGCCGGGGTCAGCGCCGAGAGCGGGCTGCGCACCTTCCGCGACAGCGATGGACTGTGGGAGGAATACCGGATCGAGGAGGTGGCCACTCCCGAGGCTTGGGCACGCGACCCGGAGCACGTGCTGCATTTCTACGATCAGCGACGCGCCCAAGTGCTTCACGCACAGCCCAATGCAGCACACCGGGCGCTGGCGGGCCTCGAGGCCCATTTCCAAGTGGACGTGGTGACCCAGAACATCGACGACCTGCATGAGCGTGCGGGTAGTACGCGCGTGCTGCACCTGCACGGCGAGATCATGAAGGCCCGCAGTACCGCCGATCCCGGCCTGGTGGTTCGATTGAACGGCCCATCACTGAGGCTGGGCGACCGTTGTTCACTGGGATCCCAACTTCGACCTCACATCGTGTGGTTCGGCGAGGAAGTGCCCTTGATGCCTCTGGCAGCATCCATTGTCCATCAAGCGGACCTGCTGATCGTGGTGGGCACATCACTACAAGTGTACCCAGCCGCAGGATTGGTGCACGCCGCTCCCGCACATTGTCCAGTATATCTGGTGGACCCTGCCCCGGTGCGCATCGAAGGCCGCCCGGTAAGGCACCTAATGCGTTCGGCCAGCGAGGGCAT
>JBEICT010000118.1:0-9827 GCA_040383865.1 Flavobacteriales bacterium | reverse complement strand
TCATACGATTGGGCTTGTTGTCCTTCATCGGGTTCTTGTTCTATTACGCGCATTTGTTCTTCGGCGTGATGGACAATGTGGTGCTTTTTCGTACCCTGGCCATTACGTTCTTGCTGGCCACTGTCCCGCTGCCGATCATCGCGATGAACAACAAAAAGCTCTTTCCCGAGCTTTCCTCCAGTGGCAAAACGGTCCTGACCGTTGTGACGGGTCTTTTGTTGCTGCATCATTTCCTCATGACCTTCATTTTTGTCATGTTCCTCAAGGGGGAAGCGATGCTTTGAACGGGTCTGCTTGCTGTTGAGTGACGTCTAACCTCCGTTGCGATGAACAGGTCACAGTGTTGAAGCGTTCCATAGGAAAGACCCTCACGATGTTCGGACTGTTCAAGAAGAAGGATCCCCGCGAGGAGATCATGAAGCGCTACAAGGCAATGCTGGCCGAATCCCATCGGTTGAGCACGGTGGACCGCAGGGCCAGTGACCTGAAGCGTGCGGAGGCTGAAGCCTTGTTGGACCAGTTGGATCGTACACCGGCCAAAGGCTGAATGCAACATTCGGCATGGCACTTGCGTTCAATGCTCAACAGGCCTGGATATACAGGCCGAAGGACATACCTGATCACAGGGGGCATCAGCCTAGCGGCGTTAAAAGCCCCTGTCCAGGCCCGTAAGCCGGGAGATCAGGATACTCAGAAGCCCGCCCCGTAAGGCGGGCTTCGCCTTTTCAGGGTGTTGCGGCAGGCTTGGGTCTCCGAAGGTCCAGATTGTAGACCAAAGCCAGGTGGATGGTCGAGTTCAGTTCCATTAGGTCCGTACCGTTGGCCGCACCAGGTCGCTGGATGGTCTGGTAGAGGTACCCCAGCAGTACGCTGAACGGCTTGTTCACCTGGTAACCGAGCAGGGCCGATATCCTGTTCTGGTGGATGTAGTCCAGGCGTTGGCTGTCGCCGAAGTTGAGGAACACTTCGTCGTAGAAGTTCGCGGTGAATCCTCCCGGCTCAGCTTGGGCTTGGCGCCCTAGCGGGATGGTCAGCCAAACGCGGTAACGGAACCGGCTCTGATAGGCATAGTGGTCGAACTCTCCGTTCGCGGAGTTCTCTGTCGAAGGGGTCAATTGAGCGATGAACCGCTCTTCCGTGCGGAACCGGTGCTGGAATTTGATCCGCCCCAGTGGCTGTGTGATCTGCACCTGCTGGTAGAGATGGTGTTCCCAGTTCTGGAAGCGGATCGGATGGTCGCCGTATTGATAGTTGAAATAGTAGCTGTAGCCTTGCGTGAACAGCACCTGGTCGTTCAGGTGGAAATTCACGGCCGGACGCACGAGCAACTGTTGCCAGTTCATTCCCAGATCGGCCCGGCGCCAATGGATCTCGGTATGCAGGCTCCAACGATCATGGATACGTTGGTCTCCCCAATGGGATATCCATAGGTTGGCGTTCGGGTCGGTGTCGCGCTGGGTTTGCCCCGTTGCGTTCCCGGGAAGCAGTTGCATGAGCGCGAGCGCTCCCGGAAGTAAGAAGCGGTTTGTGCTACGGGTCATGCCGAAACCTGCTTGCGGGAAGTGCGGCGTGCAGAGAGCGGATGTTGCGAGCGGGGTATCAGGTGTCCCATTTCCTTCAGTTCGAAGGTGCCGCCCTCGCGTTCGTAAAGATCCTTGTAAGTGTGCAGGTGTTCCATCACGGTATGATCGACAAGGGTGGCATTGTCGAAATCGACCACCACATCCTTGCCCTTGGGAATGTCATCGAGCTGCTTTTTCAAGGAAAGGTAGTTGGAGAAGATCGCCACGTTGTGCACCGACACCAGGAACCGATCGGCGAGGGATTCGTAATGAACCGATACTGTGGGCTTGAAGAGCGTACGCAATGATGCACCCCGGAAGAGGTGGATGATCATCTTGAGCAGGATACCGCTGAAGACACCGATGATCAGGTCCGTGGCCAGGGTGATGATCAAGGTGGTGGTGAAGATGGCCAGTTGCTCGCTTCCTATCTGCAGCGTGTGCTTGAAATGTTGGGGAGCGGCCAGCTTGTATCCGGTGTACATGAGAATGGCGGCCAGTGCAGCGAGAGGAATGCTGTGGATAAGGGTGGGGAAGGCCACTACGAACACCAGAAGGAACACCCCGTGAAAGAAGTTCGCCCAGCCGGTGCGGCCCCCATTATTGATGTTCGCGCTGCTTCGCACGATCTCCGCGATCATGGGAAGACCACCGATCATGCCGGAGATCGCGCTTCCGGCGCCCACCGCGCTCAGGTCCTTGTTCAGGTCGCTCTGGCGCTTCCAAGGGTCCAATTTGTCAACAGCCTTGGCGCTCAGCAGCGATTCGATCCCCTGCACAAGGGTGATGCTGATCACGGCCATCAGGAACGGATAGCTCAGCGTCTTGGAGAAATCAGGAAGAACGATCCCGTCCAAGACACGGTCGGGCAGGGTCACCAGGAATTTGGGACCGAGGGTGTATTCATGACCGTCGAGGAACAAGTACTTGTGCTCGTGCTCCAGGTCAAAGTAGTGAGCGAGCCCCATGCCCAGCAAGACCACCACCATGGGCGCCGGTATCATTTTGATGTATTTGTTCCTGATCAAGGGAAGTACGATCATGATCAGCAGGCTTGCCGCACCGATGATGGCCACCTCAGGATTCCAGTTCATCAGGCTGTGTGGTATCTCGGCAAGTAGTTCCAGGGGTTCCTTGCCTTCGGGCTTCACGCCAAGGGCCACATGTACCTGCTTGGCGAGGATGATGATCCCAATGGCCGCGAGCATGCCGTGTACAGCGGAAGCCGGGAAGAAATCACCCAGCTTTCCGGCTTTCAAACGGCCCAGCAGAAAAAGTAGCCCACCAGAGATCACCACTGCGGCCAGCATGCTCCGGTAGCCGGCCATCGGGTCACCATTGCCCAGGCTTTCCACCGCGCCCACGATAACCACGATCAACCCTGCTGCAGGACCGTTGATGGTGACATGGCTGCCGTTGAACCGGGACACCAGAATGCCGCCCACCACCGCTGCGATGACCCCCGACATGGGGGGCACACCGGAGGCCATGGCAATGCCCAGCGATAGGGGTAGGGCGATGAGGAATACGATGAAACCGGAAAGGACATCCTTTCTCCAGTTCTGGGTCAATCCGGCCAGTCCGTTCAACGGTATGGGCTCCTTGGTCTGTTGCTGCTGTGCCATCTTCGTTCGGTAAGCGTTGGGTTGTTGCACCACACCGGTGCTTCTGGGTGCCAAAATTCCCCCGGTATGCAGCCCTCGGCATGAGATCCGGATTAGATCGGTCAGGAACTGTTCATGCGATACACGTACGACTACTTTTGGAACATGCGTGCATTGGTCGTTGAGGATGAGCCACAGGTCGCTGCCTTCATTGCGGGGGAATTGCGATCGGCAGGCTTTGCAGTGGAAATTGCTGCCGATGGTGCGGAGGGAGAGCGATTGGCGTTGGAGCTCGAGCCCGATATCCTCTTACTCGATTGGATGCTCCCGAAGCGAAGCGGTTTGGAGGTATGTCGTCACGTGCGTCAACAGCGGCCGAGCATACCCATACTCATGCTCACGGCCCTGGATGGAGTGGAGGAGCAGGTGAAAGGATTCGGTGCAGGTGCTGACGATTATCTCTCCAAACCCTTCGATCCGAAGTTGCTGATGGCCCGCGTACAGGCGTTGATCCGACGTTCGCAGGGTCGTGGTACCGAGCACATTCTTTGCTGTGGAGAACTTCAGCTGGATGATGATGCCCGCACGGTGACCCGTGCAGGACAGGAGCTCAGGCTTACCGCCCGTGAATTCGCCCTGCTGCGTTTCCTGCTCCAACGCAAGGGACGTGTGACGAGTCGTAGTGAGATACTTGATCATGTCTGGGACGTTTCCTTCGACACCGAGACGAACCTTGTCGATGTCTACATCAACATGTTGCGCAAGAAGGTCGACAAACCCTTCGGGAAGCGCTTGATCCATACGGTCACAGGCATGGGTTATGTCATCCGGGAGGAAGCGCCATGAGTTTCCGTTTGCGCATGGCCGTTGCGTTCACTGTCCTTGTGGCGGTGTTGATCCTCGCGTTCAGCTACCTGATCCTTCAGAGGAGCGAGGCTCTGCGAGAGGCCGAGTTCTATCAACGCTTGGAGGACCGCGCCGTGCTGGTCGAGCACTTGCTCGTGGAGGCCCGTTCCATGCCGGTGAACGAAGCGGAGCATCTGGCCCAGGCCCTGCGTGAGGCGTTGCCGAACGAGGAACTGGTGGTGATCGGTACGGATGGTCAGGTCCTCTTCCAACGGGCCACTAGGGAAGTGGACCTACCGGCTAGTTGGCGCGAGGTGGCCAGCCAACGAGGCATTGTGAGGATCGCCCGCGAGGATCGACAGTTCGTCGTGGTCGATCGGCCGGAGACCTTGCCTGCAGGTATTCGATACACCATGACCTCCGCTATTGATCGTAACGGATTGGCATCCATGGCGATGCTTAGGCGATGGGTGTTCGGTGCAGGAGCGGTCGCATTGCTCCTGACCGCACTGCTTTCATGGGCTTATGCAACGTGGGCCTTGACACCAGTCCGCCAATTGGTCCGTCAGTTGGCGGATATGCAGCAACCCTCTGACCGGCTGAGGGTCAAACAATCCGAAGATCCCGACGAACTTGGGGCGGTGGCCATTGCGTTCAATGGCCTGCTCAGCCGGCTTGATGAGGCCTTTCAGGTGCAGCGTTCGTTCATGGCAACGGCATCGCACGAGCTGCGTACACCACTTACCGTGGTGCGTGGCGAGCTACATCTGGCCAAAGGCCTGCTTCCCGAAAGCGCACCTGTTGAACGCCATCTTCTCGCGATCGAGGAACAGGCGGTGCATATGCAGGACCTCTTGGACCAGTTGCTCTGGTTGGCCAGGACCCAAGGCACCACAGCTGCACTGCTGCAGGACCGGGTACACTTGGACGAAGTGGCCGAACGGGCCATGGAACGATGTAGTATGCGTTATCCGAACGTGCCCGTTCGCTTCGATCTGGATATCGGGGATGATGTTCACGAGCCGGTGATGTTGGGCAGTTCAGTGCTGCTGACAGCTGCGGTGTACAACCTGCTCACGAATGCCGCGAAATATGGCGGCGGAGGTCCTGTTGCCCTGCATCTTGTGGTCCGCTCTTCCCACGCTTCCTTTCAGGTTTCCGATAAGGGCCCAGGAATGGGCACGGAGACCCTGCAACGCGCCAAGGAGATGTTCTACCGCGCAGCGGATGCGCCGGCCATGGATGGTCATGGGATAGGCCTATCCCTCGTGGACAGGATCGCACGTGTGCATGGGGGGCGGGTGACCATTACGTCCGAGGCGGGAGCTGGCACTTCCGTGGTCGTCGACCTGCCTCTTAGCGCCTGATCCGCTTTATCGTTTAATCCGGCGTTAATGATATCCCTTTCGGGACCGGTCAATTTTGTGCCATGGGATCCACTACGGAATCGATCATGGGCCATGAAGTTGAAGGTACAGGAATGGGCACTGAGGTGTTCGATGAACGCGCCGTTCTGCATGATCTGCGGCATTACCTGCCTGCACAGGCGCCCCTGAAGGATTTCATCCACCACAACACGCTTCACGCCTTTCAGCAGGAAAAGTTCACTGATGCGCTCCATCGTGCGTCACGCTTGTTCGGATACAAGACGACCTTCACAGTGAACGAGTACCGTAAGCTGCATGTCGATGGTCGCATTCGGAGCGAGGTCCTGCAACGCGTGGTCCGCGAAAGGAAAGGCGATGCCGAGGCAAGCGAATGGCTCGGTCGCATGCTCGGAAAGAAATATGACAGTTCGATCAATGCACGTATCGGCAGGCTTCGGGCGCATTGGAAGCGTGATCGTAGGATCGACATGGATGCCGTGGTGCACACCACCTTGTTCAGGGTGCTCAATAGTTACCTGGACCAAGGAATAGCCATCTGGAACTTTCCGGTCTGGAACAAGGGTTTCCTTTCCTCCATTCGTGAACTTCAGCGTCATTCATGGACCGGTCTTCTCACGGGGCGAAGAGCGATCGCCTTGTTGTTGGACGAAGCGACCTCCATCCGCCAGCTCCTCGATATCCTGGTCGATGATGAGTCCTTGTACGAACAGTATCTCTTTGATCAACAGTTCGCTCACCAAGGATGGTCGGGCCTGGTGGCGGTCGTTGAAGTGGATGCCGGCACCCTGTTGGACAAGCGGGCCATTTCATTGCGAGAACTGATCATTTTCGAGCTGCTTCTGGAGATCGATGCCTTGGATCGTGAGTTCCCCAAGGGATGGGAGCCACTTGCCCGGGGTATGCGTCATCGTCCTGCCCCCTTGTTCGCCGCTTTGCAGCCCAGCGAAGTGGATGAGGTACGCTCCCTCTGGCAGGAAGCCTTCGAGTGGACCTATTATGATGAGGTGCTGGCCGGTATTGTCCAGAACGATCGTCAACCCTCAATGAATGGTCCAATCTCCGTGCAGGGATTGTTCTGCATCGATGATCGGGAGTGCTCCTTCCGTCGACACTTGGAACGTGCACATCCCGGTTTCAGGACCTATGGCACACCCGGCCATTTCGGTGTCGAGTTCTACTATCGGCCGGAACATGGACGGTTCAATACCAAGGTCTGTCCCGCGCCGATAACGCCGCGCTACCTGGTAAAGGAAGTGGATAAGCGTGCCCGGGTTAAAAAGGATGCCCATTTTGGAAAGCACAGCCACGGCCTGGTCGGTGGATGGATCGTATCGCAGACATTGGGTTTCTGGTCTGCATTGAAGCTGTTCATCAGCATCTTCCGGCCTACGACAAGCCCCGGCACGTCCGATGCCTTCCAGCACATGGACCATCTGGCCTCGTTGACAGTGGAGAACGTGGATCCTGACCATCGGGAGGATGGTCTGCAGGTCGGATTCACGGTACGCGAAATGGCGGATCGTGTAGAGGCGGTCCTGAAGGGTATAGGCTTGGTCTCCGAATTCGCACCCCTGGTCTATGTCATAGGTCACGGGGCCAGTAGTGTGAATAATCCGCATTACGCGGCCTACGATTGTGGCGCCTGCTCCGGTCGACCGGGTTCCGTGAACGCGAGAGTGTTCTGCACCATGGCGAACCATCGGGAGGTGCGCGCGATCCTGCGGAGCAAAGGCATCGATCTTCCTTCAAGCTCCCGTTTCATCGCCGGACTTCACGATACCACGCAGGATGAGGTGGTCTTTTACGATGAAGCCCTCCTGAACGATGAGCAGCGCATTTTACACGGTCGACATGTGGAAGTGTTCCGAAGTGCTCTCAAGGCCAACGCACATGAAAGGGCCAGGCGCTTCGACACCATTTCCGCTGGTGCCACCGAGGAGGACATCCATGCGCAGGTGAAGCGGCGTTCGGTATCGCTGTTTGAGCCACGACCGGAGTTGAACCACGCCACCAATGCGCTTTGTGTGGTCGGTCGTCGTGACCTGACCCGAGGGCTCTTTCTGGACAGGAGGTCGTTCCTGAACAGTTACGATAGCTCGGTGGACCCTGCCGGACAGTACCTCACTGGTATCCTCGGGGCCGCCGCCCCGGTCTGTGGCGGCATCAACCTGGAGTATTTCTTCTCTCGTATGGACAACCATAAGCTTGGTGCGGGTACCAAGTTGCCGCATAATGTGATGGGGCTGGTCGGTGTGGCCAATGGAATAGAGGGTGACCTACGTCCCGGTCTCCCAAGCCAGATGATCGAGGTGCATGATCCCGTCAGGTTGCTCATGATCGTAGAACAGGAACCCGATGTGGTGCTCGATGTGATCCAGCGGGTGAAAGCCACCTACGAATGGTTCATCAATGAATGGGTCCATTTGGTCGTCGTCCATCCGACCGACCGTACGATCCATCGTTTCAGGGATGGGCGCTTCGAACCCTATCGGCCACATCATGGACAGGTTGACCGTGCCCATGACCTGTTCGCAGTGCTGCGCGGATCGGTGGAGAACATGCCCGTGACCATTTTGGAGAACGCCTGAATCATGGAATACGTGCTCCCTCTTTTCGTCCTACTGCCTCTTATGGGGTTCCTTTTCAGTCTGGCGATACCGCGTCGTGCCGAGGTCGCACTCTCCAGCACCGCCTACCTGACCGCTGGTATCCAGTTCTTCTTGGTCCTGGGGTTCACTGTGTGGTGGTCCATCAAGGGGTGGCCGGACCTCAATGTGAAGGAGATGGTGGTGTATCGAAGCACGGGTTATGAGTTCTTCATTGATCTGTATTACGATCGGGTCACGGCCATCTACCTGCTCGTAGGAGCCATGCTCACCTTCATGATCACGATCTACAGCCGGTATTATCTGCACCGGGAGCAAGGGTTCAAAAGGTTCTTCAATACGGTGTTGTTCTTCTTCACCGGATATGCCATCACCGTGCTGGCCGGCAACTTCGAAACACTGTTCATCGGATGGGAGGTCCTGGGTGTTTCCTCGTTCCTGCTCATCGCGTTCTATCGTGAACGTTATCTGCCGGTCAAGAACGCCGTAAAGGTCTTCTCCATTTATCGGATCGGCGACGTGGGGCTTATCCTCGCCATGTGGGCCAGCCATCATCTATGGCACGAGAACATCACTTTCCACAAGCTCCACAACTACGAGCTGGTGCACGATCAGCTCGCTGGCCACTCGGCCATTGGCGTTTTCGTTTCGCTCTGTATTCTGGTCGCGGCATTGGCGAAATCGGCGCAACTCCCATTCTCCTCCTGGCTTCCGCGTGCCATGGAAGGGCCCACACCGTCCAGTGCCATTTTCTACGGTTCGTTGTCGGTCCACATCGGAGTCTTCCTCTTGCTGCGCACATTCCCTTTCTGGGAGCATCAGACCGGCGTACGGGTGCTCATCGGGGCCATCGGGCTGCTCACGAGCCTTATGGCCGCGCCCACGGCACGGGCCCAATCCTCCGTAAAGGCTCAG
Source organism: Flavobacteriales bacterium (assembly GCA_040383865.1). Lineage (GTDB taxonomy): Bacteria > Bacteroidota > Bacteroidia > Flavobacteriales_F > PHOS-HE28 > PHOS-HE28. The sequence goes on along the minus strand of JBEICT010000118.1, from coordinate 906 downwards.
ATCGCGTATTCATCCATCGCACAGATCGGGCTGATCTTCATCGAGGTCGCACTGGGCCTTGAGCTCCTGGCGCTGGTGCATTTCGCTGGGAACGCCTTCCTGCGCACTTACCAGTTGCTGGTATCGCCATCGGTGGTCACTTACTTGATCCGGGAGCAGTTCTACAACTTCAAACCACGTGAGCATACCTTCGAGGATTCGCTGCCCAAGCGACTGGAGTACACCATTTACGTGCTCAGCTTGAAGGAGTGGAACCTGGACACGTTCATGTACCGGTGGTGGTGGAACCCCCTGAAGATCCTGGGACGGCACATGGACTTCTTCAACATCAACAGGTCCATCGCCGTGCTCCTGCCCTTTTTCGTGGCCGGGGTTTTTCTGGTCTTCAACAAGTCCCTTCTATCAGCTGAGCTGCTGCATGTACTTCCGGCCATCGCTGCTAGTATCTCGCTCCTGTTGGTGCTTCGTGCCTTTACTGAGCGAAGGCACGTTCGGCGCGCGCTGGCCATGGTGATCATGGGCCATTTTTGGGTCGCGCTTGCCATTTCCTTCAATGAGCATTTCGATCTATCCCACATGGCGATCTATCTGTCCGGTGTGGTCGTGTCTGGTATCGTGGCCGTGTTCGCCATCAACAGCCTGCGAAGGACAGAGCGAAATGTGGACCTGGGCCGGTTCCATGGGCATGTGTTCGAGCATCCCCGCATTGCCTTGCTGTTCCTGTTGGCCTCATTGGGACTGGCCGGATTTCCCATCACCCCCACGTTCCTGGGCGAGGACCTGATCTACTCACATATCCATCCCGATCAGCTTTTGCTGGCCTTTCTTGTGGCCATGAGCTTTGTGCTGAACGGACTGGCGTTGGTACGGATCTATGCACGCGTCTTCCTGGGTCCTCATGTGAAG
>JBEICT010000117.1:0-9868 GCA_040383865.1 Flavobacteriales bacterium | reverse complement strand
TCCTGGTCGGCCTTGAAGTTGGTGTGCCAGTAGTTGTTGAGGGCGTAGAGGTAGATGGTGCTGCTGCTCTTCGCCTCGGTCTTCCACGCCTTGTAGTACTCGGGGTTCGTGCCCTTGCCAGGGTTCAACTTGCGCTCGTCCACCATCTCGCCCACCTCCCAGATCGCGCCTTGCGGGCATACGATGGTGACGCCCATGCTGTCGTTGCTCACATCGATCCAGCGCTGGGCGCAGAAGAAGTCGTTGTTGCTGCCGGGGATGCGGCCGCTCTCGGGTGTGACGCAGGTATCGCCGATGCCGATGCGGACGGTGGCGTTGGGGATGTTGAAGGGCAGGGCGAGGTGTAGAGATTCTTTGTCGCGGACAGCGGCCTTTTCCAAGCTGAGGTTGACACCGATTAGGCTGTCCCCGAAAACTGTGTAGTGGTTCATGACAAATGAGCTACAACCAGGGACAGATTGCTTCACATAGTAATGCTCTTCACCGCGGAAGCCAGAACTGTCGACAATCAACAACATCGAGGTCAGATGGTACTCAAATGAAGCTGCATTGCGATAGCACCATTCGAATATGCCATTGTAAACTGAAGTGTCCGCGTGCATGACCCGGCCACTGTGCATACTGGTAACAGATCCGGTTAGTCTGTGCAACCTGATTCTTTCCAGAGGACCAGCATGGTGACCGATCTCCCGAGGAATCTTCCACCGAATATGTTCTGCGCTCAACGAATCCACCGCCGACTGCCACAGTTTCGGACCGACTTGGCGCCTGATATCTTCTTCAATTGCGTTCACATACCACCCCGCACTATCCGCGAAGGCCTTCTTCACCCGCCATTGGTCGGTGGTGAAGTGCGCATCCGGATCGCTGATGCTGCACCACGCGCCCCAAGTGTGCTCATGCCACATCACGATGCTGCGCTTGGCGCGGTAGAGCAGGTGCGGGTCGATGGGCTTACCGAGGATCTTTGCCGCATCGATCAGGTTGGTGAGCCGCGCGCTGAGCACGCGCACATCGCCTTCCTCCTTCGCCGTGCTGTACGCGCCATCCTCCCAATAGGGCGTGAAGTCGCCGCTCCAGGTGGGGATCTGCTTCCCGTACTTCTCCTCGAACTCTTGCATCATCTCACCCGCGTTGGCGATGATCAAGCGCGGTGAGCTGTATTTCTCGTTCCAGTCGCGCACGAAGTCGCTGAGGGTGCTGTCCACCGGGCCGTTGTCGCTCACGATGTTGTAGCGCCACTGCAGCATGTCGTAGGGATAGCCCTTCGCGGCCAGGTCGTTCATGTAGGCGGCGATCTTCCGCGTGCCGCGCTCCTTGATGGCCCCGGCGGTGTAGCCGTGCCAGCCGCCGTAGCCTTGGCCGGCCGTCACACGAGGATGCTGTCGCGACCGGTGGTGCCCTTCCACCAGTAGGGCTTGTCGCCCTGTTCGCGTAGGGTGCTGCCGATGCGGTCGCCGCCGTCGGGCATGTCGGGGATGTAGTTCGGCCCCTGGCTCAGGTGTCGGATACCGTGGGCGGCGTAGGCGTCCACCATGCTCCAGCTCATGCCGGGGATGTCGGTCTGCATGGCCATGGTGATCGGCAGGTCGTACCAAGCGCGCAGCGAATCGGCGTACTCCACGATCCAGTGCATCTCCTCGGGCGTGCAAAGGCCGGTGAGGATGTTGGCGTAGTTGGCGCTGAGGGCGATGCTGCCCGCCTTCACCGCTGCGATGAAGCGCTGCTTATCCTGCTCGCTGGCGATGCCCAGGAAGTTCTCCACGGCCCAGAGGCTCTCCACGTTCCACACGAAGCGGCTGTCCTCCGGATAGTCCTTCGTGCGGTCGATCAGCTCCAGCGCTTTCCAGATGTTGTTGTTCTGGATCCGCTCCACTTCGGCCTGCAGGTGGCTGTATCCGATGTCGGTGTGGCTGTGGTGGACGAGGTGGATGTCGCGGTGTCCGGTGAGTCGGACCATCAAAGTCGAATCAAGTACCAGACGATCCGACAAGGATGCCTTTACCCGAATTGGGACTCGATGCGCAGCGCGATCCTCTGGGAACATGATGGCAGGGGTCAAAGGATTTACAAGCACAGGTGTTTGGAACACGTTCAGGCCATTGTTGATGACGTGCTTAGTCGGCGCCACACCGGGAAGGCGTACTGCAAGTTCAGTAGGATGCCCGAAGTGCATCACGGTAAACTGCGCAGGCTGCAATGGAAGCATAGAGCCGCGATACTGGAACGGCAACACCTCCACCTCAATCTTCTCCTCGAACGTGTACCGGAAGGTCATGAACCAGTCCGGGCTGTTCTGCGCGTGGCCCACGACCTTCAAACGAAGCGGCTTCCCCGGGGTGATATACTTCCGCGGCACCCGCAGATGCGCGAAACCATGCGCATCGCCGTGGCGGTCGGCCTTGCTGAACTCGAACACCAGCTTCGCGCTATCCGCGCTCGCTGTGGACCATGTCGAGGGTGACCTGCTGTGGTGCGTGGTGAAGGTGAGCGCCTTCGTGTCGTTGATGTAGAGGTCGAACGAACGATCACCGCCGCTGGTGGTGCTGTTGTGCGCGGCGATCCAGCTGAAGTAGTAGTACTGGACCATTTCATCCTGCGGGTAGTGCGGCACAGCGGCCGTCTCCCACGCGATGGCCTTCTTCCCATCGGTGCAGCGCGTGAGCAGGGCCGTGGTGGCATGCTCCGGGTACACGCTGAAGTAGGAGAGGACCTCGCCCTCCACATCCTTCGCGTAGCCGTTGATCACGTCCTGTTTGCCGAAGACGGGCAGGTCGACCTGGGCGGAAGCGCCGAAGGACAGGAGCAGGGCTGTGTGAAGGGCAATGGTTCTCACCCCTGCAAGGTAAAGTCCTTCAGAACGCGTAGCGCAAGCCGGTGTTGAGCACCATGCTCCGCGTCAATCCGTCCGGACGTTCCTCCCGCACGATGAGCGGCGAACCGTAGGCGAGCTCAACGGTCCAGCGGTCGTTGATGCGGTAACCTGCATCCAGTGTCACGTTCAAGGTCAGGCCGTCCGATCCTTGCGCTTCCACACGTTCGGGCGACATCATGTCCATGGTCGGGGCGGTTTCCCGCCGGGTGTCCGTGCCCAGGTGTTGGATGGCCAGCAGGCCGGGTTGCACCGCGAACCGCCGCCAAGGGATGCGGTATTGGACCCGGACCACGGCATCTGCGGCACGCTCCAGGTAGGCACTTTCGAAGTATCCCAGCGCGGCGGGGTCCTGTCCCCAGCTGGCATGCGTGAACGTGTTCTCGTTGGCCTGATGCACCGGGAGCTGAAGGGCCAGGGCGCCGGACCAGCGGTCGTGGCGGTAGTTCACCCCGAGCAGCAGGTCGGTGGTGCCCAAGCTGGTCTGATAGGGCATGGGCAGGGAGCGGGGAACCTGGTCGATGGAGAATCCATCCCAGGTGTCATCCGCGTTGCCGGAGTTGAGCTTCACGCCCACCATGCCGTCCAAGCGGCGGCCCGAGGTTTTGATAAAGGCATAGGTTGTGGTCAGCACGGGGTCGCCCACGCCGCTGTTCCGCCCCAAGTTGCCATCTGCCCACTGGTAGGGGAGGCGAAAGCTGACCGCGAGCCGGTCGGTGATCCCGAAGCCCAGTTCCGCTAAGGTCATCAGTATGGTGGTCTGCTGCTCGCCCACGGCATAGCTGAAGGTCATCCGCGCAAAGTGACGCTTCTCCTGTGTCGCCAAGGAGGTGTCGTTCGGTGCGACCAATTCGCCGATCGGGCCGGCCGTGCAAACGCCTGCATCACTGCAGCCTTGGCCACTCACCTGCATGGAACTGATCAACGTGCAGAACAGGAGCAAAAGGTGGGTCTCTTTTCGCATGTGCCGAAGCTAACGCACCCACCATCCCGATCAGTGCCAGGCGCGAATGATCACGGTCCCATGACCATTCCCGGTCATTCCCCTGCGGCACGTGATCCCCTACTTTTGGCGCCCATTGGGCAAAGGCATGGTGCGGGTCGGATCAATTGGTGTGTGGGCGTTCATGCTGTGCGGCACGCTTGCTGCCCAGGAGGTGCGGCGCGATGTGCTGTTCTACCCTGAAAAGCTGCATCAGGATGTGGACCTGCTGCGCGAGGTGGTGCTCACCTGCCATCCCGATCCCTTCCGCTTCACGGACAGCCTCACCATCGTGGCCCGTTTCGAAGCGCTGAAGGATTCCATCCGTGTGCCCATGAGCGTGGAGGTCTTCCAGGAACGACTGACCGCGGTGATGCGCTCCATTGGCGATCGCAACTGCCAGCCGCAACTGCCCGAGCACATCCGAACCGACCTGTACCGGCACCGCGCCGTGCTGCCCATGCGGGTGCGTATCCTGTCCACCGGCATGTACGTGGAAGAAGAACTGAAAGGCTTCCGCAGCCTGCCCTCCGGCAGCCGCATCCTGTCGATCAATGGTGTTCCGTCCGACAGCATCGTACATCGTCTCGAAGGGCTCTATCTCGGCGATGGCAATATCCGCACCTACCGCACGCGCATGATCGAGCAGGACCTGCCTTGGGCCTTATATCGTGTGTTCGGTCCCAAGAGCGGGCATACCATCCGCTACGTGGCCCCCGATGGCACCACCGGCGACCAGGTGCTGTTCGCCATAACGGGCGAGGAGATGGAGCGCTCGCGCAAGCCTGCAGGCGCGCCGTTGCTGCCTTGGAGCGCATCGTGGGAGGCTGAAAGTTCCACCATGTGGGTGACCTTGCGCACACTGCATCCCGATTCGCTGGCCGCTGCCGGACAACGGCCCGATAAGTTCCTCCGCAGTGTGTTGAACGAGGCCCAGCAGAACAAGGCAAAGGCTTTGGTGATCGATGTCCGCGGTGCTGGTGGTCCCGATCCGCAAGTGGCCGGACAGTTGTTCGCGCATATCGCCAAGGAGCCGTTCAAGGCCACCCGACAGGTGGTCATGCGCACGCCGATCCCTCCGCCGTTCGCGGCACATGCGCAGCAGGATGCCTACCAGAGCGAAGCGCAGTCAGTCGGCGTGCGTTCGGGTACACAGGGCTCCCGATCATTACCCGAAAATGACAAGCGGGTGCGCACTTGGCGACCGGTGCCCAAGGCCTTCAGTGGCAAGGTGTACATCGTGGGCGATGGCATGACCACCGATGCCGCAGCGGCGCTTGTGGCCCTGGTGAAGCGCACGGGTCGTGGTCGCTTCGTGGGCGAGGAAACGGGTACGGTGTCCATCGGCCCTACGGGAGGCGCACCCTTGGTGTTCACCGCGCCCAATACGGGCATCCGCGTGAACGTGCCGCTGTTCCGCTATGTGCTGGATGGCACGCCGGATGGTCCGTTCGATCACGGCGAGCAACCGCGGCACACCATTGAGCAGCGGCCATCTGCCATTGCCAAGGGGCGCGATACGGTGCGGGAATCGCTGCTGGAACTGCTGCGCGAGATCCTGTAGAGCCCTCAGTAGTTGATACCGAACCGGCGGTACACGAAGCCCATCAGCCAGGCCGGACCGATCATCAGGAACTGCAGGTCATCCAGGAAACTGGGTTTCTTCCCTTCCACCTTGTGGCCATAGAACTGTCCGATCCAGGCCAGTACGAACAGCGCCAGGCTGATGGCCCAGAGCGGCCAGGGCGCATGCACATCGATCCACGCGGCCAGGGCCAGGCACGCAATGCTGAAGGCCAGCATACCGATCATGATGAGCAGTGAAAGGCGCAGGTAGAAGAGCCCCACCAGGACCACCACGCACTTGGCCACCCATCCAGTGGACAGGAAGCCGCTCGTGAACGGTGAAGGGATGCTCCACAGCAGGCCCACCACGCAGAAGAAAATGGTGGGCACGCAGATCCAGTGGATCAGTTTGTTGGTGGGATGCTGGTGGCTTTCGCCATAGGCATCGAACCATTGCTGAATGCTACGCCGGCTCATGGGTCAGGTAACGTTGTTGCAGGATCTGCAGATGGTGCATGGTGTGCCCGGCAATGATCCAGCCCAGTGCACGCACAGTGACCGGGTTGCCGTTGGCCACTCCCTGCCGCAGCGCCAAGTGATCGGGGAAGCTGCGGAAGAGTAACTGGGTGGAACGACGCACCGCTGCCAGTTCATCCGCGATCTCGCGCAGGTCACGCGTGCTGGTGTCCGCCTGCCGAGCGTACTCATCCTCATCGAATCCGGGCAGTTCGGTGGCATCGTTCCGCGCGAAGCGCAGGGCCCGGTACTGCATGATACGTTCACAATCCACCAGATGCTGGAACACCTCGCTGATCGTCCATTTGCCATCGGCGTACCGATGTGTGGCCAGGCGGGGCGGAATGCGCAGCAGCAGTTGTTCGGTGAGCAGGCTTACCTGCTCCAGAGCGGCGTGCACATCGGTGCTGCCCATGCGTTCGATGTAGCCCCTGTAGAACGGGCTGCATTCGTTCGTTTCCGGTGGTCCCCAAGCGTTCATGGGGAAAAGATAGTGCGCGGGAAGGGCCGCTGGTTCACTGCTCCTCCACGAGGAAGGGCGCCGGCCAGGCCACCAGTTCCTTGGCCATCTGGTACCAGCCATAGTAGTTGGTCCACCAGGTCCAGCGCTGGCACCAACGGTCGTGCAGGCTGATGATGCCCACGCCTTCATCCGTGCCGGCCGCTTTGCGGTACATGCGCCAGGTGCGGCGGGCATGCACGCCCAGGGTGGCCACGTCGTAGCGCGTTATGCCATGCGCAGCGGCGTAGGTGGTGAAGGACCGTGCCGACGACCATGTACGGCTCCGTCCCACCTGCAACGTGGGCACCACGGTGATGCGGTCGGCCGGTACGCCCTCCTTCAGCAGCGCACTTCGGCCTTGCTCGGCGTAGGTGGGCTCACCCGTACGCTGGGTGCCATCGGCCTGATGAATGCGCATGCCGCTCATGAGCCCATGCACGTTGTGTTCGTCCACTGTGAAGCGGGCCACGAACGCTACCGGTACTTCCGGTCCAGGCGATGTGGCGGAGCGGATCACCAATGAACAGTCCCACATGCCCTTCTCGGGGATGCGGATGGAGTGTTCTTCCACGCCGCCGTCCGTGGTACCTGCAAGCAATACCTCTCCGAAGGCGGTCAGTTCCCACGAGGCACCGGGAAGTCCACCAATACCCAGCTTGAGCAGCCCGTGTTGCGCCGTGCCGAAGTCCACATGCACAGAGTCACCGCTGAGCAGATAGTAGGCAAAGGGGCGGATGGTGCCAGTGAGGTACAGCCGATCATAGCTGCCATGGCGGAAGAGCTTCGCCGTCTCACGCAGGCCTTCGGTGTGCATCCAGCCCTCGGCCACCAAGGCCTTGCCACCGCTGGGGCGCGTCACCGCGAACCACGGATGCGCGAACAGGAGCACGAGCAGAAAGGCCCCGGCCAGGGCCGCGAACAGCTTTCTCCATCTCCCGCGCAAGAGCGTTCTCATTCCTCGTCGAGCAGGGCGCGTTTCAGGGCCAGCAGTTCCGTGCGCGCCTTGTGGTCGTTGGTCACGATGCACTGCAGGGCACCGGCCTCGCAGGTGTGGATGGCGTTCTCCACCTGACCAAGTTCGGCCTGCAGCGAAGCCAACTGGTAGTAGCTCGGAACGTGCTTGGGGGCATCGGCGAGGATGGCCTGCAGGTCCGCAATGGCCTGCTCCATCTGGCCCATGCGCTTGTGCTCCAGGGCGATGGCGTAGCGGAGAAAGGTGTCGCCGGGCTCCTCGGCCAACATGGCCTGTAGCTGCTGCATCCGTTCGGCGCTCATGGTCGCGAGGTCTTCGTTCAATGTGGCGGTATGTCCGATCGCTTCGGCCGTGCAACAAGCACGTCAAGGGCGATACGATCGATCGGAGCGCGAAGCTACGTGTGGTGCCCCTGAGGACGACATGGAATGAATGAGGCGGGACCTGTTCCATCCCCCGTTCGGAAGCGTTTCAGTGCTGAAGGCAGTTGGCGCTGCCCTTGCTCCAGCGAACGCATGCATGCTCCATCCTTGGCCTGCATCTGGCAGAGGTCTCGTCCGTGTTCCTGTGGATCGACCTCCATCTGTCCGGATCGGTGTTACTGTTCATCGCATACGGCTTTTCTTCGTTGGGGATGAAGAAGTGCATCAGCCGGTCCCAGTTCGGAAAGATGCTGGCCTGTGGCAGGGCTCTAAGCGCTTTGGTGGACGTGCGGCCGCAGGCTCTTTCGGACCGTTTCCGGCTGTGGAAAGGCCGCGAGGAGCAAGTGGACGATGTGCTGCTGATCGGGCTTGAGGTATGAGCCGTGGCCGCTCAGTGCCCCTCCAACTTCAGGCGTTCGCGAATGGAGCCTGTCCCTTGGGGCAGGACATGAAGGATGACAGCGTCCTCGGTATCCGCAGCGTTCGAGGGTGACCCTTGAAGGTCCACCCATTGATCGGGATCTCCGCCCACCACAAGTATGTTCCCTTCCGCTGGCACCTCCAATAGCGCGCGTCGCCAGGCCCTTCGGTCGTAAGTCGCACCAACGGTAACGGGCATCGTGGGCTCGAACAGTTCGCAGGTGTAGCAACGCAGAAAGCTCTCATGGTCGTCCGGTGCCTTGAAGAACACCACCAAGGATGCGTTGATCCGCTGCGCGTTCTCGTCGATCATGGCGCAAGCGGCCCTCAGTTCAGTGACACTGCGCACTTGCACCGGTACTTCCTGTTGGCCGGTCAGGGTGCGGTCGATGACGGCCTGCCCACGGAACGCCTTCATGGTGAAGGTGACAGAAGCCAGCGCGAACAGAAGAAGCATGGCGTTGCGCGTGCGAACAGGACCGCTGCTTCTGTCCTGCAGCATGCCACCCCACCAGGCCAGCACCAGTGGGAGCGCGACGAACATCCGCGACAACGGGAAGAACGGATGTGCCAGGCCATCGTGCACCTTGGCGAAACCGAACGACCAGAGCACGAGCACGACCACGATCAGCAACGTGGTGGCGGGCATCCAGGCGCGTCGGATGAACAGCATCACTGCCAACCCAAGGAGCAGGAAGATCAACTGCCCGTCATTCGCCCAGTTCACGGGCATTAGAGCGTAGAAGTGCTTGTGCAACTGCCCCAAGGCCTCGGTGATGCCTTCGGGGTGGAAGGCCAACATCCAATCATCAATGGTGTGCCGGACCCGTTCGGGGTGCGTGGCATAGAACTGTTCGGCCATTTTCCACGCGACCGCTGCGGGAATGGCACCCAGCATGGAAAAGAGCAACACCTTCCATTCGCGCCGCTGCTGCCAGGCGAACAAAAGGCCAACAGGCGCAGCGAACAGCAACGCATTGGGATTGAGGAATAGCGCCATGCTCAGGACAAGGCCCGCCAGCAGTCCCCGCAACCACGGTCGTTCCACGTTCAGGCACCATGGCCAGGCCGCCAGCATGGCACAGCCACCTACGAAACCGCGCGGCATGCTGGTGATGATGCCGTATTCCACCGGGAGCAGAACGGGAATAAGGGCCACAGTGATGCCAGCGGCCGGTCTTTCCGCGCGCACCATCCACCACCCGAAGGACCAGAACGGCAACAAGGCCAGCAGGGCGGTGATGGTGGGCAGTGCCACATACAACGGAACGTCCATCCAGAAGAGCGGCACCGTGACCACGGCCTCGGTCATGAAGGTGTAGTCCTGGCCGTAGAAGTACGGTTCGTGGAAGAAGCCCGCTGCGTAGTCCTTCACGGCTTGCCAGAAAATGGCGTCATCGCTGCCCACGTAGCGGTAACCGAACCGCAGCAGTATGATCAGACGGTCCAAGGCGCTGAGCAACACGGCGGCCAGGAACCACACTCGAATGTTCTGTTTCCGTGAGTTCGGGTTCATGATTCCCGTGTCGCCAGGGCGTGTATGGCCGCGTGATCGGTCGGGGTACACCAATGCCACTCGGCATCGCGCCGCAACCAGGTCATCTGGCGTTTGGCG
>JBEICT010000116.1:0-9879 GCA_040383865.1 Flavobacteriales bacterium | reverse complement strand
TACGACAACGCGCAGCTCGTGAGCCTGTACAGCGAGGCGTTCCAGCATTTCCGAAAGCCGCTCTACCGGGACACGGTGGAGCGTACCCTGGCATTCATTGCCCGCGAGATGACCAGCGCGGAAGGCCTCTTCCACAGCGCCCTGGACGCCGATACCGAGGGCGAGGAAGGCCTGTATTATGTGTGGACACGCGATGAACTGCAACGACTGCTCGGACCTGAGTTCGATCTGGCTGCCGCCTACTACCAAGTGAACGACAAGGGGCACTGGGAACACGGGCGGCATATCCTGCTGCGCGCCACGGATGATGCCACTTTTGCGCGCACGTTCGGCATCGACGTGAAGGAGCTCGAAGCACGGATAGCGAGCATCAACGCAACACTGTTCGCCGCCCGCCGGAAGCGCACACCGCCCGGCCTCGACGACAAATGCCTGACCAGCTGGAACGCGCTGATGGTGACCGCTTACCGCGATGCGGCCCTGGCCTTCGAGCGGCCCGAGTGGCTGGAACTGGCCAGTAATGCCATGGACGGCCTGCTGCGGTACTGCCGGAAACCCGATGGTGGGCTCTGGCACAGCACCAAGGGTGGTCGCTCCACCATCAATGGCTACCTGGAGGACTACAGCTTCACGATGGAGGCCTTGGTGGGGCTGTACGAAGCCACGTTCGACGAGCGTTGGTCGCAAGAGGGACGATCGCTCGCTGAACATGCCATTCGTCATTTCCATGACCGATCGTCAGGCCTGTTCCACTTCACCAGCGACCTCGACCCGCCCCTGATCACCCGGCACCGTGAGGTGGTGGACTCCGAGGTACCCGCCTCCAACTCGAGCATGGCCAAGGCCCTGTTCAGGCTGGGCCGGCTCTACGACGATGCCCGCTATTCAGAGCTGAGCGAACGAATGCTGGGGGCCATGGGCCACCAATTGGCCGACAACCCGAGCGGCCACAGTAACTGGGGGCAACTGCTGCAATGGCATGCCCATCCCCTGCCGGAGATCGCGATCACCGGTCCGGAGGCCCAGGCGTTGCGCAGGTCGTTCGGACGGCACTACGTGCCCTATGCCCTGTTCCTTGGTTGCACCGATCGCAGCGATCTGCCGTTGCTTCAAGGAAAGATCCTCCCGAACAGCACGATCTTTGTATGCATCAACAAGGCTTGTCAATTGCCCGTTGCCACGGTGAACGAGGCACTGAAACAGCTCCCATGAACCCACGCACCCTCCTCCTGCCCCTGTTGTTCGCGCCAGTCCTGCTTTCCGCACAGGCCCTGCTGGTGCTCCCCGGCACGGACGACCCAGGAGCCTTGGTCTTCAACGAGAAGTTCATTGCGCGCAACGGCATCACGGCGATCCATGGCCAGCGCCTGATCAAGCGGGACAATGAGCCCATGCGCGAACAGCGCGAAAAACACCTGTACCGGTTTGACCCCTCCGGGCGTACGATCTATGCGAACCATAGCTTCGGTAACCCGGGCACCGGCCGCGACACTGCATCGGTGCGTTTCACCTATGATGCGCAGGGCCGCGCCACCCGACGGCTGCGCAATGATCTGGGCGGGCACTTCGCCTACGACCTTCAACTGGACGACCAGGGCCGGGTGGTGCGCGAGACCTACAGCCGGATCGAGAACCTGGGGACGGACCGGTACGATCTGGTACCCGGCGCGGTGACCGCGATCAGCGATGAACACTACCGCTATGAACCGGTGAACGACACCGTGTACAAGCGCATCTATACCAACGACCTGGGCCTGCCCTTCCGCGAACAGGTGTTCAGCAAGGACCAGCTGGGTTACCTGCGCTCCATCGAGGACCGCTACCTCATCAGCAACCGTCGTTCGCGCATCACCTTCCGCTACGACGATAAAGGGCGCCTGGCCGAACGCGTGGAACAGCCCGACCTCGCCGACCCTCGCACCACACGGCGTGTTTGGCGCTACGATGCCGCGGGCAATGTGCTCGAAGGCGAACTGTGGCACGACCAACGACAGGTGGAACGCGAGGAATACCTGTACGAGGCCAACACCATGCTGCTGACCGCGCGGCTCACCAAGGACCTTTCCACGGGCACCATCCACGTGATCAAGTTCACCACCGAACGAGGCAGCGTGGCACAACGACCATGAGGGTCCTGCTGGTCATCATCCTGCTCTGCGTGGCACTCGGTGCAAGTGCGCAGCGTGGTTTGGTGCGCTGGGCCTACGGGCCGTTCGGTACACCCGGCGATGTGGCCTACGTGGTGGAGAACGGGCGGATCCATCAGGCCTGCGGCCCGTTCGGCTCGCTGGGGGCCTGCATCTTCGTGTTCAACGGCGACCAGGTGTTCCGCACCAACGATGGCATGGGCAGCCGTGGACCCGGCGCCTACCTCAGCGAGGACAACAAGCTGTTCCGCTGCGCAGGCCCCTTCTGTAGCCGCGGCCCGGGCGTGCTGTTGATGGAAGACAACAAGATCTTCCGCTGCATGGGCGCATTCTGCAGCAAGGGCGATGCTGCGTTCGTGCTGGAAGGCAACCTCGTGTTCCTCGCCGAAGGACCCTTCGCGAACAAGGGCGATGCCATCCTGCAAGTGGAAGGCACGGTGCCGGTGATCGCCCTGCTGGCGATCCTCGCGGGCTTCTAAGCCTCTCGTTTCCTCGGTTGCGTCACGTTCGCCGCCTTGCCGTAGTCGGGCACGAGGTAGGCGAGGTCGTCGAACTGTTCCATGGCCATGCGCCGCTCCGCTTCGGTGAACATGGCGGCCGCTGTGGGATGCACTCCGGGTAAATGAACGATGGTCGGTGCATTGGACCAGAGCTCCACTGCCTTGTCAGCGCCATCGCCACAGACCAGCGCAGGTCTCTGAGCGGCCCATTCCTCGCCGAGTACCAATGGCGCATGCGGTGCAAGGGCTGAGCCGCGTGCATCGTGGGGCTGTGTGAACACTTCCATGCGCCGCGCATCCACCATGGGCCATACCTCACCGTCGAAGGCCCGGCCACCGGCGAGCGCGGCCTGCGCGATGGTGTGCAGTGTGGAGATGCCGAGCAACGGAACGCCAAGCACGTAGCAGAGGCCCTTCGCGGCACTGAGGCCGATGCGCAGCCCCGTGTAACTACCCGGACCGATGCCCACGGCCACCGCCTGCAGGTCCTTCAAGTTCAGCCCGGCCTCGGCCATCACGTCGGCGATGAACACGTTCACCTTCTCGGCATGCGCGTTACGTTCACTCACCACTTCGCGCAGGGCGAGCACCTTCCCATCACGTGCAACGGCGACGCTGCAAAGCTTGGTGGCGGTCTCGATGGCCAGAATCAGCGGCATGGCGCGAAGGAACCGCAGCCGGGCCGGACCGCCAAATGCATCACAGCGTTACCGGTATCCCCTGCAGGATGTCCAGGTACTTACTGGCCATCACGTACTGGTACTTCGCGTTGATCTGCTCGGCCTGGTTGCGGTTCAATTGGGCCTTGGCCGTACTGAGCTCGATGGAGGTGATGATCCCTTGGGCGAAACGTTCCTGAGCGTACTCCAGCGCCAAGGTGCCAGCATCCACGGCCTTCGTGGCCGATTCGAACTGGCGGTAGGCCGCCCGTTGGGCCACCAGTGCATCCAGCACGTTCCGTTGCAGGTCGTTGCGCACCGCCAGCATGCGGTTGTGCGACTGCTCTGCACGGATGCGGCCCTGCGCGATCTGGGTGCGGTTGGCCATGTTGTTGAAGATGGGCAGGCTCAACGTGAGGCTCACGGACTGGTTGAAGTTCTGCTCGAGCTGATCACCGAAGGGCACCGTTTCGAACGTGTTGATCTCGTTGGGCACGAATACCAGTTCACCGCTGGCCGTGGCCCCCACGGGAATGGGCGCCCCTTGCACCGGCTCGCCCACCGTGCGCTGGGTCAGGCCCGAGTATCCACTACCTGCTGCAGCGCTGAAACTGAGCGAGGGTATGACGCCCGCACGTGCAATGGACAGGGCCTGCTCCGAACTGGCCACGTTCAGCTCCGCGCGTTTGTAGGCCGGGTTGTTCGCCAACACGTTCTCCAGTATGCGCTCAGCCGAGGACGTGGGTTCCACAATGCTCATTCCACCGATGGCCGGCGCCACGATATCGAAGGTGTAGATGTCCTGCAGATCGAGCTGCATGGCCCGACCCAGGGCCAGCTTGCGCTGATCGTGCTGGTTGCGCACATCGGTCAGGTTGAACTCCTCCTGTGCCAACTGTGCCTGCAGCATAAGCAGTTCGGCACGCGCCACTCGTCCACCTTCCACCAAGGCGTCGGTGATGGCGATCTGTTCACGGGTATTCGCCACTTGCGCTTCACTGGCCTTGATGCGTTCGCGCAACCCGAGCACGTCCAGGAAGGCCTGCACGAGTTCCACACGCATGTCGTTCAGCGCCACTTCCACGGCCTTGTCGGCGGCCTCGGAATCAAGCCCTGCCTGTCGGATACGGTGTTGCTTGCGCATACCCTGGAAGAGCATCAGGGTGCTTTGCAGGTACAGGTTGTTGGTGCGCACCCGATCGTTCGCGAAGGTGTTGGTGAAGCGGTCCACCGTTTGGCCATAGTTGTAACCATGGGTGGCCACACCGTTCAGGTCGGGTGCCAGGTCCCAATAGGCCTGGTCGTGGTCGCGGTCGGCGATCTCCGCATCCAGCATGGCGTTCACCACCGCGAGGTTGCGCTGCTCGGCCAGCTTCAGGCATTGTTCCAGGGTGAACACCTGTTGGGCCTGTGCAACGACCACGGTGAAAAGCAACAGTACGAACGATGGATAGCGCATGGTTCCGTGTATCAATTCGGGGCAAACGGCCCCAAGGGAACCAAAAGTACCCGGCGCTGTGGGGCCGGAAAGCGCGTTATGACGAGCGGTGTGCTACGGTGGCGGATGGTGACCTCACAGGCCCAGCACCTTGATCTCCACCCGGCGATTGGCCTCGCTCTGCTCCTTGTTCTTGGGCTCGGGGTACAACATCTGCGAATTGCCAAGGCCCACGTAGGAGATCCGCTCGGGTTCGATGTCGTTCACCAGCAGGAAGTCATACACGGTCTTCGCACGTGATGTGCTCAGATCGATGAACTCCTTCTTGTTCTTGAACGTGGGCCCGTTCACATGGCCCTCGATCTCGATGCGCACCTTGGGGTTCTCCTGCATGAAGCGCAGCAGGATCAGCAACGACGCCTCGGACTGGCGCATCACCTTGTCCTCGTTGCCTACGAAGCGGATGTCGTCCAGCACCACCCGTTCACCCGGTGCAATGGGCACCATCTTCACGTCCACGGTATATACCGGATCAGTGTTGCCCTTCACACGTACGGTCTGGAACATGTAGCCTTTGCGCACGCAACCGATCTTCAAGTTGCGGTACATGTCCATCTCGTAATTATAGGTGCTCTTGCCCTTGGCCTCCACCACCTTGTCGAACAGCATGCCATCGATGGTGAGGGAGGCATCAATTGGTTTACCGCTCTTGGCGTCCACCACGTTGATCACCAGTTGTTGCTTCTGCTTCTTCTCTTCCTCCGTCTCTTCCGGCGCTGGTGGCGGCGGTGGATCGTAGTGGAAGCGGATGGTGTAGCCGGCCAGCGGACGGTCCTGGTAATCGATGACCAGGTAGAACAGCTCTCCCTGCTTCACCTCCATGGACCGACTGAAGCTGCTGCCTACGCCACTGCGCACGAAATCGTTGGCCGCATCCTTACGCAGACCACAAATGGAGCGGTTGCTCTTGTCGTTGCGCGAGATGTTGCTGCGGATAGGCTGTACCTGCTTGGTGGCGATCTTGTCGCAGATACCGGGGATGGCGCCTTGGAAGACCACGAAATCAATGTCGTCCTCGATGTTGTCGGGGATGATCTCGAAGGTGAGTGTCGTGTTCGCCGGACTGCGGAACTTGTACCACGTGGTGTGGTGCTCGCGCTCGAACCATTGCAGGTCCTCCTTCGGGTTCTCCTTGATCTCGAGCTTGTTCCCGAAACCGCGTACAGCGGATGGCTGGCGATAGACCGAATCCGTAATGACGATGGCCCCGGTGCAATCACCGTTCTCCTGGGTCAGGCCAGCAGGCGACTGCGCCCTGAGCAGGGTGCCCAGGGTGCAGACCATGATCGTCAGGAAGGCGGTTCTCATCCGTTCGGCCCGTGCATACGCAACAAGCTGACGGAAGGTTCAATACGCCAGGTTACTCCCCAACCACTTCTCCATCCACTCCACGGGCTGCCCCTTGCGCTGCGCCAGGTCCTCCACCTGGTCCCTGGCCACGCGGCCCACGCCGAAGTACTTGGCCTGGGGATGCGCGAAGTACCAGCCGCTCACCGCCGCCGCCGGGCTCATGGCCAGGCCCTCGGTGAGGGTGATGCCGGTGTGCTTGGTGGCGTCGAGCAGGCGGAAGAGCTCGGGCTTCTCGGTGTGGTCGGGGCAGGCGGGGTAGCCCGGCGCCGGACGGATGCCCTGGTACTCCTCCTTGATGAGCTGCTCGTTGGTGAGGCGGAGGATAACACACTGATTCCATGTATTTCCTAGCACGCTCCCGGTCATCTTAGCGATCATTTGCCGAGCCAAAGAGCAAATCGCACAGAGCGATGACTAACTTCCCCATCCCCAATCCATAAGCCCATGACACACATATCGTCTTTTTTCATCCAACCTGTGTAAACTCATGCGTTGATCACAGCTGCGTTATTTCTGATGGTCTCGCTGCCGTTCAAGCAGTTTGCCCAAACAGCCACTATCGAGAATAATACCGGCTGTAGCTACAACGTAACTATCCTCTGGCAGGCAGCTTGTGGCAGCGGAGCAGCAGGCAATCCGAACACCTGCGTTCCGATCGCACCAGGCACGCAGGTCATCTCTACCTCATCCGCCGGAACATACATCGTGCGACGGATAAGATTGTACTGCTCCGACGATATGACCTGTACCACTATCCTTGCCGACCTGCCATGTACCGGTGCGAGCACCAGTATCAACGCATGTAACCAATGTGGCACAGCCTACACGATCGCAGCGGACTTCGTTAACTCCATTTTCCGCATTTACTGATGAAGCGCGTGGCCTTGCCTTACATCATGACGCTGTTCTCCTACGGATGCGCAACAATGCTGTCCGCCCAGGCGCGCAATACACATTGGCTGACAGCGAATTGTTGGCTATCGTTCTCCACAGCTACCAACCAAGTCTTGCCAATGCCCCCGGAAATGGGTCCGGGTGGGCTCATGTCCATCAGTGATCCGAACGGTCAGTTGTTATTGACCTATTCCGGGTTGGCCGAATTGCGGGATGGCCAATTCCAACTTGTCGAGAACCAGCAGTCGGCTCCCATGTTCTGGGGTGAGAGCACCTCGTTGTTCATGCCCGTTCCCGGCCAACCAGAAAGGACGTTCCTGTTCCATTATCGCTATTTCAGCGCTGACGTGCGCAAATTCGGTTGTATGGAGATCGGCCCGGATGGCGTTGATGGACAAATGAGCGTAACCGATGCCGGTACGCTCTGGTTCATGCTCAATCCGGCGCGCAAATGCACCGGTATCGCCCATGCGAATGGCGAGGACTATTGGTTCCTGACCCAGGCAGGTGGCACAAACGAGGTACATGCATTTCGCATTGGCGTCCTAGGCGTGGATGAAGGACCCGTGGTAAGCCCAGGCGGGGTGGTGTTAGCACCGGAACTCCAAACCGGTTTCATGGTTGCCTCCGTGCAGGGTGATCGCTTCATAAGCCAAGCATACAACGTCATGGTCCCGAATGAGACCTTTATTGAGCTTTATACGTTCGATCCAGCCACTGGAACGGCCTCCCTGCAGCACTCCTTCGCCGACATGTCCGGGCAATACTGGGGCGCGGAGTTCAGCCCATCCGGTCGGTATCTGTATATCCTCAAACAGGACGGCGTGGATGATGGGAGTGGCAACTCTACATGGCGCTACACACTTTACCAATATGATCTTCTTCAAGCCGACATCGAGTCCTCCAGGCTGACCATAGCTACGCAGAACTACTTCCTCGGTGGAATGGGCTTCTCCAAAAACAACATGGCGCTCGCGCCAAACGGGAAGATCTACATCAACCGTTTTCCCACTTCAGGCTTCGCAGTGATCAATGCTCCGGATGAAGGCAGCATGGCATGTGCTTTCGAGGAAACCGGATGGTCTATGGGCGAATGCGCGCCGAGCGTGCCACACATGATGAAGTACTACCACGACGACCTGGGGCTTGGTGCTCCGGAACTGAATGAACCGGCACTAGCCGTATGGCCGAACCCGCTTCAGGATAAAGGCACGCTGCGCCATGCCGCTGATGGACCGGTTCATCTTCGTTGGTCCGATGCGCTTGGCCGTGTGGTACTCACGAGCAGGGGCACGGTGATCGATGGCCGGCTTGAGCTGGATGCCGGCTCTCTGGCTTCCGGACAGTACCTGCTCAGTGTGACGCATGCGAATGGGCTATCACGCGCCACGCGTGTGAACGTGATGCGTTGAGGAATTGCGCCGATCGCGGGCTACACTGCGCAGGGCCGATAGCGGCGCTCAATACCCCAGGTTACTCCCCAACCACTTCTCCATCCACTCAGTGGGCTGGCCCTTGCGCCGCGCCAGGTCTTCCACTTGGTCCTTCGCCACACGGCCCACGCCGAAGTACTTGCTCTGCGGGTGTGCGAAATAGAAGCCGCTGACCGCCGCCGCCGGGCTCATGGCCAGGCCCTCGGTGAGGGTGATGCCCGTGTGCTTCGTGGCGTCCAGCAGGCGGAAGAGCTCCGGCTTTTCGGTATGGTCGGGGCATGCTGGGTAGCCCGGTGCCGGACGGATGCCCTGGTACTCCTCCTTGATGAGCTGCTCGTTGGTGAGGCGGACGGTCTCGTAGCCCCAGAGCTCCTGGCGCACCACCTCGTGCAGCTTCTCGGCAAAGGCCTCGGCCAGGCGGTCGGCCAGGGCCTTGAGCAGGATGGCGCTGTAGTCGTCGTGCGCGGCCTCGAAGCGCTTCACCCGTTCGTCCACGCCGTGGCCCGCGCTCACCGCGAAGCCGCCGAGGAAGTCGGGCGTGCCGGCCGGGGCGATGAAGTCGGCGAGGGCGAGGTAGGGCACGCCGGGCGCCTTCTTGCTCTGCTGACGGAGGGTGTGGAAGCGGCCGAGGAGCTTGGTGCGCGAAGCGTCGGCGTAGATCTCGATGTCGTCCGTCGATCCGTCAACAGGCAAGATGCCTGTTGGACGATTCGCCGGCCAGATGGCGGCGATACCGTGCGCCTGGATCCACTGCTCCTTCACGATGCGGTCCAGCATCTGCTGCGCATCGGCATAGAGCTGCGTGGCCTGCTTGCCCACCACCTCGTCCTCCAGGATGCGCGGGAACTTGCCGGCCAGCTCCCAGGCCATGAAGAAGGGCGTCCAGTCGATGTAGGGCACCAGCTCGGCCAGCGGATAGTTGCGGTAGGTGAAGATGCCGGTGCTCTTGGGCGCCACGGGCGGCTCGGCGGCAAAGTCGATGGTGAACTTCTTGGCGCGGGCCTCCTCCAGCGGCACGTACTCCTTCTCGCGCTGGTGGCCTTCGTACTGGCTGCGCACCTTGGCGTACTCCTCCAGCACCCCGGCGGCGAAGCGGTCGCGCTCGTTGTCGCTGAGCAGGTTGCTCACCACGGGCACGCTGCGGCTGGCGTCGATCACGTGCACCACGGGTTTGCTGTAGTGGGGCGCGATCTTCACGGCGGTGTGCACGCGGCTGGTGGTGGCGCCGCCGATCAGCAGCGGGATGTTGAAGCCCTGGCGCTGCATCTCGCGCGCCACGTGCTGCATCTCCTCCAGCGACGGCGTAATGAGCCCGCTCAAGCCGATCATGTCGGCGTTCTCTTCGCGCGCCGTTTGCAGAATCTTCTCGGCCGGGACCATGACACCCATGTTCACGAC
>JBEICT010000115.1:0-10156 GCA_040383865.1 Flavobacteriales bacterium | reverse complement strand
TCCTCCAGGCCTTCCTTGCGGAACTGCAGGAAGATGGGCAGGTAGTAGTCGCTCCAGAAATCGCCGCTCGGCGGGTCCTTGGCCAGTTGGTCGATCATCAGGTGGTACTGGCGGGCAAAGGCGAGCATCAGGCCCTTGTATGCCTTGTAGCTCTTGCTCATGGCAATGCGGTTCTCCAGCAGCAGGTCCAGCTCGGCGTAATTGTCGCGCCCCGGAATGGTCAGGCCCTTGGGCTCGGCCTTGATGCTGCCCCGCAGGAACTCGTTCACCCAGGCCAGGGCGTTGGTGGCCTCATCGCCACCATCGGTGATGTAGAGGTAGTAGAACTGCGACATGGCCGCTTGTGCCAGGGCCCCTTCGTTCACGGCCAGGGCGCTCAGGCGCAGGTGCGTGCGTGTGTGATAGGGGTTGTTGCGTGCGCAGGCCATGTAGGTCTCCATCGCCGCCTTGTGGTCGCCCTTGTTCTCGTACACACCGCCCTTGGTGTACAGCAGGTCCGTGTTGCGGGGGAATTCCTTCAGTGCGGCGTCCAACCAGGCCAGCGCCTTGTCGAACTCCTTCATCTCGCTGTATAACAGGCCCATGTTCTTGGCGAACACATGCGCCATTTCACCGTTCAGGTCGTATCCCTTCTTGAATGCCTTCTCGCTCTTGGCGTGATCCTTCTGCTTGTAGTGTATCACGCCGATCTCCAGAAGGGCCGCCTCATAGGTGGTGTCGTTCTCGTTGATTGCCTCGTACTTGGCAATGGCCTCATTGAATTTCTCCTCGCGGTTCAGTTGGTGGCCTTCTTCCAGCAGCTCGGCGCCAGTGGGGAATACCCGCAGCTCGGGCAGTTCATCCTGCGCCTGCCCCACCAGGGACAAGGCGAAAAAGGCGGACGATAGGAACAGATGACGAAGGGGACCTTTGGACATTGGTTCGGCGTTGAATGGATGTTCGGCGTCGTGTAAAGGGAGTGCAAAATAGGGCGAGAGGCCTTATCCTCGACAGGGCCGAACATTCATTAACGCCTACGCCCACGGGCGGCGCGGGTCAAGCGGCATGTGTGCATACCTCCAGGTTCCCCTACAACGGGTCCAGCCGTTCGCGCACTTTGCCCAGGTACGAACCGCCAATGGGTACCGGCTTCGGTTCATGCTCCAGCGTCACCTGGCCCTCCTCCACGACCTGGATCTTGTCCATTCGCACAATAAAGGAGCGGTGCACGCGCATGAACTGCCTCGCGGGAATGCGTGCTTCGAGGTCCTGCAGCGTGCTGTGCACCACATAGCGTTGGCCGCCCACGTGTATGCCTACATAATCCTTAAGCGCCTCCAGGTAGGTAATGTCGCGCATGCGCAGTCGGATCTGGCGCCCCTTGCTCTTCACGAACAGGTATTCCAGGTCGGTGCCGTCCTCCATCAGGCTGTACAGCCTGTCGCGCTCGCGCAGTACCCGCATCTCCTCCTCATGGTGCGCCAAGGCGATCTCGATGGCCGTGCGCAAGGCCGGGTCGCTGAATGGCTTCACCACGAAGCCGTAAGGTTCGGCCAGACGGGCCTTGCTCACGGTGGCCTCGTCGCTGTTCGCCGTCAAGAATATCACTGGTATGCCCAGGTCCTGCCTGATCGTACGCGCCGCCATGATCCCACTGGGCCCGTCCTTCAGCTTGATGTCCATCAATACCACATCGGGCGCATCGTCCCGGGCGCGATCCACCGCTCCCAGCCCGTCGCGCACGATCCCCGTTACCTCATACCCCATGTCCTTCAGCCTGCGTTCAATGTCGCGACTGATGATGGGCTCATCCTCTACGATCAGGATCCGTATGGCGGCAGGGTTGATGGACATGATGGCTTGTGGGGGTGGAAATTACGGTCGATGTGTCGCGCAGCGCAAGAATAGACGCGCGCCCCATTGCCCCGCACGCGATCCGACGGACCTGCACTGGTCGTAGATGGAGCGAAGGGGATGGGCGATGCGAGGGGGAAGGGAGCCCGATACGAACGCATCTACATGCGGACTGGACCTGGGCGCATGGATACTCGGACCCGGACCGTCATACCGGGCGAAGGGGAGCCTTGCACACAACCACCTGGCTCACAATGCCTCCATCAGCGCCGCTTTCAGCTCCGCATCGGTGGTGGGCTTAAGGTGCAGTTCCACGTGGGCGGTGGGCGCGATCACCACGGGCTGCATGGCGTACCAGGGTTTGCCGTGGCGTTGTCCCGTGGCCACCAACAGGGCGTTGGCGCCAACGGGGAGCTGCATGCGTTCAAAGTCGCCGTGTGAGAAACCGTAGCCGCCATCGGCACGCTGGTAGCCCGGCAGGTACAGGTTGTGGCTCTTCATCACCAGCGAGATGCGCACGTCTTGCAGATCGGTGGTGTCGGCAACGGTGGTGATCATGTCCACGGGGCGGGTGCGCTTGTCGTTCAGCAGGCGGTCGATGTTTGCCCAGCCTAGACGCTTCACGCGGAACACATAGTTCACTGCAGGGTCTTCCTGGAAGGTATTGGTGCCCACCACGGTGGCAGCCTGTCCGTTCGTCCGCACCTGCCAGAGGGGCACTACGGCCTTGTTGGTGGGAGTTTCGTTGGCGTAGAAATGCACGCGGTGCTTTCCCACTGTGAAGCTGCTGTCGCGCTTGAGGATGAGGCCACCGTTGGCCCAGGCCACTTCGCTCACCCGGTCGGTCACCTCAACGGGGGCGTCCTGGGGATCTTCAAAGCCCTCCACGGTGTAGGTGACGTTGGTGGTGAGGGTATCGGTCACGTCCTCCAACCAGAACCCTATGGCCTCATGCTGCACTTCCGGTGCTTCCAACGGTTCGGGCTGCTGCCAAACCACCTGCCCTTGTTGCACTTCGCCGGGGAAGAACTGCATGCCGGCCTTTTTCATGCGTGTGGGCACGGCCATGTCCAGAGCCATGTCGTTGGCCAATTGCAGCACCTGCCCCCTGGCGCTGGCCATGATGCAGAAGCTGCCGCCGCTCTCCAGCGCCTCGCCTTGGTAGACAGTGGCCAGGCCGCCCAACAGCAGGTCTGTGGGCGTAAGGGCCTCTTGCACGAGCACGGTGACCGGGCCACTAACCGCCTTGCCGCTGACATCCATGAAGCAGTTCGCGGGCACCCGCACAGTGCAACCGCCATCGGTGCGTAGCAGGGTATCGCGCTGGGCGTTCACGCTGAAGCGCTGTACAGTCAGGTGATGCGTACCCTGGACCGAAGTGTTGGTCCTGGCCATCGTGGCGGTGCGGGTGCCAACCACCTTACGCACAGGCGTTGCCGTTCGTTGGTGCAATTCGGACACTTCACTGTGTGCGAGTACGCTCGAAGCACTGGTCTGCGCAACGGAGGCGGCAGGGGTGGAGGCCGCTCCTGGTACCAGAGCATTGGCCGATCGTCGGGTGTTAAACCACAGGCCACCAATGCCAAGGAGAAGTGTGGCGGCGATAAGCAGGATAGAGGTGCGAGAGTTCATGGGTCTGAGTATTGTGCCATTTATGCCGCACACCTCAAAAGGTGACCCTGTTGTCGGGTCCGCTCGGTGATGAGCGGTGAGGTGGAAGGAGCAACCGTGAATGGACGTGAATGAACGTGAATGGGCTCTTTACTCACCGTCCATACACGTTCATTTCCGGTTGAATTACTTCCGTTCAGGCAGTTGAACTTCGGCCGCCAGCCGGTTCTCTTGCGGAAGACTGCATTGGTCCCGGCGTTCTCGTATTTCTCCACGGCCCGGGACCTTTGCGGCCAACCCCTGACATTCCTCACCGTCCCGAGCACTAACTTCACCACCTCCCAAGCACCACTCCCAGGCATGTTGCGCAATTCCCTGACCCTTGTGGCCCTTGTAGCGGTCTGCTCCGCCATGGCCCAGCCCAACCCTTATGGCTGCCACTTTTTCCGCCAGGGGTACCATCCACACCCGGTGGCCACCGCCGCCGACCGCACGCAGATCGCTGAGACCATCGCCCGCAGCGACACCTTCGACATCCTGCACTACGACATCAGCCTGGATGTGACCGACTATAACGGACAGCTACTGAAGGGTGCCACCACGGTGCATTTCCGTGCGTTGATGCCCGACCTCGCTGGCATCACCTTCGACCTGTTCGACCTCACGGTGGATTCCGTGCTGCACCAGGGCAGCCCCGTGGACTTTGCCTACGACGGCGCGTTCCTGCGCGTGCAGCTGCCCGCGGCCATGGGCGAAGGGGAGGAGGACAGCCTGGCGGTGTACTACCAAGGGGTGCCGCACCGCGACCCCGAGTGGGGCGGTTTCTACTTCGCCAGCAACTACATCTACAACCTGGGTATCGGCATCAGCACCATACCGCCCAACTTCGGGAAAGTGTGGTACCCCTGCTTTGACAGCTTTGTGGAACGCGCCACGTACACCTACCACGTAAAGAGCGCCGGCACC
The DNA here is from genome assembly GCA_040383865.1 of Flavobacteriales bacterium. Classification (GTDB taxonomy): domain Bacteria; phylum Bacteroidota; class Bacteroidia; order Flavobacteriales_F; family PHOS-HE28; genus PHOS-HE28. The sequence continues at coordinate 5,746 of JBEICT010000115.1, read as the reverse complement.
TTCCGCTTCCATGGGCAGGGCGATTTTTTGGGCGAGGTGCAGCTGGGTGGAGACACCGTGGTACGCAGCTACCACCTTCCGCAACCCATCCCCACCTACATCAGTGCCGTGGCCGTGGCGGACTATGCCCAGGAGGAATACACGCATACGGGTGCGAACGGCGACATTCCGGTGAAGCTGAACGCCAAGCCTGCCAACCTGAGCGCCATGGTGACCCGCTTTGTGGACCTGCCCGCGACCATTGATGCCTGTGAGCATTGGTACGGTCCGTATCCCTACGACCGCGTGGGTTATGTGCTCACCACCGATGGCGCGCTGGAGATCGCCACCAACATCGCCTACCCGCAGTTCATGACCGGTCAGAGCGTGGGCAGCAACCGCGGCCTGCTGGCCCACGAGCTGGGCCACCACTGGTGGGGCGACCACATCTCGCCCTACGTGCACAACGACATGTGGTTAAAGGAAGGTCCGGCCGAGTACAGCGGGCACCTGGTGGAGGAGTGGATCGGCGGTGCAGCGGCCATGATGCGCACGGTGAAGGACAACACGCTCTTCATCCTGAAACAGGCGCATATCAACGACGACGGTTTCCAGCCGCTATCGCCCATGCCCGACCCGCACATCTACGGCACGCACACCTACTACAAGGGTGCGGCGGTGCTGCACAACCTGCGCGGCTACATGGGCAACGAGGCCTTCCGCCAGGCCATGAGCGACATCCAGGTGCAGTTCGCCAACACCGCCATTACTGCCGAGGGCTTCAAGGAGGCCTTGGAACTGACCAGTGGACAGGACCTGGACCCCTTCTTCGATGCCTGGGTGTTCGCCCCGGGCTATGCGGGCTTTGAGGTACGCAATTGGACCGCCACCCAGCAGGGTGCGGCCTGGAGCGTGGACCTGACCATTGGCCAGAAGCTTTACGGCACCGACCAATACCACCAGCAAGTGCCGCTGGACCTGACGCTGTGGGCCGCAGATGGCACCACCCACGATGTGCAGGTGGTGGCCGGCGGGGAGCAGTGCACCGCCCTCGTATCGGCGCCCTTCCAACCGGTGATGGTGGCGTTGAACCGTTACGCCAAGCTGAACCAGTCGCGCATGGACCACGAGATCACGATCGTGCCGGGCGTGAACTTCGACAACATCCTGCCCTACGTGGACTTCCGCCTCTACGGCGATGTGCTCGTGGACAGCACCTTCGTTCGCGTGGACCACATGTGGTCGGCACCGGACCAGGAGCCTGTGGCGGCGGACATCATCACCATGAGCAATACGCACTACTGGAACGTGGACGGCCTGTGGCCCGAAGGCACGGTGCTACGCGGTCGCCTGTACTACTATGGCAATGGCGCCAACCAACTGGATAATGCACTGATCGCTGGCAATGAGCAGGGGCTGTTGGTGGTGCACCGTCCACACCCCGACAGCACCTGGAGCGTGTACGCCGACCAGACCGTGAACGCGGGCATACTCACCAACGGCACGGGCTACATCACCATGAACAACCTGCGCAAGGGCCAGTACGCCTTTGCCAAGAGCACGGCCCAGGTGGGCATTTCAGACCTGGGCGATGATGCGCCCGCGCCCTTGCGGCTGCACCCGGTGCCCACCAACGGCCTGCTGAACATCAGCGGCGAGGTGCGGTCCGCCACCAACGTGATCCTGGACGTTCTGGCGGTGGATGGCAGGGTGGTGCTGCGCGAGGTGCGCCCGGTAAGCGGTGCCTTCACCACGGTCGTGGACCTGGGCCAGCTGCGAGCGGGTGGCTACCTGCTGCGCGCCACCACTACCACCGGCGATGTGCTGGGCACCGAGCGGTTCGAGCTGGTGCGCTGAGCTTTCGGTGTGTTCGTTGGTGCACCAGCCGTTGGGCGCTATGTGCTGCTGCTCGAAAGGGCGGTCGAGGACTTGTATTGATCTGGTCCCTGCGCTGGAACATGTTCGATGAACACATCCTTAGCGAAGCGGAACCGGGTCTTTTTCAGGATGAAATGCAACCTGACAGCTGAATGACCGTAACAAGGCCGCGAACGGGCAAGACCGCCTGTTCGACAATGCCAGGTCATGAAGCTCAAGAACTCACTTTCCATCCTGTTCGCCATCAGTGCCCTGTTACCGGTGGCCGCACAGACCCAGGTTATCCACTATTCTTGGCCCAACGCGGTATGCGCCAGCATGCTCAACTGCCTCGATGGCTGTTCGGCGTGCAATGTGCCGGACCAAGTGCAGTCCGGTTTCTTTGGAACCAACGTGGCGTGGCTGGGAGTGGATGTATGCCCGTACCCGCTTTCCGTGGGGAACAACGCCGTGTTCACGAGCGGATGGGGCCTGCAGCCCGAGGCCTCCAAGCGCGTTCTGGTGAGTGGCATCGGCACCACCGAGCTACGGATCGACAGCATTGTGATCCGACACGCCTCCTATAACGGTCCGGTGCGCTTGCAGGTCCGCTGGACCAACGACATGGCCGCACCCATGATGGACCTGGCCGATGTGGCCATTACCTACGATCTTGGCGAGACCGTGCTGACCAACGTGGGCATCATACCCATTCCCGAAGGCATGCAGTTCGCCACCTTCCAGTTGGAGCTTACGCCCTACGATGGCGACCTGAGCGGCAGCTGGGTGCTGGATGATGTGCGCGTGGTGGCCTCGCCGAACACGGGTGGCAGCGCGGTGGGCATCATCGAGCGCGGGCCGGTGGCCACCGATGCCCTGGGCGTTACCTACGATGTGCTGGGCCGCCCCGTAACGGGTACGCTGCAGGCCGCCGGCGCCTATACCGGTGCCGTACGCCGCGTGGTGGTGCAGTAGGTCACGCTCGGCAACGACAGCCGTACCTTTGGGGCCTTAATCGTCCCTCGTGTCACGTTCCCTGTTCGCAGCCCTGCTCGTATTCTCTTTTTCATTCATACAACCCGCCAAGGGCCAAACGCCACTCGAATTGGAGCTGGTGCAATGGGCCACAGGTATGCAACATGCCACCACGCTGGCCAGCTGTGGTGACCAGCGCCTCTTTGTAGCCCGCCAAGGGGGCATCATCAGCATCATCTCGGACAGCATGACGGTGCTGCCCACGCCGTTCATGAACATTGGTAATCGCGTCGTTTTCAATGGCGAACGAGGGCTCATCGGCATGGTCTTCGATCCCGATTACGCCAACAACGGGTACTTCTACCTGAACTACACGGCCAATGTGGGGGCCAATGGTACCACACGCATTTCGCGCTTCAGCGTCTCTGCCGACCCCAATATCGCCCTCAGCAACAGCGAGGTGATCCTGCTGGAGCTGCCGCAACCCGGTGCCATACACAAGGGAGGGGACCTTGAGTTCGGCACCGATGGCTACTTGTACGTGGCCTTGGGCGATGGTGGCGATGCCAGCGACCCAAATGACTTTGGGCAGGATGCCACGAACCTGTTCGGTACCATCCTGCGCATCAAGCCGGAAGCGGACAGCACCTATTCCATTCCCCCGGACAACCCGTTCGTGGACGATACACTGGGCCGTCGCCCAGAGATCTGGGCCTATGGTCTGCGCAACCCTTACCGCATTGCATTGGACCCGCAGAACAACGACCTATGGGTCGGTGATGTAGGGCAGGAGTTCTGGGAGGAACTGGACCACTGGCCGGGCAACGTGAACACAGCGCCGAACTTCGGCTGGAGCTGCTACGAAGGTTTCGCTCCGTTCCTGCCCGAACGCTGCGAGCCGGAGGATGTACTGGTGGACCCTTTGCGGGCCTACGCCCACTTTGTGAACGGGGGGAACTCCTGCGCGATCATGGCCGGAGAGGTGTATCGCGGCACGCGCTACCCCCGCATGCAGGGCAAGCTGTTCTACACCGATTTCTGCAATGGCGAGATCCGCTCCATTGAACCCGATGGGCTGGGTGGCTGGGTGGACTCTCTTGCACTGGTGACCGGCCTGGTGAGCATTTCGGACCTGTCCGCAGGTCCTGAGGGCGAGCTGTTCGTGGTGAGCCGCTCCAACCAACGGGTCTACAAGATCAAGGACCGTTGCCCATTACCGCCGCCCGTGATCACAGCCGATGGCGCCGATCTCACCAGCACCCCGGCCGATTCCTACGAGTGGTTCCTGAACGGTGATCTCCTTCCCAACGCGAATAGCGCGACCATCTCCGCGTTCGCTTCGGGCTTCTATACCGTGCAGATCACCTACGGCAGCGGCTGCACCGGCACCTCGGAACCATATCTGTACCTCACCACCTCGCTATCCGAACAGGAGGAAGAGGCGATTCACCTGATGCCCGTGCCCGCGCGTGAGCAGCTCACGCTGGTGCGTGCGCAAAGCGAACAGGGTCAATGGTCGGTGCAGTTGCTCGACACCGACGGACGCACCGTGAGCACCACCCCGTGGACCGCCACGAGCCTCACCATGGACCTGGACCACGTGTCCGGCGGCATGTACGTGGTGCTGGTCACCAACGAACACGGCGACCGCATTGCTCGGAAGCTGCTGCCGGTGGTGCGCTGAGCTCAGGCCTTGGCCTTTGCCCTTGGATGGAACTCCAGGATGTTGCTCCGCAGGTACTCGCGGTCCAGATGCGTGTAGATCTCGGTGGTGGTGATGCTGGCATGCCCGAGCATTTCCTGTACGGCCCTCAGGTCGGCGCCGCCTTCCACCAGGTGCGTGGCGAACGAATGCCTGAACGTGTGCGGACTGATGGTCTTGTGGATGCCCGCGCGCACCGCCAGTTGTTTCACCAGGTTGAACACACTGACGCGCGATAAGGCACCACCGCGCTGGTTCAGGAACACGATGTCCTCGGCCTTGGGCCGCAACTGCAGATGCACGCGTTCATCGCTGATGTAACGGCCTATCTGCCGCATGGCCTCGGGCCCGATGGGCACCAGGCGCTCCTTGTCGCCCTTGCCCACCACGCGGATGAATCCTTCGGAGAAGTGCAGCCAACTGCGCCGAAGAGAGCACAATTCGCTCACGCGCAGCCCGCAACCATACAATGATTCGATCATGGCGCGATCGCGGTGTGCCATCGGCCTGCTCATGTCGATGGCGCGAACCATGGCATCGATCTCCTCCACGGTGAGGAAGGTGGGCAGGTAGCGGCCCGTGCGTGGGCTTTCGATCAGTTCGCTGGGGTCCTCGCGCACCACTTTCTCCCGCAGTAGATGCCTGTAAAAGCCACGAACCGCACTCAATAGACGCGCCTGGCTGGTGGGGGCCAGACCTTGTTTCGCGGTGAAGGTGACGAAGGCCTGCAGGTCCTCAAGGCCCAGGTCCACAGGACCCAAGGGTGGAGTGAGTCCTTCCGCATAGGCCTTCAGCTTGCCGATGTCGCGCAGGTACGCCTCTACGGAACGCGGACTTAGCGAGCGCTCCAGCTTCAGGTGTATGCGCAGGTCGGCCAAGGCCGCGTTCCAGGTCATGGTACGAAGGTGTTCAGCAGGTGGTGCGCCCGTGCGGCTTACCAGCGCCTTGTTCTGCACGATGGATCGTGAACGGACAGCAACGGCCGCGCATTGTTCCGACCTTCGCGCTACCATTCCCATCCGCCATGCCGCGCATTCTCATCATCAACGGACCGAACCTGAACCTGTTGGGCGCACGGGAACGGGCGTTGTATGGCGAACGGACCATGGAAGAGCTCTTGGAGGAGTGGCGGCAGGCTTTTCCCCAAGTGGAGCTGCACCACCTGCAGAGCAACCTGGAAGGCGAACTGGTTCAGGCCGTGCAGCAGGCCCAAGGGCAGTACGATGGGGTGGT
>JBEICT010000114.1:0-10200 GCA_040383865.1 Flavobacteriales bacterium | reverse complement strand
GCTGCCGCAATGCTCCGGAATCGCGCATCACCCTTGATCAGGCAGGTGTGCACAATTCCCGTGTACGGCGTAAAGCGGTTGCCGTCGATCAGCAGGTGCTCGGGGCGTTGTGCCAGTTGGTCCAAGGCGCGGTGCATGGCCAGGAAGCTCGCACGCAGGATATTGATCGCATCGATCTCGGCCGGTTCCACGAAGGCCACAGCCCATGCCAATGCACGCTCTTCGATCAGGGGCCGCAAGGCCTCGCGCCGTTCATGCGTCAGTTTCTTGCTGTCGTCCAGTCCGGGTATCCGCACACGCGGCGGCAGGATCACCGCAGCTGCCACCACCGGTCCCGCCAGGCAGCCACGTCCCGCTTCGTCGCACCCGGCCTCCAGCAGGCCTTTGTTCAGGTAGGGGAGCAGGGTGGCCATGGGGCCGCGTCAGTCCTTCTTCTTGTAGGCGCCGTTCTGCCAGGCCTGCACGAACTGGGCCCAGGCAATGGGGTTGAACAGGTTTATCGGCGGTGTGCCGCCCGCCCAGTACAGCTTGGTGTGGTCCATCTGCATCTGGTAGCGGAAGCTCTGGTAGGCATCGGGCGGCAGGTTCTCCATGCGCTGCACCATCTCGGCAGGGGAGAGGTTCCGCATGGCCAGTTGATAATCATCCGCCGGCAGGCGCAGGTTCAGGAAGGCCTCACGGAACTGCTCGCGCGAAGGCCACGGATAGACCGAGATCTCGCGCAATTGCACGGTGTCGCGGTTCATCACATGGATCATGGAGTACTTGTTCTCCGTAAGGCTGTCCGGTATGACGTATTGCGAACGCTGAAAGCCGACCGCGCTGAACAGGATGGTATCACCCTCCTGGGCCACAAAGCTGAAGTAGCCGAACACATCGCTCATGGTGCCACGATAGGTGTTCTTCACCAGGATGTTCGTGAAAGGCACGGGCATCAGGCTATCGGTGACCACCACGCCGCTGAATTGTACCAGCATGGGTTTATCAGGTTGGGCCTGCATATGAAGAGCGAGCAGGGCCGCGGCGATCAGGAGGAGATGGCGCATTGGGAAACAAAGGTAGGGCACTACTGCGGCATCCATCGGGCCAACGGTGTAGGCCCACTTCCGGTAGCTTTGAAGGCAATCGGAACCCCATGCGACCCATTCTTACCCTTGGCTCTTTGCTTCTTCTCGCTCCCAGCTTCGCCCAGATCACCATCGGGGTGGCCGATATGCCTTCGGCCGGTGACACCATGCGTTACCGCAATACCGCGGCCGCTGGCGTGGATCTGGGCCTCACCGGCGCCGACATTGTTTGGGATCTCAGCGACCTTACCCCCGATCAGGAAGGTGCCGATACGGCGGTAGCGGTCACCTCCACACCGTTCGCTTACCAGCTCTTCTTCAACAATCCGATCCTGTACCCTCAGCACCAGGCCAACTTCGCCATGAAGGGGCAGGACTTCAGTTTCCAGACCTTCCTCTCCGTTTCCAACCTCTACGACTATTATAAGAAGGACGCAACGGGCTACCGCAACGTGGGTTTCGGTGCCAACATCAATGGACTGCCCTCGAGCACCCGCCGCGTCCCGGTGGACTTCATCCATCGCTTCCCGATGAACTTCGGTGACCAGGATAGCTCCTTCAGCAGCTTCACGCTCACTGTGCCCACCCTGTTCAGCTTCTCCCAGGACCAGCTCCGCATCAACACGGTGGATGGCTGGGGCACGATCTACCTGCCGGCCGATACGTTCCAAGTGTTGCGTGTGCGTTCGGTGCTGCAACGCTCGGATTCCATCTACGTCAACCAGTTCGGCCAGGGCTTCCGCATCGACGAGCCCGAGACGGTGGAGTACAAATGGATCGCGCAGGGCATGGATGCCCCCGTGCTGATCGTCACCACCTTGGGTGGGCAGGCCACCACGGCCCGGTTCTTCTACGATCCGGAAGGTGTGGGCACGTCCGTAACGCAGATCGCTGGAACGGTCCAGTTGGCCGTGTACCCCAACCCGACCGATGGTCTGGTGACCGTGGATGTTCCCACTGGTGTGCAAGGCGTGCTCGAAGTGGTGGATGCCACCGGTCGCGTGGTGCTTTCAGGGCCGCAAGCGCTTGGGGGAACCACCGCGCAGATGGACCTCAGCGGCCTGGCCAATGGTAGCTATACGCTGCGTATGGCTGGATGCACAACGGCTTGGAGCACGCGCGTTCACGTGCAGCATTGATCCGGTCCGACGCGCTATTCCGTCGCTCCGGTCCGAAGCTGGCGTAAAAGCCCTTCATGCCGGTCCAGGAAGTCCTTCATGCCGGTCGCGTTGTTGCGAAGGACCAGGTCGATCACCGGATGGCCGTTGTGCACGCCACCTGTGTTCCGCAGTAGTTCACGCAAACGGCTGCGGCCGATCTCCGCTTCGCGTTCCATGGTGGCCATGCGGTGAGCAGCGGTCCCATGGCGCAGGAAGGAGGTCAGATACCCCGCCACGGTCCTCGCCGTGAACCGCCATCTACTGGCACGGTGCCCACCTGTCCGCCAGGCCTGTTCCACGTGCACCACCTCATGCGCCATCAGCAGGAGCCAGCGCAGGGTCCGTGCAGCATCCCGTTCAGCCAGTGCGTTTTGGAGCGTATCGGTCACGGTGATTCGGTCGCCGTGCACAAAGGCGCCCCCCGGATCTTCCGGGTACCAGGGCAGATACAGGGCATTGGAGCTGCGGGTCCGGAGCTTTACACTGCGCAGTCTTTCGGCATCGATGCCAGTGACCTCGTGCAGCAACATCACGGTCGCCTCGTTGAAGCGTAGTTCTCCGGTAGGGGCCATCGCTCCGTCGCAGCGCAATGTTCGTGCTGTTCTGTGCACCGCCTGTCAACCTGGCCGACCGTTGGTCATGGCACGCGATCCGCTCGAATGTCATCCATGCGGCAGTGGGTAGTTTTGTCCCGCATTCAACCGCACAACCAACCGAACACCATCCATGAATAACATCGGTCGTTACATCGGGCTCGGCGTACTGGCCCTGCTCGTGATCTGGGGCGTGACCTTCTACAACGGCACCATCGGCCTCAACGAACAGGTGGAAAAGCAGTGGGGCGACGTCCTCGTGCGCTACCAGGAGCGGGCCGACAAGACCAAGAACCTGTTGGAGATCGTGAAGGGTGCCGCCGATTTTGAGCAGGAGACCCTCACCCAGGTGATCGAAGCGCGCAGCAAGGCCTCGAGCATCAACCTTACCGCCGACCAGCTCACCCCCGAGAACCTGAAGGCCTTCGAGGACGCACAGGCCCAATTCACCGGTGCGCTCAGCCGCCTCATGGTCACGGTTGAACGCTACCCCGACCTGAAGGCCGTGGCCGCCTTCCGCGACTTCCAGGCCCAGTACGAGGGCATGGAGAACCGCATCAGTGTGGAACGCCGCAAGTTCAACGATGTGGTGCGCCTGTACAATACGCGCATCAAGCGCTTCCCGGGCAACCTGCTCGCGGGCGTGTTCAACTTCGAGGAGAAGGGTTACTTCAAGGCGCAGGAAGGCACGGAGAACGCGCCCGATATCTCGTTCAAGTGACCGCCCTTTCCGCAGCGGAGTTCCTCTCAAAGGCTGAGCGCGAACGCGTATCGCAAGCCATTGGCGAGGCCGAACGCATCACCTCCGGCGAGATCCGTGTGCACCTGGAGGACCACATCGAGGAGGATGTGGTGGACCATGCCGTCTTCGTGTTCGAGGAGCTCGGCATGCACCGCACCGACCAGCGCAACGGCGCGCTGATCTACGTCTGCGTGGCCGATCGCAAGGTGGCGGTGATCGGCGACAAGGGCATCAACGAGCGGGTTCCGGAAGGTTTCTGGACCGATGTGGTGGCCGTGCTGAAATTGCACTTCGCAGCAGGTCGCAGGGCTGATGGGTTGGTCGAGGCCGTGCACATGGTGGCCGCCAAGCTCAGGCAGCATTTCCCGTTGCTCACCAACGACCGCAACGAGCTTTCCAACGACGTCAGTTTCTCGCGCCGATGAGAAGGTTCGTCGCCATCGTCCTGTTGCTCCTGGCCGCCAACGTGCAGGCCGCCCGCTTCGATTGTTCGCTCACGCCGCCCAAGGAACGCGAACAGGACCGCCTCCTCTGGTCCTACACCGAGCTGCTCTCGCCATCGGAGGAACAGCGCCTCAATGCCAAATTGGTCCAGTTCGCACGAGAGACCAGCAACCAACTGTTGGTGATCATCGTGGATACGCTCTGCGGGTCCACCGAATCGGACCTGGCGTTCGACATCGGTGAACGTTGGGGTATTGGCAAGAAAGGCTTCGACAATGGCATTGTGCTGCTGATCAAGCCGAACGGGCCTCCCGGCCAGCGCAAGGTCTTCATCGCCACTGGCTACGGCCTCGAGGGCGCCATCCCCGATCTCACGGCCAAGCGCGTGCTCGACAACGAGCTGCTACCGCGGTTCCGGGAGGGACAGTACTTCGCGGGCATCGACGAGGCCACCACGGTGCTCATGGCCATGGCCAAGGGCGAGTTCAACGAGAAGAGCTACGGCAAGCAGGCGTTCCCGTGGCCGGTGCTGATCTTCTTCCTGCTCTTCTTCGTGGTGATGATCGCCGCGTGGCGCGGTCGTGTGAAGCAGTATGCCCGCACCAACAACGTGGATCTCTGGACCGCCATGTGGTTGTTGAGCCAGATGGACCGCAACCGTGGCGGGCGCTGGCACGGCGGTGGCGGCGGCGGTGGCTGGAGCGGTGGCGGCGGCGGTTTTGGCGGTTTTGGTGGTGGCGGCTTCGGCGGTGGTGGGGCTGGCGGCAGTTGGTAGCATCCTCCGGCATTTCCCCAAATTCGCACCCTTACACTTCCACACCCCTCGCTCGTGAGCTTTTCCAAATGGATCGGTGGCGGCCTCGGTTGGGCCTTCGGTGGACCCATCGGCGGGTTGCTGGGCTTTGCGCTCGGCGCCATGCTCGACACCTGGCGCGGTCCCGATGAGGCGGCCACCACCCAGCACGGCCCCCGCCAACACTCCACCACCACGGGCGGCGACCTGGCCATGAGCCTGGTGGTGCTCACCGCGGCACTGATGAAGGCCGATGGCCGTGTCACCCAGCGCGAGTTGGACCATGTGCGCCAGTTCTTCATGCAGCAGTTCGGCGCTGTGCAGGCCGGTCAGTTGCTCGTGCTCCTGCGCGATGTGCTGAAGCGCGACATCCCCGTGCATGAGGTGTGCCTGCAGATCCGGCAGAACATGCCGCATCCCGTGCGCCTGCAGCTCATGCACTACCTCATCGGCCTGGCCCATGCCGATGGCCAGGTGGACCGCGCCGAGTACGACCTGTTGCGCCGCATCGCCAACGACATGGGTGTCAGCGACAAGGACCTGGGTTCGCTCAGCGCCATGTTCCGCACTGCTGACCCCAGCGCAGCCTACAGCATCCTGGAGATCGCCGCCGATGCCACCGATGAGGAAGTGAAGAAGGCCTACCGCCGCATGGCCATGAAGTACCACCCCGACAAGGTGGCGCAGCTCGGCGAGGAAGTGCAGAAGGCCGCGAACGAGAAGTTCAAGAAGGTGCAGGAGGCGTACGAGACCATCCAGAAGCAGCGCGGCCTGAAGTGACACCGGGCACGAACAGCTGTGCTTCGGCCGGTGTTATTTCGCGGTCCGTTCAACGCTGTGTCCATGATCATCCTGCTCTCTCCTGCCAAGGACCTTTCCACCACCAAGGCCACTTCCGTCAAGGGGGCCACTCAGCCAGCGCTGCTGGAACAAAGCGCCCCGTTGGTGCAGAAGCTGCGGGGCATCAGCGCGAAGAAGCTGGGCACGTTGATGGATATCAGCCCGAAGCTGGCCGAGCTCAACCATGCACGCTACCAGGCGTGGAACATGCCGTTCACCGCGAAGAACGCGCGCACGGCCGTGCATGTCTTCAACGGTGAAGCGTACCGGGGGCTGGATGCCGCCACGCTCGATGCCGATGATATGCGTTTCGCACAACGGCACCTCCGCATCCTCAGTGGCCTCTACGGGGTGCTGCGTCCGCTGGACCTTATGCAGGACTACCGCCTGGAGATGGGCACCAAGCTCCCCGTGGGCCGTGCCAAGGACCTTTATGCCTACTGGGGCGACCGCATTACCGAACAACTGAATACCGATCTCGCAGCGAACAAGGACGAAGTGGTGGTGAACCTGGCCAGCACCGAGTACTTCAAGGCCGTGCGGCCCAAGGTGCTCAACGCGCGGGTGATCACCCCGGTGTTCAAGGACAAAGGGCCGGGCGGTTACAAGGTGGTGATGATGTACGCCAAGCACCAGCGCGGGGCCATGGCGCGCCACATCATTCAGCACCGCTTGCTGGAGCCCGGCCAACTGAAGGCCTATGATGGCGACGGTTATCGTTTTGCGCCTGCGGAGAGCACCGAGAGCGAATGGGTGTTCCTGCGCGATAAGCGTTAGAACCGTACGACCAGGCCGATCGTTGCCCGCGTGGCCTTCCACGAGAGCATCACGGGCTTGGCCTCGGCATCCAGCAAGGCTTGTTCACTGAACTTCGCGGCATCGCTGTTCGAGACCCCTCTTTCCAACGCAGCGTACAGGCCCATGGTGCCGCCCAGCAGTTGAATGAAGCGCACGCCATACAGCACTGCACCAGGGTTCGCGGTCACGGGCAGCAATTCGTTCTCCGGGTCCACGGATATGACCGACGTGCCCAGGGCAAGGTGCACTTCCAGCGCCGCACGTCGTGCGATCCACGGTCGGTAGGCGCCCTGCAGCAGGAAGCTGTTGATGCGCATGCGGTCCATGGGCTCCACTTGTTCTTCAGTGCCTATGCGGTCGAAGCGTAGACCCAACGACCAGCGGTCACCCAACGCATAGGCGAAGCTGAAGTGGACCACACCGCTGTTCGTAGGCTGCATCCGAAGGCTGTCGGCAGGACCGGTCAGTTCGGCAAGGGCACTGCCGCCGCCAAGCGCGATCAGCAGGTGTTTGCGCTGCACGGCCTGCCCGCAGAGCGCACCTGCGAAGAGCAGGGCCAGCAGAGTCAGCGAACACCGTTGTAGCATGATGCAAAGATCGTCGCTCTCCGCGAGGTGGCCCGGTACCTTTGCGCCATGTGGCTGGCCTTGGGTTCGCTGTTGGCGCTGGTGGTGGTGGGCTATGCCCTGCTCGCCGCGTTCTACTGGCTGTTCCAGGAGCGCTTCATCTTCATCCGCTTCCCGCTGCGCGATGGCTACCGCTTCAAGTTCAAACATGGTGTGCCCTTCACCGAGGAGTTCCTGGACGCGCCCGATGGTGCCCGCCTGCATGCCCTGCGGTTCAAGGCGGAGGGCGCACGTGGTCTGATCCTTTACTTCCACGGCAACACCGGCAGCCTGCGCCGCTGGGGGCGATATGCGGAACGCTTCACCAATATCGGTTTCGATGTGCTGATGCCCGACCACCGCGGGTATGGCAAGAGCCGCGGCAAGCTCACCGAACACGCGCTCTTGGGTGATGCGCAACGGTGGTACGATCGTGCCCGCGCCGAACGTCCCGAACCGGAGATCATCGTGTACGGTCGCTCGCTGGGCAGCGGGCTGGCCACGCCGGTCGCGGCCTCCAACACCCCGCGCATGCTGGTGCTCGAAACGCCGTTCGCCAACCTCTACGATGTGGCCACGCACTACCTGCCCGTGCTGCCGTATCGCCTGTTGCTGCGCTACCCGTTCCGCAACGACAAGGCCATGGCGCGTGTGCAGGTGCCGGTGTACATCTTCCACGGACAGCATGATACCGTGGTGCCTTATGCCAGTGCGCTGAAGCTCTACGCCAGCATACCGTCCGATGTGCACCGTGAACTGTTCTCGTTCCCGCGCGGGCATCACAGCGACCTTGCACGCTTCGTGCGCTTCAATCGCACCATGCGTCGCGTGCTTCTGGGCGAGGCAGCTCCCGCTCAGCGCGTGGGTTGAACGGGGATCCCCGCATCGGCGCACATGCGCTCGAAGCTGTTCCACAGGTCGCGTGCGGCGTTCTCCCACGTGTAGCGCTGCGATCGGCGCAGCCCCACCGCGCCGAGCTGTTCGCGCAGCACGGCATCGCCGGCCACGGTGTGCAATGCGCGGGCCATGTCCTGCACACTGAAGGGGTCGCAGTAGTGCGCGGCATCGCCGGCCACCTCGGGCAGGCTGGTGGCCTCGGCCGCAACCACGGGCACACCGCAGCGCATCGCCTCCGCCACCGGTATGCCGAAGCCCTCGAAGTAGCTGGGGAAGACCAACGCCAGGGCGCCACCCACGGCCAACCGCAAGCGGTCCTGCCCCAGCCGACCGGTAAAGATCACCCGGTCCTTGTGGCGCACCTGTTCCCAGGCGTCCTTCAAGCGGTCGTCCCACCAGAAGCGTTCGCCCACGATCACCAGGCGCAGGTCGCTGGGGTGCTCGCTCAGCAGGCGGTCGAAGGCGAGCAGCAGGCGTGCGATGTTCTTGCGTGGATGGATGGAACCCACACAGACGAAGTAGGGTGCGCCCCCGGCCAGCGTGTTGCGGGCCTCCGCGCGGTCCGCCTCGTTCAGCGGCGCAAAGGCAGGGCCCACACCGTTGTACACCACATCAATGCGGTCGGCGTTCACGGCATAGCGCTGTGCAATGTCGCGGCGACTGTATTCGCTCACCGTGGCCAGTCGTGTGGCGTGGCGCGCGAAGAGCGGGAAGTAGCGGCGGTAGTATCGGCTGTAGGCGCGCGGGAGGTCTTCGGGATAGTGCTCGAAGTTGAGGTCGTGAAGCACCGCAAGAGTAGGCAGGTTGCTGCGCAGCGCAAGGAAGCCATCGGGACTGATGAAGGCATCGGCCTTCAAAGCCTTCAGCTTGCGCGGCAGCAGCCAATCGAACCACAGGCGGTACAGCAGCGGGTGGCGCGTGGGTGGGCCCATCACCACCGGGGTCACGTTCGGCGCGTAGATGAAGCGCTTGTCGTAGGCCCGGTCGAAGAGGAAGAGGAACTCGTGCTCGGGGTGCGCCTTCACCACACGCTGCATGGTCTCATGCGTGAACCAGCCGATGCCTTCGAGCTTGTCGGGCAGTAACAGACGGGTATTGACAGCGATGCGCACGTGTGCAGTGTTCCGTTCCTACAGGCCCAAAGGTGCGAAAGGCGATCGTGTTGGCGCCTGCGCAAGGTCAGGTGGATCAGCGCAGCGTGAAGCGAACGGGGAGGTTGTACAGCACCGGCACGGGACGCCCTTGCCACTGGCCGGGGTTCCATGCGGGCATGGTGCCCACCACGCGCACGGCCTCATCATCCAGTGCATGGTAGACGCCTTTGAACACCTGGATGTTGCCGATGCTCCCATCCGTGCCCACGCGGAACCGCACGTAGACCGTGCCGCTGCGATCGTTCTCAATGGCCAGAGCCGAGTATTTCGTGTTGGTTCCGAGGAAGCTGTACAAGGCCTTTTCACCACCGGGGAAGCTGGGCAGAGTATCGCAGTAGGCGAACGCCGTATCGCCGGCCAGCACGAAGAACGACACCATGTGCTCCTTCTGCGCATTGTACAGCTTGTAGACCGTGCGCCCCTCGTGCCGGTAGGTGTAGGTCAACGCCTCCGTGGCGCCGGGGAAACGGGACGTGGCCAGACCGGTGGAAGCGAAGGGCACACTGTCGCGCTTGGTACAGCCACTGCGGTACAGTTGCTTCTGCAGTTCATCGTTGCCGCCGAAGGTGGCCAGGTCGGTGCAATAACCGGCAGAGTCGCCTTGTGCCACACGCACCAGCGCCCGTTGGTAGCGGTCGGCGCGGTCGTTCCACAGGCGCAGGGCCTGCGTGTACTTCGTTTCCGCCGTGGCCAGATCACCGGCCTTAAAGGCGGCCTCGGCCTCCACCACCAGCGCCTGCCGCACCTCCAGCTCACTGGGGCCCTTGTCCTTCTTGCGTTTCTGGGCAAGGGCCAGTTGGGGAACGAGCAGGAGCAGCAGGAGTGGGACCAGGTGGCGCATGGGGTAAAGTTGGGGACGGCGGGGGCATTGGCAAGGGGGACTTGGCTGGCTTAGCCAATGCAGTGATGTGCACCCATGACCATGAATGTCTGGACACTTTCGGTCTCCATCATCCTCCCATTTTTCCGTCAGACGCAGGTTCCCCATGGCTTACGGGAAAAATTTAGGCTTGTGTCGATACGATGTCGGATCCGCTCTTTTCGTGTTTATGTTCGCAATGCCGATGTGCTTGAGCCCGCTGCTCCGAGGGTTCGCTGTTGGCACGG